>NZ_JAQEKS010000009.1:0-110426 GCF_027679115.1 Coprococcus sp. TM115-187 | reverse complement strand
TAAAACTCAATATCTACTTATATGATTTTATAATTTATCTTTAACTGTTAATGACCTCTCTTTCCATGACTTGATTCATATCTATATATTACCTTATTTCTTGTATTCTGATTACCATATTTGTCTTGACCATTCTTCAATCAGAATGTATTATATCATTATAAATAATTGTATCTGTACATATTTTCAATATATTTTTAATGGGAGTGATTTTCATAAAAACAATTCATAAAAAACACGGCTTTACACTTGTAGAACTCATTGTTGTACTATCTATTCTTGCAATACTGGCAACACTGCTAATTCCGTCTTTGACAGGATATATTGAAAAAGCAAAAAAGCAGGCTGTTTTAACTGAGGCAAAAGAAGTCTGGACTGCTACTCAGGCTGCTTTGTCCGAATGTTATGCTATGTACCCGGAAAGCTTTGAAGAATCTTGCAAGTTTACCTCCACAATCGGCGGCGAAAAGATGACAAAGCTCGGAAGAATATCAAACGGTGCATTAAATGCTCTTCAAAGGAATCCCAAAGATCAGACCGAGGTCAATACATCCAGCCGGCGAGTTGCAAGACAAGTACTTATTTATCTGGAAAGTGCAGATAAAAATGCAAAACCGCGCTATACATTCGGCAATGGTGCGATTCCTACCGGGAACAGCAGACCAAGCAACTATTTTAAAGACAAACCGACTTCAAAAGATATCCTTATTCAGATTTTCCATACGAAAAAAGGGAAAGTCGTTGCACTCAATTTTGGGAAAAATGGATACATGGTAACCATGATCGCAGGAAAAGAACCAACCATTGTTAAAGATGGAAATTGTCTTCCATCCTCTGAAAAATAAGCGGATAAAAGAAAAGCGACACTGCAAAACCACATGCTAAGGGAGTTCTGCAGTATCGTCTTTTTTTATTCTTCTACCTTCCACTCTCTGGTATCAAAGATGTGAAGATGCAGTGCTTCTGAAATATATCCCAACAATTCGCAGCCTGCGATACAGTTTCCTTTTTTGTCAAGAGATGGTCCGTAGATCCCGATTCCCATTTTCTTTTTCGACACGCTGAGGAGACCTCCGCCGACTCCACTCTTAGTCGGAATTCCTGTTCTTAATGCAAATTCCCCCGATCCGTCATACATTCCGCAAGTAAGCATAATGGTCTGCACCATCCGCACAGTTTGAGATGAGATCAGACGTTTTCCGGTGGAAAGCTGCACTCCGTCATTTGCCAGCAGAAGACCGAACCTTGCCAGATCTCTTGCATTTACCGACATGGAACACATCTTGGTATAAAAGGTAACACTTTCTTCTACATCGGTATCAATGATGTCCTTACTTTTTAAAAGATAGGCAATCGCCTTATTTCTTGCGCAGGTCGCCATCTCAGACTGAAATACGGCTTCGTCTATCGCGATCTCCGGATCTTCGCATACTTCCTGCATATACTTCTGCATATCTTCGATGGAATATTGGTTCACTAGCAGACTTGCAACCGTAATTGCTCCGGAATTGATCATCGGATTAAAGGGCCGGTTACTCCGGTTATCCAGTTCTACCAGTGAGTTAAAAGCCTCTCCCGACGGCTCCACGCCCACATGATCAAACACAAACTCTGCTCCAAACGTTTCCAGCGCCAGACACAGTGCCATTACTTTGGAAATGGACTGTATCGTAAATCTGTCCTCTGTATTTCCGGTCTCAAATTGATTGCCGTCTATTGTGTAAAGGCAGATCCCCAGTTTATTCTTATCTGCCTTGGCAAGCTCCGGAATATACGATGCGACACTTCCATACCGGATCACACCTTTTCCGATACGGATGGCATTTTCCAGTATTCTCGTAACTTCTTCTGATTTCATCATATTCTCCTTTTTCGCTCAGTCGTAACCACCTACAACTGCTATTTCCTAAGTACTAACATACATCATTTTCCGGCTTCAATCAACCACCATTTTTTGCTGAAACCCGACGGAATAAGATAGACAAAAAAGTGCCCTCATTGTATATTATTAGTAGTTTAAAATTGGGGAATATGCAAAGGGGAAAACGTATCATGAATCTAATTTCGCAATACAAAGGTCTTAGAAAAGAAAACTATGTCTTATGCTTCGGACGCTTTGTGACGGCCATGGGGGCAATGGTCCGTCCGATGCTGACGATGATCTTAAGCCAGAAGCTTGGGATGAATGCCGTGCAGGTTGCCTGGATCACGGCACTGATGGGGATTCTGACGATCCCGGCAAATCTGATCGGTGGAAAGATGGCCGATCGTTTTAATAAGAAAATGAATATCGTTTACCTGGATATGATTTCCGTCATTTCTTATATCATCTGCGGACTAATCCCGCTGACGACAAAATCCATTGTCCTGATGTTTATCGCATCGACCTGCCAGAACATGGAAAATCCGTCCTACAATTCGCTTACTGCGGATATCACCCTCAGCAAAGACAGGGAGAGAGGGTATTCCCTCCAGTATCTGACAGCAAATCTCGGCGGCGTGATGGCTTCTGCTGTAGCCGGATTTATGTTTCGCAATTACTTATGGCTTGCATTTTTGCTCAGTGGAATTTCCATCGGCACTTCTTCTGTGATGATCTATTTCTTTGTACAGAATATCACACCGGAAAAAGAAGAAAGTGATGGCAACGCCATTTATCAGGCCGAACGCCACGGGGAAAGCCTGCTGACGATTCTTAAAGAAAACCGGCTTGTTCTGCTGTTCATTCTGATCACCAGCGGGTACACAGCACTTTACCAGATGTATAATTATCTCTTTCCTATGGATCTGATCCGTCTACACGGGGATACCGGTGCGGTGATATTCGGAACAGTTACAAGCATCAACTGCTTTATCGTTGTTCTCTTCACACCACTTATCACTCAGATTCTGAAGCGATCCTCCGAACCAAAAAAGACAATCTACGGATTTTTACTGACACTGGTCGGCTACGTGATGTTCATCCTCTTTTCCGGACACATCCCGTTCTATTATGCGGCAATGGTCGTACTGACATGGGGTGAGATTTCTTACATGCTGGCGGAAAGCCCGTACATGACCAGGCGTATCCCATCCAGCCACCGCGGAAGAATCCACGGGCTGATGGAGATCATCCGTATCGGATTTATGAGTCTGTACCAGCTTTTGATCGGATTTATTTACAAAAATCATACGCCGATCTTTACCTGGGTCATCGTTCTTCTGACAGGAGTCGCATTCATGCTTCTGGCTGTTATCTTAACGAAAGAGGACAAAAAACGCTATAAAAATCTGTATCGCAGATTATAATAATGATGTGAACGGCAAAATTTACTTTTGACACTCACATCATTTTAAAAAGTTATAACCAAAACAATACAGGCAAGACCAAGATTGGATTTTCTCCCTTCTCCGGTCTTGTCTGTTATTTTGCTTTCCACTATAATAAGAGTATCAAATACAAAGGAGTTTCATTTACCAGATTATGACCATCAAAGAAATCGCACAGCTCGCCGGTGTCTCCAGCGCAGCTGTATCCAGATATCTAAACGGCGGCTACGTCAGTGAAGGGAAAAAAGAACAGATCCGTAAAGTCATCGAAGAAACCGGATACCAGCCATCCGCACAGGCGCGTATGCTTCGTACCAAAAAGGCAAGCCTGGTGGGCGTGGTCGTCCCGAAGATCAATTCTGAATCCATCAGCCGGATCACTGCCGGAATTGAAAGTGTTCTCGCCGAAAGAGGCTATCAGATGCTTCTTGCCGGAACCGACAACACCCCTGCAAAGGAAGTAGAATACCTCCGGTTATTTGAAAATTATCCGGTGGACGGAATTATTCTTGTCGGTACGATGTTCACCGCCGGTCACCGGAAATTTTTAAAAGAGACAAAGGTTCCTGTTGTCGTGATCGGGCAGCGCACCTCACACGCAAACTGCATTTACCACGACGATTACGGTGCAGGAAAGGCAATGGGACAGGCCGTTGCCGGATTCAGTAAAAAAGGAGTTGCTTACATCGGCGTTACTCGTGATGACAAAGCTGCAGGTGCCGCAAGAGAGGACGGATTTATTGCAGGACTCAAAAATGCAGGTGTCACGTTTTTCGAGGAAAATAAGCGAACCTCAGCCTTCACGCTGGAATCCGGATATGAGTCTGCTCTGGATCTTTTGGAAAGCAAATGTGATATCGATGTCATATCATGTGCAACCGATACCATAGCAGCGGGAGCAATCGAAGCCATTCAGACCTACTTAAAAAAGCAGATTCCGACAAATGCAGCCGATGCAGGTGCAAGAATGCGCTATATCCTTGAAAATACGTCCATCCGAGTAACCGGATTCGGAGATAACCAGATGTTAAAAGCCGTCACCGGAGGAATCCCAACCATCCATTTCGGCTACAAAACCAGTGGAATCCGCGGCGCAGAGCTACTTCTTGACAGTATTGAAAGAGGAGAACAGATCCCGATCGAGATGAAGCTCGGCTTCCGTCTTGTTGGAGCAGACCCTTCAGGCTCCGAAAATCTTACCTGATTTTCCTGATTTCCCGGAGTTTCTTAAGGAAACGAAAGTTTCTTTCAACACTTTTCACAAAAAAGAATATGAATTATCAGTAAAATGCTGTATCCTGCCTGGCAATTTTTAATTCTGATTGTTACACAATTTTTAATTCTGACTGTTACACAATTGCTTCTATAATTGTCTTTCCGTCAATTGTAATTTCTTTGATACCGGTTTCTTTTTTCCTGTTAAAATTAAAGCTGATCATATATCCTTTCTTCACATGGTAATCATTAAGATATTCTATCAACTGATTTTCCCCACGATTATTATATTCCTTTCCATGCCAGATCTTCATTTCTATAATATACTGTTCACCCAAATAGTCTACAATAATATCTGTCCGTTTCTGCTCTCTGGTTTGAGTCTCTATATAATAATTGCCTGTTCCATTGATAATCGGTCTTAAATACAAAAGAAAATATTTTCTACCTTCATCTTCAAGAAATGTCTCGTCACTGTCGCCATATAAATCATGAAAATGCTGCACAAATTTTTCAAGGACCAATCTCATATTCAAATAACCATTTGTGATAAACTGATTCTTGTCAATCAACGATGCCGCATAGATTTCCTTTTTCTGCATCTCCGCAGATGACAAATACAGATTATATAACCAGGTTTCAAAAATACGATTGGAAACTGCAAGCACTCCATTTTCATTTTTCACAAAGCCGAACATGGTCGCAATATTGATTGATGTCTCATAATAATTATACACAATCGCTTTTCCCGTAAATAGAAGTGAATAGAGCATACTATTCAGTTCCGGATAGCTTTCCAGTTTTTCACGCAACGACTCAAACAGCATATTTTTTTCTGAAAGCAAAATCCTTACCGCTTCCAAAAATCCCTTCTTCGTCCACGCACTCTTCTTACCGCCATACTCCTTCTTCACACTGATTTCCTCATCCAGAAGCTGACATATCCTAGACACCAGGAATGGATATCCGGATGTATACTCTCTAATCAGTCCGGCAAGTAATTCCACATCCATTCCTGTATGATAATCTTTTTCATACTCATCGAGCATTCCTACAATTTCTTCTCTTGAAAAGCTCATATCCACTTTAAAATCCGCTGCGATATTCCACGGACTGTTATATTTATGAACTTCATCCGGACGGATTTTCCGCCTTAAATTCTTTACGTCATATACACCCGCCAAAATAACAGCTCGAAATGTCGGCTGTATATCTCTTTCAATATACTGAGCACGAAGCTGAGCAAGAAAATCCAGAAACACCTGATTATTCGATGCACTGTCAACCTCATCAATCATCAGTACAATCTTTTTTTCGGCTGCCGCACAGAGATCACTCAACTGTTCAAACAGCTCTTTTAAGGAAAAATACTTATCTGTATAATCCGTACTATGCAAAATATTTTTTATCGCATCTTCCAGTTCTGGTGAAAGAGTATTTCTTTTTAACGACCGCAAAAATGAATTGATAAATGCTGCTGAAAAAACATTTCCATTTTCAAATTTATCATTGTCAAAAGTCTGAAAATCCAGAAGGACAACATAATATTCTTTTTGCAGATAGCGATACAATGCACGAAGTGTTGTTGTCTTTCCATATTGCCGCGCACGATTGATCGTAAAATATTTGCCGGCATCTACGAGGCTTTTGATCTCCTCCAGCCGTCCGGATATATCGACCATATAATGTTCTTCCGGTATGCATACTGCTGTTGTATTGAATACTTTTGGCATCGTCTTCTCAACTCCTTTTCGCACCACTGTTTCTTAGATTTTATCATTGCGGTGGGGGAATGGCAAGGGATTCTATCTTTCAGTTTTCTTCTCCACCTTTTCTTTTTTTATTTCAAATGTTATACTTCATATACAGCAAAAAACAGATAAAGGTAACAAAACACTATGTTAATCAGAAAAACACTTCCAGAAGATGTAGACACGATTTTAAATATTTTTGACACCGCACGCCAGTTCATGCACGCAACCGGAAACCCGACACAATGGAATGCAAATTATCCGGCTCTCGAAGATCTCGAACCGGATATCCAGAATGGTAACAGTTATGTCTGCGTAGAAAATGATAAGGTCGTTGCCACTTTTACACTCATCATCGGAGACGAGCCGAACTATCAACTCATTGAAAATGGAAGCTGGCGTTCCGAGGCTCCATACGGAACCGTTCACCGCCTTGCATCTGACGGAACAACCAAAGGGATTGCACGGGCTTGCTTTGATTTTTGCAAGACACAGATCTCACATCTGCGTGTAGATACCCACAAGGATAATCAACCAATGCAGGCTTGCTTTAAGCAGAATGGATTTGAAGAATGTGGGATTATTTACGTCAGTGACGGGACTCCGCGGATCGCTTATGAATTTATTAGGATATCTGAATAGAAGGGTATTTTTATGACAATCAATAGTATTTTAGAAGAAATTATAAATCTGGCAAAAAAATATTCTGCTTCTACCGTTATTCTTTTTGGTTCCCGTGCCAAAGGGACTGCGACAGAACGAAGTGATATTGACATCGCCGTATCCGGTATTCCAGATGCAGAAAATCTACGGGAAGAGCTTGATAATTTACCCACTTTATACACAATAGACCTTGTCAATCTTGATGAATGTGGAAATCAGTTATTATTGGAGGATATAAGAAAATATGGACGAGAAATTTACAAAAAGATTTGAATCCTTTAAAAATTCACTGGCATCTCTTTCAGAAGCTACTCACTAACCATATATTTTCAGGAGGCTTAATTTCATGTACTATCCACTCGCACAACAAGAATTTGAATCTTACCTTAACGGATACGACCGCGAAAATGACCGCATAAAATTAAAAATCATCCACACCTACGGCGTTGTAAAACAGGCAGAAGAGCTTGCCGGAAGGATGCATCTTTCAGCCGAAGACACCGACCTTGCAAGGCTGATTGCACTCCTTCACGACATCGGGCGTTTTGAGCAGTTAAAGCGCTACGACAGCTTTGAGCCTGGCACAATGGATCACGCTGCTTACGGTGTAAAGGTGCTTTTTGATGAAGGCATGATCCGCCGCTTTCTTCCGGATGACAAATGGGACTCCATCATTTACACTGCAATCGCCCACCACAGCGATTATGAACTCCCTGAGATCTCGGATCCGCAGACACTTTTACACGCAAAACTGATCCGTGATGAGGACAAGCTGGACAACTGCCGGGTAAAGCTCGTAGACTCCACAAGCACCTTTATTAACGTTTCTGAAGAAGAACTCGGTACACAGAACATAACCCAAAAGGTATACGAAACAGTGTTTGAAAATAAATGTATCCTTTCCGCAGACCGCGTCACACAGATGGATTACTGGGTATCTTATATCGTCTATTTCTTCGATATTAACTTCAAAGAAAGCTTTGATATTATAGCGGAAAATGACTACTTAAACCGCATTATTGACAGGATTCCATATAGCAATCCGGTTACAAAAGAACAGATGGAAAATATCCGCGTTTATATGCAGAATTTTATTAATTTCCATACAAACAGCCAATCCTTTTAACTCACTCAGCTTGCAAAATTACCAGGCTGTAAAAAATCAGGAAACTGACATACGCGCTTTCATAGGAGCAAATTCTAAGATTTATTTGCACCTTGAAAGCGTGTACATCATTTTCCTGTTTTTTTTATCCTCCTATTGTATTATTTGTATTACGTGGTATAATACAATCAAATCTCACAGAAAGGAGATGCCGATATATGATCATCAAGATCAACATGCAGTCCGAAGTCCCAATCTACCTTCAGCTGCGCAACGAGATTGTCAAAGGAATCGGGCGAGGGGAATTTGAGCCGGGGGAATCGCTTCCGACCGTCCGCCAGATGGCAACCGATCTCGGTATCAACACCATGACCGTCAGCAAAGCTTACCAGCTTTTGAAAACAGAAGGCTTCCTCGAGACAGACCGCCGTAAGGGAACAACCATCTGTTATCCCACTTCCTCTGCTCCACAAGATAACCGCTTTGACGAAAAGCTGGCAGATGAACTGGAACTTTTAAGCGCAGAAGCAAAGTTCCACGGCATGACTTTGACCGACTTCCTGGAACTCTGCCAGAGAGCATTTAACGAAATGGAGGTAACAGCGAAATGATGATGCTGATTATATTTTTAATTACAGACATTTCCATGGTCGGCATCTTTGCCGGAGTCTATGGAAATATTGCAAAATACCGGGAAGGAATGCTGATGGGAGTCCATATTCCTAAATCTGAGCTTGAACATCCCGACGTAAAAGAGCTTCTCCAGCTTTATAAAAAGCGCAACCGCCAGTTTTATTTGTGGAACATGCTTGCAGGAATTGCGGTATGCCTGCTTTGCTTTACTTACTTTTCTATTTTTATTACCGTATGGACACTGTGGTTCGTAGAATTCTGCCTTCTTACCATCCTCCGTGTCTATCATTATCATCAGAAAGTATACGACATTAAGCAGAAAAATGGATGGATCAGCTCAGCAAATGCAGATGTGTCCGCTGCAGTGGATACCCGCACTTCCTCACAAATTGCGAAAAAGATACCGCCGGCAAAGCTGCATCTGATCCCGGCTGCAGTGATTCTGATCCCTCTGTTTTTCCCGCAGGTCCGTACTTATCTGCTGACCGAAAGTGATGGAAGAGTCATACTTCTCTGCACAATTCTTGTTGCGGCAGCTTACATGGGTACCGGCTATTTATTCGCCCATATGCCAAACAAAATTTACAGTGAAAATTCACAGATCAACCTGCAGATCAATGCACTGGAAAAGCGTTTATACACCATATTCCTTTTTGTCTCCAACATTTGCAATACCGGCGCCTATCTCGGGATCATCCGGGATATTGCATCCAGCAACTGGATTGGCGGAGTTGGAATGGGCATCTACATTTTCCTCGAACTGATACCGGCTGCCATCATATTGATCATGTTTTTCTGGCTGCGTAAGGAAAAAGAGCGGATTCTCTCCCAGGACAGCACACCATTTTATATTGATGATGACTATTACTGGCGAAAAGGCTGGTACAACAATCCAAATGACAAACGGTATTTTGTACAGGACCGTGTGAACAGCATGAATTATTCTCTAAACTACGGACACCCTTCTGCGAAATATGTCACCGGAGGAATGCTCGTCGGCACCGGGCTTCTTCTCCTCTGGATGTGTATCCTCTGTATTCGGATCGATTTTACACCGATCCGCCTGACGGAAAATGCTGCCCAGTATTCTATTACATCCGGCTACAAAACAGCAACCTTTGCTCTTGCCGATGTGGAATCAGTAACTCTTCTGGACAATCTGCCGGATGAAAAATTCTACCGGTCTGATGGCTCCGAAGATAACAGCAAACTTCTCGGTAATTTCCGTGGCAGCAAAACCGGACATTGCCAGATGTATATCTGGATTGAACATCCTCCGGTTCTTCAGATAAAGACAACAGATACCACCATTTTTCTGAACAGCAGCAACGAAGCACAGACTAAAGAATGGTACGATCAGTTAAATGATGCAATTTCTTCGAATAAATAAGCCTTTTTCATTACCATGACAATGCATAATACGAAATATCTTGTAAAGCGTAACGCGTCATGCTACAATCATGTTAAAATGTTGGGGGCAAAAATATACGGATTTCACAAAGATAAAAAAGTTCAGAAAGGACTGTAGACAATGACACTTCAAGAATGTTATGTAAAAATTGGTGGCGATTATAATGATATTCTTCACCGGTTTATGAATGAAAATATGGTACGCAAATTTGTCCTCAAATTTCCGCAGGACAACAATATGGCTTTATTTGAAGAATCCTGGGCTAAAAAGGACTACGAAACCGCATTTCGTGCAATGCATACCTTAAAAGGTGTTGCCGTAAACCTTGGATTTACTGCACTTTACAATGTCAGCAGTGCTCTGACCGAAAAGCTCCGCAGCCAGGAATACGACAACCTTGACGGTTTGATCACCGATGTCAAAAAACAGTATGATATCGTGATCGAAGCAATTGCAGCCCTTGACTAAATCTTAAAACACTGACGATAAACAGGAAGAGACTGCTTCACCGCAGCCCCTTCCTGTTATATTTTTCTATAACTTTTTCTTCAGCATTTCCGGATTTGATGCATAGGAGAGAGCCGTCTCCGCCGTGATCCTCCCATCTTTATACAGATTCAGAAGACCAAAATCCATCGAATGCATTTCTTCTTTATTAGACGAATACACGACTCCATCAATCTGCGGAACCTTATTGTCGCGGATCATATTGCGGATCGCCGGAGTAATCGTCATAACCTCAAATACCGGAACCTGCTTTCCATCCACCGTCGGTACGAGCTGCTGGGAAATTACAGCCTGCAATACCAGGGACAGCTGAACTGCAATCTGTCTCTGCTGGTTTGCCGGAAATACATCAATGATGCGGTCAACCGTATTTGCTGCTCCGATCGTATGCAGGGTAGAAAATACCAGATGCCCGGTTTCCGCTGCTGTCATTGCCACATCGATCGTCTCATAATCACGCATTTCCCCAAGCAGGATCACATCCGGGCTCTGCCGGAGCGAGGCACGTAACGCATTGACGTAGCTTTCCGTATCCACATTGATTTCCCTCTGGCTTACAATACTTTTATCATGCCGGTGCAGATACTCGATCGGATCTTCCAGCGTAATGATATGCTTTTCCATTGAATGATTGATCTTATCCACCAGACAGGCGAGCGTAGTAGATTTTCCACTTCCCGCCGGTCCGGTCACAAGCACCAGTCCTTTTGACAGGTTATAAAAGCTCATCACCGGGTCCGGAATCCCGATCTCATTCGGCTCCGGCAGTTCAAATGTGATCACACGGATAACGGCTGAGAGCGCCCCCCTCTGTTTGTACGCACTGACACGGAATCTCGAAAGTCCCGGAACAGCAAAAGAAAAATCATCATCTCCTTTTTCTTCAAGAACCCGGATGTCCCGTCCTCCTGCCAGCTTATATAATTCCTCAACGCATTCTTTCGTCTGCGGCGGCATCAGCTTTTCTTCCTTCTCCCTGCAGATTCTTCCATTTGCCCGATAAGAAACCGGAAGACCTGCTACAACAAATATATCCGATGCATGATTTAAAACTGCCTGCTGAAGCAGTACAATGATATCCATAGCTCAAACTCCTTTCGCGTCAGTCACTTCCAAGGACCGGAAGTGTTGACTTTTCTTCCCATTTCTCAGATGCTGACTCTTTCCATTTTACAACCTTCTGCGTTCCCTTTACCGGATCTGCCAGGATCTCGACTTCCAGATTCTGACTGTCCGTGACCGGAACCACATAGGAAATATCCAGATTCGCTCCGTCTTCTTCAGCTGTCACACCCTCAATCTGCCGAATTGCAAATACAGGATCCTCTTTTGCAAATGCATCATCGATCTGCGCCATGATCTGCGCCGCTTTTGCATTTGCCTCACAATACGCCGTTTCCCGGCCGGCAAGCTGCTGACTATAACTCTGATCCCTTTTTGCACTTGACAGTGAGAGTGTGGCAAATGTCACCAGACACAGGATTACAAAGATCACAAGCAGGTACGACGTTCCGATCTGAATCCCCGGGTATGATCCCCTTTTCTTTCTCTTCATCCTGTCACTCCCTTTCCGTGCCTGTCATCCGGTCTGTTTCCACCGAATAGATTTCTTCCGGCTGTTCTCCGGACAGGCGCTGCACCGTAAATGTTCCATGCAAAAGCTTTCCATCCGGCTCCACCCGGATCACAATCTCATACGAAGCCTCATCCTTACTGCATTCCTGCCAGTCTGCGTCATAGAAGACCTCCGTGTCCTCCGTCAGCGCATCCGCAAGAAAAAGCTCTGTATACCCGGAAACCTTCTCAAGCGCCGTATTCAGTTCCTGTGTCTCGCGGCTAGTCGTGTGCGCCTTCACAAAAATCTGCACACACACCGCCGAAGCAAGGCAGAAAAATAAAATTGCAATCATCAGTTCCAGCAAAAACAGGCTGGAACGCTTTGCCGGTGTCCGTTCCATAAATCTTCTCCAATCTATCTTGCAGCGCTCTTCACACTGACAAATGTATCTGTCTTTTTCCCGTCTTCATTTTCACAATACAGATGAAAAATCCCATCTGAAGTTTCCTTAGCCTCGAAGTCCTTTGTTGCCAGGATCTTCCGTCCATCGGATGCTTTTGCTTCCGTTCCATCCCGGATAAAAAGCTCTCTTAAATATCCATCATACGCATACAGATATGTCACATAATCCTTCTCATCATAACGTTGCCGGATCACGAGAGCATTTTCCCCATCGAAAGTTCCGTCTGCTATCGCACCATTTTCATCATTCTGGTGCATTTTCTCCGTCACATAGGCAAGTGCCGTCCGTCCCGAATAGGAATCCGACGAGGCCTTCACCTGCCGGCTGTAAAATCCCGATGCAAGAACCACAATGGCGACCGATGATGCCACCAGCACGAAAAAGACTGCAAGAGGAAAAAGAAAATCAATCACATGCTTTTTTTCATTTCTACGCTTCATGTCCATTTCTGTTAATGACCTCCTATCGTTCGATCACCGTAATGTCCGGAAGAATATTGGCACCGGCAATCTGATAATCAATAAAAAACTGCTTCTTGTCATACTGGATCCCACAGTTTTCCGTCAGATCATCAAGCGTCTCCGGATAGTGTCCTTCCAGCGCATAGTACTGCGTCACACCACGCCAGAGTGCATTTTCCAGACTTTCCTTCTGCCTGCGTCTTGTCGTGTCCGAAAGCCTTTCAAATCCACTGAAAAAAGCACTGCAGATACATACAAACAGCAGAAGGGACAGACAGAAATTCCGAAGTGGGCGCTGCCGTTTTCCGTGATAAAACCGTTCCCGTTCTTTTCTCCACATAGCATACGCCTCCTAAAGTCCTGACATAATTCCAAGAAGCGGAAGCATAACCGACAGAAGGATCGTTCCGACGATCACCGACAGGATGATCACCAGCGTCGGTTCCAGAACTGCGATCATAGAAGAAAGCTTTTCATCCACTTCCTCCTCACACTCATCGGCAATCCTTCCCATCATCTCATCCATCATTCCGGCTTTCCCGGCAATGGATGTCATCCGCGCATAAACACCTGTGAAGATTCCGGCTTTCACCAGTGCCTCTGCGATATCCGTTCCATTTTCCATATCCGCTTTGCATTCTGCTACTTTCTTCCGAAAATCATCATCCTCGATCAGGTTCTCTGAAAATTCCATTCCCTGTTCCGGCGTCAGTCCGCTTTTCAGTGCCAGTGACATTCCTCCGGCAAACCGGCATGCCGACAGCTTATCCTTCAGCTCCCTTGAAAATGCAAATCCGGATCCGATGTGATACATTTTCTTTCTGCCGCTCTCTGTCTTTGTAAAATAAATACCCGCACAGACGATCACCGCCAAAAGTACCGCAAACACCGCCGAATATCTGGAAAGAGCATTGCCTGCAAGCAAGATCCCTCTTGAAAATCCGGTCATTTCCTGACCAAACTGGCGGAACACCTGATCAAATACCGGCATAACCTTTGTCATCAAAATGATAATGATCACCAGCATCATCCCGATCATCAGAAGGGGATAGGAGATGGCACTCCGGACACTTCTCCTGATCGCTTCCTCTCGGTCATAATGCTCCGCCAGAGATTCCATTACTTCATCTAAAGTTCCTGTCTCTTCTCCGATCTGCGTCATACGGATCAGATACTCCGGAAATACTTTCGTCTCTTCCAGCGCCTGATCCAGCCTGCCCGTATCCATCACTGACTGATAAATCTCATCCAGCAGCTCTTTTTCTGCCTTCGTCTGCGCATCTTCCCGGAGAAGATCAACTCCCTCCAGGGAAGAAATCCCAGACTTCAGGATCATTGCCATTTCACTGCAGAACGAAGCAATTTCCAGATTCGTAAGCTTCCCCTGCTGTGTCCGCTTTTCCATACTTGCCATCCTCCTTTTCACATTCCTGCCACATTCTTCTTATCCGGCTTCCTTTTATCTAATAGGTATACTTTGTGACATAATTCTT
Organism: Coprococcus sp. TM115-187; assembly: GCF_027679115.1. Classification (NCBI taxonomy): domain Bacteria; kingdom Bacillati; phylum Bacillota; class Clostridia; order Lachnospirales; family Lachnospiraceae; genus Coprococcus; species Coprococcus sp. TM115-187. The sequence goes on along the minus strand of NZ_JAQEKS010000009.1, from coordinate 95,857 downwards.
TCCATTTCCCACATACTTCTTCACATCCGAAGCACTGTTGTTTGCAGCGAGTGTCGGATCCATGATCGACCAGTTCTTTCCGTCAAATTCAATGATGTTATCCACCCAGCCGATCTCATCAACATAACAGCTGATCCATGCATGATACACTTCACCGGAATAGCCAACCTCCAGCTTCGTCGGAATCCGCTGCGACCGGAGCATTGCCGACATCAACGCCGCATAATCAAAACAGATTCCTTTCCCGGTATCCAGTGTCTCATCCGGATCCGGTGTGTACCCATACGGAACATTCTCCGCTTTCTTTTTATCATAGGAAATATTTTTAATTACAAAATTATAAATCTGCGTTACCACATCCAGATCAGAATAGCAGTCCTTTCCTGCAAGACTCTCACCCTTTTTTACACACTTGGAATCTGCCGTGAAATTTACATAATAATTCGGATGCAGAAACGGGGCAAATTCATCTGTGATCTGTACGTCCAGATCCTGGGTAAAGCTTACCGCATACAGATTGTCCTCTACAGACACACTCTCCAGAAGTGTTACCTTATAAGAACCATTCCCGCCCGGAAGTGGATAAACCGCATAATCACCAACAACCGTAACCGGATAGGTATACTCTGTGCCATCCGGTGATGTCACCTGGAGCTTGACTTTTTCATTACTTCCATTATAACAGATCATCACATAGCCATCCGCCGTATGGGATGCATCCAGTACAACCAGGTCATTTCCATATGTCACTTCACCGGAAGCCTCCGTCTGAAGCACCTGCGCCGACGGATCTCTCGGATCCCCCTTTTTCCCGGACTGGCTTTTTTTTCCCTCCGATGCACATCCGCTAGGTATCAGTACACCTGTCAGAAATAGCAGAAAAAAGAAAAGAAAAATCCTCTGCCAGCGTCTTTTTTGTTCATATAAATCGTTCTGCCGCACAGAATTCCTCCTTTCTTTTCCACAGTGAAACAGTCCCAAAAACTCAACTAGAAAAATTATAGCATAATCAAAACATTAAAAGAAGTTATTTGGTCTAATATGCTTTAATTTATTTGACAAAGAAATCAAAGACCATTACAATAGAAATCAGTTATAAACCATCACAATAGTAAAATTGGGGGTTAATTTATGAGTGATCATTTACCTGTCTTAAAGGTTCGTTTATTCGGAGGATTCTCAGCAAGCTACGGAGAAATTCCCGTATCATTCGGACGCAACACAACGACAAAAGCAATGAAATTGTTGCAGATATTACTCTACCATGGCGATACCGGTATCTCCAGAGATAAGCTTCTTGATGAACTGTACGGAAGAGAAGAACTTGCCGATGCTGCCAACAACCTTCGGGTAACCGCACACCGTCTTAAAAAGATCATCGTAGATGCCGGACTTCCGAGTCATGATTATATCAACATCAAAAAAGGTATTTATCGATGGGATGCTCCGATGCCGACCGAAGTTGATGCACATCAGTTTAAGGTTCTGTCAAAAGACGTACAGACGTGTACCGATAAGGTAAAAAAGCTGACACTTCTTAAGAAGATCTGTCTGATGTACCGTGGGGAATTTCTTCCGGAGCTTTCGGGAGATGAATGGGTTCTTGTTGAAAGCGTCCAATATAAGAATATTTATTCCGAATCCCTTCAGGAGCTCTGTAAGCTTCTGATCGAACGCGGAGATTATGAAGAGACACTTCGTTTCTGTGAGCCGGCATGCCAGTTATATCCGTTCGATGAATGGCAATCCGTTCGCATCGACTGCTATATGGCATTGAACCGCTATAAGGATGCTGTGCAGGAATATGAGAACACTGCCAAATTATTTTTCGAAGAGCTTGGAATCCGCCCTTCTGAACATATGATGCAGCAGTTCGAGCAGATGAGCAGCCGCCTTAACTACAAACCACAGGAACTCGGCGACATCAAGGACCGTCTGAAAGAGGACGATGTACGCGGCGGTGCTTTTTACTGCAGCCTGCCAAGTTTCCGTGACAGTTACCGTCTTGTTTCCCGAATCATTGAGAGGAACGGACAGTCCGTATACTTAATGTTATGTAGCATCACCAACGGAAAAGGAATGCCGATGGACAAGCCGGACAAGCTTGAAGTTCTTTCAGGTGAGCTTCAGAATACGATCCAGCAGTGTCTGCGTAAAGGAGACTCCTTTACCAAATACAGCCCATCACAGTTTCTGATACTTCTCGTTGGTACGAACAAAGAGAACTGCAGCATGATTTTCGACAGAATCCAGAGATACTTCTCCAGAGAGCATAAAAGCTGGAAGCAGTACCTGGACTACTTCGTGTCCTCTGTAGCCGAAGTAGACCGGCAAGATTCACCGATTCAGTTCAATACTGAGAATAAAACCTGGTAAGCTGCAATCATGTTATCTTCGCAGCAGGGCAGAAATGGAGATAATTTATGGAACAGAGCTATCAAATCAGTTGGTATGCACCAAACTTTATTAACATGTGTATTGATAATATTGATGATGGAGAGCTGTCCGGTCGGATTTATCACTGCTACAGCAAAGAACCCTGGAAATTCACCAATATCCTTCAGTTGATCGAATTAGCTGATGATTTCTTCGACAGACTCGAATTTCCACAGGCATCCACCAGCGCACGTTCTTTCACTTCAACCCAGTTTTTAGGTGTTGACAGGCTTGATAAAGTACAGTCACCGGAAGATTTCATCGAGAATCGTGGACAAAAAGGGACTTTCTTTCTCAATGTCAGATACCGCCAGAATTCATCCTGGCAGGGCATCGTCCGCTGGATTGAAGGTAACTCTACACAACAGTTTGTAAGCGTACTTGAACTGCTTAAAATTCTCAGCAATGCATTAGTTTAAAGGAATGGCATTGTGTGAGATATCATTACATGAATGAATAAGAATTATACAGGCATTGTCTGATCACGGGATGTGATCGGACGGTGCCTTTTAATTATCTTATAATTTTATTCTTTCTTAATTGCTTTTCACCAAAAACTCCAGTACCATCTGAATAGGCGTATGTAGAAAATCAAATCATATATCATATATGAATTCTTTGATTGTAGAAAAAATTATATATCTACATGAAACATGAGATATGGCGAATTTACTTATGAACTGTTTTCTATTATAATGGAGGTAAACAATGGAAAAACAAAAGAAGAAATCTCGCCATAGCAAACACCCCCACAACCGGCAGTATAAAGACCGGTTATGGAGAATTGTAGAGCAACTTTTTATAAGTGATTGAGATAGCAGAAAAGTAACAGATAATAAGAAAAGAAATATCCTTGTTTTGAATTACAATAATTATTGTGTAAAGTTTTCATCGCAAGTTAATTTTACCACAAAAATAGAACCTTTCGCATGAACGAATGGTCCTATTTCTTTTAGGGACTTATTTCACAGCCCCTTTCTTTTTAATTGCACTTATTCTTTTGTCCAGTCTTTAGTTTTCTCTATCCTCAAGATATTCCGCAAGGCTGTAATACAGTTCGCCTGCTATTCCACGTGTCTGATTTGCGGCAGTCATGGAATTCAAGATTGCCTCCTGCTCTGCTTCTGCCGCAGCAAGGAAAGCACGGTCGATTATGTTTTCCGGAATTGCTGATATCTGCACAAGTTCCTCCTCATAGCCGGATGGGATTCTGTTTGCAGTCGTAAATCCAATCATAATCTCCCCACTGCCATGACCTGTATAACCACCGGTTCGTGCGATACCAACACCGGTTCTTTTCAGAATCCGTTTGAGCTGACGACTTGTCAATGGAAGGTCTGTAGCCAGAATACTCATAATAGAACCTTTATCTTCTTCAGATGCAGCCATATCACTCTTTTCCCGTTTCCATTCCAGAATTTTAGGACCAACAGCTTCGCCATTCAGTACAAAATCTTTCGTTGCACCAAAGTTTGACTGAACCAGAACACCGATGGTGTATTCTTTTTCTCCAATCGTGATCACGCGGGATGCAGAACCGATTCCACCCTTCATGCCATAGCAGGTCGTACCGGCACCGGCACCTACATCACCTTCTTCGAATTCTTCCGATGCTAATGCAAAAGCCTCGCGCACTTCTTTTTCACCAATTGCACGTTTCTGGATATGATTGATCCGACAGTCATTGCACTCGCCTACGACCGGATTGATACTCTGAGGTTCTATTCCATCCTTCCGGCACTGTTCAATCACGATCTCAACCATTGCATCCAAAACCTTTCCGACATTTAACGTATTGGTAAGAGCAATCGGTGTCTCGAGGGTCCCCAGCTCCTCAACCTGCACAACACCGGCACTTTTTCCGAATCCATTATGAATGTATGCAGCTGCCGTATAGTGCTTGGCAAATGCATTGTCCGGTCCAGGAACGATCACGGTTACACCAGTATGATTTTCTTCTGTCTTCACCGTACAATGCCCTACCCGTATACCAGGCACGTCCGTAATTGCATTCCTTTCTCCTGCTTTTACTCTTCCGGGTACAATTCCAAAGTCCCGAATCCTTTTTGCCCCATTTTGGTTTCCTCCTTGGATTTTGTTGTATTTTTCAATACATGCTGATTTCAGTATAGCACATTTTCTCCGTTGAATGATTTAATATTTCATTTTATGAGTCTGACTTTCGTGATCATCTCTGTTTTTACCGGTCTGTGATAGACAAATCCTGACTGCGGTTCAATGGCTTCTTCTACTTCTACATGTTCCAGTCGTTCAATCTCATCCCAGCCATCGATCACTTTTCCGATTACGGTGAAATTACCATTCAATCTCTCGGAGGCAGCAAGGGTGATATAGTACTGGCTGCCGGAACTGTTCTCTGGATCTCCTGCCATGGCAACAATCCCCCGATGAAAAGTAATTTTGGCATTTTCAGGATTGGTTTTAAATTCCGGTTTGATCATGATATCGATTTGTGGATCAACACCATCAAAAAACAGTGGCTGAAGGACAAATCCCGGTTCCAAACGTTCAATGGCTCTTCCGTCAAATATTCTCTTCTCTGCGAGTCGCATAACACTTGCGCAGGCAATCGGTGCAATTTCCGGCCATAATTCAAAGTGTATCACAGCATTCTCATTTACAGTTATTTCGATGATTGGTTTTTGATTCATTTTCATATTTCCTTTATCTCATTATTTTTTTCGAGGGTCAACCCACCCGTGTATGTCCCTCTTTGTATTTCATTATACAGCTTTTGCTGAAATACTCAAAGTGAAAGTTACCGCCCAAATCCTACTTCGACCAGGTTGGTTCTTCTTTCCCGGTATAATTGAATTTACCATCATTTTACTGCGATATACTTGCAAGAGATTTTTACACCTTTCAGGTTTCTGTTTGTGTGTAACAAACAAAGTGATTTGACTTTTTTGTACGCCAGAATAAAATAAAAATGGTGATTTTGCATTTTATTGACTGTATTCTGACCGGATACTATGATTTGTGCGTAAAGAATAAATGACAACATAACAAAAATAAAAAGAGGAATACAGAATGAAGAGTACAAAATTATTTCGGAATGTAAGGCTAAAAGGTCAAAAAGAACTTGTTTCGATATTACAGCGACCTCGAACGTGCTACCGAAGACATCGAATACCAAAAGAAACTATTAAAAGAATTAGGCATTGAATAATCCCAAAACATAAATCCCATGTCCGATCACAAACTAAGATGCAATTCATCTTTTCCTGTCATCCGGCATGGAATTTTTCTTTTTTATTCTATAGAAAATTTTATTCTTTCTTAATTGCTTTTCACAAAAGACTCCAGTACCATTTGAATAGGCGTATGTAGAAAATCGAATCATATATCATATATGAATTCTTTGATTGTAGAAAAAATTATATATCTACATGAAACATGAGATATGGCGAATTTACTTATGAACTGTTTTCTATTATAATGGAGGTAAGCAATGAAAAAACAAAAGAAGAAATCTCGCCATAGCAAACAAACCCACAACCGGCAATATAAGGACCGGTTATGGAGAATGGTCTTTAATAACAAAGAAGATCTGCTGCAGCTTTATAATGCGATCAACCACACGGACTATCAGAATCCCGATGACCTGGAGGTAAATACATTGGAAGATGTCCTTTATCTGTCCATGAAAAATGATGTATCCTTTTTGGTTGGCGGAACCATGAATCTGTATGAGCATCAAAGCACTTTTAACCCAAACATGCCGCTTCGCGGAGTCTTTTATTTCTCCCGGTTATATGAAGGGTATGTTGCAGATAATAATCTGATGATCTACCATGAAAAAAGAGTCCGGCTTCCAAAGCCGAAATATATTGTCTTTTACAATGGTACAAAAAACCAGCCAGATTCCATGGAGTTAAAGCTTTCAGACTGCTTTGAAAATACAGATAACGAAGCACCTTGCCTGGAATGCACCGCAACCATGTTGAATATCAACTATGGTCACAATCAGGAACTGATGAAGCACTGCAGAAGGCTTAAAGAATATTCCATATTCGTCCAATGTGTCAGGGAATATATACAGTCAGAACCTTCTGTAGAAGATGCATTAGAAAAAGCAATTGATACCTGTATTAATCAGGACGTGTTGGCAGATTTTCTGAAAAAACATCGAGCGGAGGTGACAAATATGATTCTGACGACATATGACAAAGACTTATATGAGAAAACCTTGAAGGAAGATGCCAGAGAGGAAGGTAGAGCGGAAGGTAGAGAAGAAGGTATGGAATATCTAAATCAGCTAAACAAATATCTCTTAAAAGCCAAGCGCTACAATGACCTCGAACGTGCTACCGAAGATATCGAATATCAAAAGAAACTATTAAAAGAATTTGGCATTGAATGATCCCAAAACATAAATCCCATGTCCGATCACAAACTAAGATGCAATTCATCTTTTCCTGTCATCCGGCATGGGATTTTTCTTTTTAATTCTATAGAAAAATTTTATTCTTTATTAATTGCTTTTCACCAAAAACTCCAGTACCATCTAAATAGGCGTATGTAGAAAATCAAATCATATATCATATATGAATTCTTTGATTGTAGAAAAAATCTTATATCTACATGAAACATGAGATATGGCGAATTTACTTATGAACTGTTTTCTATTATAATGGAGGTAAATACATTGGAAGATGTCCTTTATCTTTCCATGAAAAATGATGTATCCTTCCTAGTCGGCGGAACCATGAATCTGTATGAGCATCAAAGCACTTTTAACCCAAACATGCCGCTTCGCGGAGTCTTTTATTTCTCCCGGTTATATGAAGGGTATGTTGCAGATAATAATCTGATGATCTACCATGAAAAAAGAGTCCGGCTTCCAAAGCCGAAATATATTGTCTTTTACAATGGTACAAAAAACCAGCCAGATTCCATGGAGTTAAAGCTTTCAGACTGCTTTGAAAATACAGATAACGAAGCACCTTGCCTGGAATACACCGCAACCATGTTGAACATCAACTATGGTCACAATCAGGAGCTGATGAAGCACTGCAGAAGGCTTGAAGAATATTCCATATTCGTCCAATGTGTCAGGGAATATATACAGTCGGAACTTTCTGTAGAAGATGCATTAGAAAAAACAATTGATACCTGTATTAATCAGGACGTGTTGGCAGATTTTCTGAAAAAACATCGAGCGGAGGTGACAAATATGATTCTGACGACATATGACAAAGACTTATATGAGAATACTTTGAAAGAAGATGCCAGAGAGGAAGGCAGAGAGGAAGGACGCGCTGAAATCAGAGCAGAATTAAATGAATTTAAACTACTAAACAAATATCTCCTAAAATCCAAACGCTACAGTGACCTCGAACGCGCTACCGAAGATATCGAATATCAAAAGAAACTATTAAAAGAATTAGGCATTGAATAAAAACTAAATAATCCTTCCCCCCATCCCGTGACTGATCACCGTCTAAGATACAGTGCATCTCCCCAATATCAGTCACGGGATCTTTTTGTCCGGAAAATCCCTCTCCCTCACCGCTATAACCAGATCACTCCTTTTCTATGCGCTCCCCACAATCTATACTTTTGGCACTTCCATCACATTATTCCCCACTTTTACTTCTATTCTAATATCCCAATACATATAGTAGAGTCAGACACAAATATTACGCACTCCTACAAATCATGATGTTGGGGTTCAAAGGTATTTTGACCCCTTTAATACTAGATTGCTACGTGCTTTGCACTCTCGCAATCCTCAAAAGCATTCGTAATCCGCTCATTTTTCTTTGAAAAATGGCTACTTACTCATGTTTTTGGCGGATCAAGAGGTCAAAAATCCTCTTGCAAGCAAGCTTGCATCGGCTTTCTGACATTTTGGACCTGATATCAAATCATTATATTATTACAAAAACATTACTATTTCTTGTTATAGCTTAAAAAAGTTAATATTTTTCGTTATTGGTAATGATTCACGTAATGCTTTGTCAGATACAATACCTATATAAGATAAAAAAGTCTAAATAATTAGGAAGGGCAGATGAAAACTGACATGAATAAAAAGCAAAAAAATACAAGAACTTTTTTAATAAAAATCATGGATCAGCAGAACGGTACCTGGCAGGGCAGCGTTACTTGGGTGGAAGAGCAGCGAGAGCAGCATTTCCGCAGTGCCCTTGAATTATTGAAGCTGATAGACGGAGCACTTGATAACAATTATGAAGTCAGAATTGAGGAATAGAAGGAGGACGCCATGAAAAGTAATACAAAGAAACGTTTAATAGCATTCATGCTTTGCATGGTACTTGTGCTTAGCAGTGCGACATCAGCATTCGCTGATGAGCCACAGAACACAGACAGCCAGAGCCAGGCCGAAGTCGTAACAGAACCGGCGGCAGATGAGCCACAGAACACAGACAGCCAGAGCCAGGCCGAAGTCGTAACAGAACCGGCAGCAGATGAGGCTACAGAAGATACAACTACTGAAGATACAACTACTGAAGATGTGTCTACTGAAAATACGATTACCGAAGATGTGTCTGATACACCTGACATCGAAATACCTTCGAAAAAAGAATGGTCAGTACAAGTAGGAAATACTACTGTTAAAGTAAATGGATCAGCCGATACTCTTCCTGCAGACGCACAGCTTTCCGTAACAGAGATCACTTCAGAAGACGAAGTAAAGGAAATCGAAAAATCAGTAGAAGAAAAAGCGATCGAAGAACAGTTTTCCATCAAGAATATCTCCTCCTACGATATCAAATTCCTGGTAAACGGTTCCGAAGTACAGCCAACCACTCCGGTACAGGTCAGCGTAGACACCCCGGAGATCACATCCAGCGAGAATGCAGCAGTACTGCATGTGGATGATAACAACGTAGCGGAAGACATGAAGGGTGCTGTTGATGGTGAAGGAAAAGTTGTATTTGATGCTCCGCATTTTTCTACATACGTTATTGTTCAGAAAGGTGAACCAAAGGTTAACGTTACCATTGAATACTATGATGATAGCCAGGGTTCAAGGCCTAGGATATATGCAAGCAAAAAGGAATTATCACCTGGGGAAAGCATAAGCAATTATGACATAGCTGATAACTGGACTATCAATTGGGCAGAGAAGAGTACTACAAATGGAAGCTTCGAACGCATATCAGATCTTAATGAAATCAAATTCGTAAGTGATTGCACAATTAAGGTTTATTATACTCCTAAAGATGAGACGATTGCTGGAAGCACTAAATTTTATGACTATACCGTTAAAGCTGGAATAAGAAATAGCATCTTCGGCAATACCTATTATTCATTTAATCAGTTGACGAATGATAAGTCACCAGAAGTTAGTGATAACAGAAAACTTATTGCAGGATCGAATAAGAACAACCAAAATTATGATACGAATCAAAAATATAAGATTAGTTTGAAGGATAGTGACGGCAAGACAAAAGATGCAAACTGTTGGACTGAAGGATCTAGTACAATTCCAGGATTACTAAAAGGAATTGACGATAACGGAAATGTAATATTCAATTACGCAGAACCAGGATTTTTTGTGGATAGTGATTATAAAATTGATTATAGAGCAAATTGGAATGATAGTGCTGAAGAGAGATATCTGAGAAGGGTGTATAAAGATTACACTCTGGAATTTAACCGAAAAGGTGATACTTATACACTTAATGGCGTAAGAAATGGAAGTGGAGATTGGGTTACAGGCGCAGGAAACAATTTCTATCCGTTAGACAAAGTGCTACCTTCTTATGAAGATAGTGAAAGAGGCAATAACAATTATTTCGGAATGCGATATGATGTCACATTCAAAATCGGTGATTATGTAGGACCACTTAATTACAAATTCACAGGTGACGATGATTTATGGGTAGTCCTCGATGGTAAGAAAATAGTCATTGACCTTGGCGGTATTCATAGTGCAGCAACAGGAAACGTTGATTTGTGGAATTATATTGGTCAGGCAGCAAATCTGACAGAAGCACAAAAACAGCAGACTCATACATTGACAATTCTTTATATGGAACGTGGTGCAGGCGCATCTAATTGTGAGATGAAGTTTACTCTTCCGTCAGCGAAGATACAGCAGGTCGATAAGACAAAGATGACAAACATTTCATTCTATAAAACAGATGCAGAAGGAAACGGTCTTCCTGGTGCACAGTTTAGTTTAACGAATGACGCCACACAGGCTACAATGCTTGCAGCTTCCGAAAGTGACGGATTAGTTCAGTTCCAGCAGCTTGTAGCCGGAACCTATACATTAACAGAAACACAGGCACCAAAAGATTATGTTACACCAACAACGTCATGGAAAGTAATAGTAACTGCCGATAGTAGTGGCGATTTAAGTGCAAAGATATACCTGGCAAATGGTATAACAGAACTTGGAAAGCTTACCAGTGGTGAATACCAGATTATCAACTCAGCAAGCACACCAGTACAGCCTCCGACACCGGGCATTGTTGAAACAAAGAAAGAACTGTCTCATGAAAAGTATATTGCTAAGAATAAAGATGGTACATACAATCTTACGTTAAATGTTTCAGGTGCAGTTGGAAGCGAGTCCTATGCGAATAAGCTGGATGTACTGTTCGTGATGGATACGTCGAACAGTATGAAACGTGGAATGAATTCTAAGAATGACCTAAATGACTACACAACGAATGAAAATAGTCGTTTCTTCAATCAGCAAAAAGCTGTAGAAGCTGCTGTTGCCAAATTGAAAAGCAAGAAAAATGTAGATGCTCAATTTGCAGTTGTGTCGTTTGATACACAAGCGGGTATCGAAACAGAGTGGACAAAGGACTCGATTAAATATCCCACCGGAGTTGGAAAATATCCGGGTTATAGCAAACAGGCCGGTGGAACAAATTATGAAGCAGGATTAATAAAAGCAAAGCAATTACTTGATAGCGGACGAACTGATGCAACAAAAATAGTTGTATTTCTGTCAGATGGTGATCCAACCTTCTACTACAAAAAGGATAGCCAAGGTAATATAACTGGAATTGGTGGTGGTAAGGGAAATAGCTATAGTGATACAGCAATGGTCAATGCCCAAACTCAACTTAGCAAAATGAGTATGAACTACTTCTACACAGTCGGAGTTGGTCCTGAAGATAGTTACAATCATTTATCAAGTCTGATCAGCAATGCTCCGAGCGGAACAGTAACCGGCAGTTACAACGGTACAGATTCAAGTAATTTGAAAAATGCTTTTGATTCAATCATCAGAGATGCAACAGAACTTCTTTGTACAGATGTAACTGTAACCGATACGTTAACCGATGAAGTTGAGTTGGCTGATCAAACATTACAAGTGGTTGTCAAAGATGAAGATGGAAAGGTTATCAAAAAACTGAAAGATGCTTCAGGAAGTGCAGTAGACGTATCAAAGATTATAACTGTCAGTACAGCGAAAGACTCAGATGGCAAGACTCAGATTATTATGCGATTTAAATCTGACTATAAACTGGAATCAGGTTACACATATTATGTAACAGCAAAAATCCGGCCAACAACAAAAGCCTATCTGAAGTATCAGAATCAAAGCTATACAGACACTGGTGATGAAAATACAGACGAATATCTTGGAGAAGGCAAAAAACCTGGAAAAGATACTAGGAATAATGGAACATCTTCAAAACAAAAAGGATTCTATTCAAACGAATCAGCAAATGTAACATACAAGTACAACAATAAAACATATGAGAAACCTTATGCAAAACCCGTTATACAGGTAAATGCCAGTACAGTTTCTCATACAGTGGTTAAACAATGGGAAAATGACTCGGATAAAGTAGCAGTTGATGTCGAGTTGAAGGCCTATGTAACAGAAGCGGCGGATTCTAAAATAACCCCTGATAATCCGAAGTATCTTACAAATGAAGATGTAAAAAATCTTTCGACGTCCATGCAAGTTAATTTGTCAGAAACAAACAATTGGACACATACGTGGGAAAATCTTCCAACTAAATACTTCTACGAAGCTGCGGATGGTAGTATCAAAAAAACAGATATCTATTACACAGTAGAAGAAGTCCAGACAGATGCGACAAAGGCATTTTACGGTCAGGTTACTGAATCAAGTGATGGAAAGATCACTACGATTCTGAATAAGAAGAAAGATCAGGAAGATAAGCCGTTTATTGAAGTAACAAAAACATTTAAAGGGCTTACAAAAAATCAGATTCAAAAGTTGGCAGAGCCAAGTAATCCGTATACAATTACATTGATTCCTACTGAAACAAATACGCCTAAAACGCTTACGATGGATGCAAGTGAATTAGACAACATTCTTCAGGGTAATGATGAGGAAAAAGTATGGACATACACCTGGAAATTGGAAGATTATTTGGATGGCACATACAAAGTCAGCGAAAGTAATTACAGTAAAGAAGGATACGATGTAACCGTCACTGTCAATGGACAACAAGTTACAAATTGGACTGATTTTTCAGTAGGTACAAAGCAAGCAACAATAAGCGAATATAAACAATCCGGAAAGACTACTCCGTGTTCACCAAAAGAGTTTACTATAGGCAAAGTTAATTTAATTGTTGCAAAGCTCACTGCGAACGAAGGATATTTCGTGTGGACAAACACACCGGTAAGTATCAGTGAACGTAAAGAGATAGTGAAATTGATAAATGATAAAATCGATGGAATCAAAGGAATCGGATTTAGTCCAGAAGCAGAATTACAAAAATGCTATTTCTATAGTGGAAATGGAATAAAAAACACGTTGGTATTCAGAAACGGTGAAATCAAGTATGACGGAATGTATAAACTTACGTTTGACGCATCGAAGCAGTGGTCTATGTTTGCAGCTGGAACGTACACGTTTAAAGAAAAACAGAACGCTGAGATTCAGATCACGAATACTTATTCAGAGCAAACTGCAGATTTAGATTTGATTAAGACTTCGACTTCAGTAGCCGGAACAAAATTTGATGGCGCAGAATTCAAGCTGTATAAGAAGAATGATGAGGGAGCATATGAACTTCAGAAATTTGAATATACAGATAAATCTGGAAAAAATCAGACAAGAGAAACCATTCAGGTAATAAATACCGAAGGATCAGAAGCTGAACTTAAAAATCTTCAATCTGGACAGTACTATCTGGAAGAAGTAAAGGCACCGGAAGCTTGTATGTTGTTAGCAGACAAGATTTATTTCAAACAGGAAAAGGGTAAGATTACTTTAACAGATAAGGGTGGAAAAGTACTTGCAGATTCACCTACAATGTGGACACTTTCGGGCACAGATGGAAAATATACCTTAACTGTAAAAAACGAAATTCTCTATTCCCTCCCATCAGCTGGAGGCACCGGAATTTACTTGTATATGATTGGCGGCATGTTACTTATGTTTGCGGCCGTATGGATCTTATATAAAAACAAATGCAAGGAGGTGCTGGAAAAATAATTGTAAGAATTAATTTTTCAGTGGCTTCTTGCCACACAAAAACGTTATTATCCCATATGAGGGGACAATAAAAAATGGGCAACGCCCTTAAATGAAAAGGAGACAAAAATATGAAGAAGATGAGAAAAATCTTTGCAGTGTTATTAACACTGGCTATGGTGCTCGGAATGAGTATGACATCTTTTGCAGCAGATGCAAAAGCAACAATTATACTTAAAAACTTTGACAAAGCTAATAAAGTTGAGTACATGCAGATTATCCAGAAAGATGAAACCAAAACTTCTGGTTGGACATTTACTAATGGTGCAGGAGCATGCTTTACAGAAGCATTTGGACTTACAGATTCAGATGATGCACAGCAGCAGGTTATCTGGGGATTAATTAAGTACAATGATAATAATGTTAAATTACCAACAGGTGTAACTGCAAAAACTGCTACAGCAGCAAACATTGACTTAGCATTAAGTAAAGTTGCAACACTTAAAGGTTTCACAGAATCAACAGATAAAACAAAAATCGAAGTAAGCGCAGCTGGTATTTATGCAATCAAAGCAGAAGAAACAGGATTTACTTATAAAACAGCAACAGCATATGTAGGATTTGGAGAACCATATCCAGCATTAACAAATGCAGAAGTAACAGCTAAAAAATCTCCAACAACTGTAGACAAAACAGTAGCTGATGACGATCATGTAGTAGCAATCGGAGATATCGTAACTTATACAATCGAAGCATATGTACCATTTATTGATGCAGCTAATACTGATAACAGAACATTTACAATTACTGATAAAATTAAAGGTGCTGAATATTATTTAGCAGGTCCAAATGCAGTTAGCAGTGTAACTATGGAAGGCAAAGAAGGGCAAGTTGGAGAAATCGTAGTAAATGAAGATGGTAAAGGATTTACCGTTAATTTAAACACTTTAGTTGCCGATACAGACAATCCGAACGCTGGAAAGAAAATCACAGTTACCTATACTGCAAAAGTAACCACAACAACAGTAGAAAACAAAGCTGGTAGTCATGCAGCTGGTGTAGACTACGGTGCTGATAAACCCCCGGTTAAGTTATTTACTGGAGAACTCGTTTTACTGAAATATGGTGATGGCGATGTAAATAATGCTTTAGCAAACGCTGAATTTGTATTGTATAAAGATGGCGAAGAAGCACCTTTAACATTCGTAAAAGAACGCAACGGAAAATATAAATATGCACCAAATACAGAAGATGCATCTGCAACACTTGTAACTGATGAAAATGGTATGATAGATGTAGAAGGTTTAGATGTTGGTTCTTATCATTTCGAAGAAACTAAAGCACCAGAAGGATATTCTATCAATACAGATGGTAAAACTCTTACACTTACTGTAAATGGAGATGTTGCTACAGCTAAATTATATAATGAAGGTCAGTTAAATGATACAAAACTTTCCGCTCTTCCATCAACAGGTGGTATCGGTACTACAATCTTCACAATCGCTGGATGCCTCATCATGATCGCAGCAGCTGGCTTATTCTTCGCAAGCCGCAAAAAAACAAACAAATAATCTTTCATGATTATTTATAACCAGATACTGAATCCGGGGCAGGTCGCCCCGGATTCATAAAAAATAATACAACAGCAAGGAGAGTTCGGATGAAACGCAAAGCAAACAAACTTATTATTGGCATCATATTTTTAGCCGGGTTGTCCTTACTGCTGTATCCATTCGTTGCAAACCAGTGGAATAACTACAGGCAAAAGCAATTGATCAGCAGTTATGAACAGACTGTATCCGAAAAGGATGCAGCACATGAGATTGATTATGATGCAGAACTGCAGAAAGCAGAAGCTTACAACGAAGCATTACTTCCAAGTATCCTTCCTGACTCATTTGCAGTTGCCGCAGCCAGTGACAAAGAAGACCAGTCCTACATGGATGCTCTGAATATTGCCGGTGACGAGATGATGGGAATCGTGGAGATCCCGAAGATTGACATCAAGCTTCCGATCTACCACACTACCGATGAAGATGTTCTCAAACAGGCAGCCGGACATCTGGAGGGAAGCTCTCTTCCAATCGGCGGTAAAAGTACACACGCCGTTATCTCCGCACACCGTGGACTTCCGAGTGCGTCTCTTTTTACCGATCTGGATCAGCTGGAAGAAGGCGATCATTTTCTGATCCATGTATTAAACGAAACATTATGTTATGAAGTCGACAAGATTTCCGTGGTCAAACCGGAAGAAACTTCCTCTCTTGCAGTAGAAGAAGGAAAAGATCTTGTAACACTTCTTACCTGTACTCCATACGGAGTCAATACCGAGCGGCTTCTGGTTCGTGGTCACAGAGTACCTTATGTGGAACAGGAAGTTGCCGATGAGAAGACACCGCTCAGCGGAATCAGTCTTCATACAAATTATCTTTTATGGGTAATTATTGGTCTTGTAATTACCACAATCTTCATCCTTGTGTTATACTTAAAGGAGAAGAAGCTTCAAAAGAAGAAAAATGAGACCTCTTAAAAAGAGAATAAGAACGAGAAAGGGAATATGCCTATGAAAAGAAAAATCTCAACCTTCCTTTTCGGTCTGTTATTCTTGATAGGATTTGGGATTCTGATCTACCCGATGGTATCCAACCAGTGGAACACCTACAGACAGAATCAGCTGATCAGCAGCTATGACAATACAATACAGGACATGGAACCGGAGGACTTCACCTCTGAGTGGGAAAATGCAAAAGCTTTCAATGATACCATTCAGCAGAACAACCTCTACGGAGATGTATTTGGTGAAGATGAAAATGACATCAAAGACACCGAATACTGGAAGATCCTGAACGTTGCAGATGACGGAGTAATGGGATACCTTTCCATTCCGAAGATCAACATCAAGCTTGCCATTTACCATGGCACCGGTGACAAGGATCTGCAGACCGGCGTCGGACATCTGAACGGCACAAAGCTTCCGATTGGAGGGGAGAATACCCACAGTGTTCTCGCAGCTCACCGTGGACTTCCAAGCGCAAAGCTTTTTACCGATATCGATCAGCTCAAAGTTGGCGATAAATTTTACATCCATGTACTGGATGAAGTCCTTGCCTACAAAGTAGATCAGATTCTTCCGATGGTAGACAAAGACGATCATGAAACACTGGAGAAAGCACTCCAGATTGAAGAAGGAAAAGATCAGGTAACTTTATTTACCTGTACACCATATGGAGTCAACTCCCATCGTCTTCTCGTAAGAGGAACCAGAGTTCCATATAACGGCGAAGAGGATGCTACCGAATCAGTTACAGATTCTATGGTAAAAGCCATTCAGAATTATTATATGCTCTATTTAATTTTAGGACTTTCAATCACGATTCTTGTGATCATTCTCTTGCGATTCCTTTCCAAGAGAAAAGCTCACAAAGAATAACCAAGATTTTTAAGGAGGACATGAGGCGATGATGAATAAACGATTAAAACAGGGAAGTACTTTTCTCTTAGCTGTCGCTCTTACATTTCCACTGCTCACTCTTCCGGGTGCGAAAGCCGCAAGCGCGATCGATACCGATGCAGAGTGTTCCATCCAATTTGACATTGGTGGAAACAGTGAACTTCTAAATGACGACGTTACTGTTCAGGTCAATCTGTACAAAGTTGCATCAGTTGATGTATCCGGCAACTATACCGCAACCGGTGCATTTTCAAAACTGGATTTTTCATCCGTAAGTGCTGATAACCTGGATACTGCAGCTGCTACCTGGGCAGAACGTGCCAAAGAAGCACAAGGTAAGTTGACAGATTCAAAGGGAAATACGGTTGTTGATCCAACCGAAACCGTTACACTGCAGAACGGAAGAGGCTACCAAGATAAATTGGATACCGGACTTTACCTTGTAGATACACCAAAAGTGATTACAACCAATTATACTTATACCTTTACTCCTTACCTTGTATCACTTCCGACCAATAATTACTACAGTGGTAACGGTGCAAGTGATGACTGGATCTACGATCTGACCAAAGAATACAACAGTGCAGTTGGTCTGAAACCGGAACAGCACGTAAGATACGGTAATCTGGTGATCAACAAGGAACTGGTAGATCACAATGCTACCTTCGGTAACAATGCAACGTTCGTATTCCAGATCGATATCACAACACTGGATAATAAAAAAGAAACCAGAATCGAAGAGCTTACCTTCGATGCAGCAGGCAGCCATTCTGTAACGATTGAAAAGATTCCTGCCGGCTCTCATGTCAAGGTAACGGAGGTTTACAGCGGTGCAAGCTATGAACTCGCTTCTGCTAAAAGTCAGGAAACAGACATTATTGCTAATCCTGAAAAAGAAACCGAAGTAGAATTCAGACCGGCAGAGGTTTCATTTATCAACAAACATAATGGACGTACCAATGGCGGATACGGCGTAAAAAATAATTTCAAGCTGGACGAAAATGGTCAGTATCAGTACACCGAACCGGCAGAAAAGAACTAGGAAGGGGGAGTCGGAATGAGAAAGTTACATAAAAAACCACTTATCATGGCAGCAGCAACACTTGCTCTTACCGGAACCCTGGCAGTTGGAAGCGCGATGGCGTATTTTACAACCTATTCGACAGCCGGTGGCGGTGTGAAAATGAATATGGGATTTACAGAAACCATCCCAAATGAAACAGTAGATCAAAACGGGAAGCATGTCACGATCAGCAATATCGGTGATTATGACTGCTTCGTAAGAGTAACGGCATTCGCTCCGGTAGCACTTACATACAACGCTCCGGACGGCGGATGGACCGAAATGGTCGACGAGAATGACAAGAATGTCTCCTACTGGTGTTACGACGATGTCCTTCCGGCAGGCAAGACAACCGAACAGGAACTCAATATCACTTATAAGTTCCCGGAAGGGAATGACAAACCGGAAGAATTCAACATCGTAGTCATCCAGGAATGCACCCCGGTTCTCTACGACAAGGACGGCAATCCATACGCCAACTGGAACCATGTAATCAAAGACGACAGCACACAGACGACAGAGTAGGAGGTAATGAGAATGAAAAAGAAAAAGAAATCATTTCCAAAGAAACCTGCCCTGGTCCTGACAGCCGCAGCACTCCTGCTGGTTGGAAGCACTGTCGGCAGTACACGCGCCGCACTCACTTACTACAGTGAGAATTATTCCGCACAGATGAATATGCAGAGTATCGGCGTATCTCTTCTGGAAAATGACAAAGTAGTCAGCAGCCGGGATTATGTATCGAACAATGAATGGAAGGGAACCTCAGAGGGCGAGCTTCTCACAGATCTTCTCGGAAAGGATGAGACATTTACACCGGGCAAAAAATATAACGAAGCGATCAGCGTCAAGAACAGCGGTACGATCGACACCTTTGTACGTGTGATCATTACAAAGAGCTGGCAGAACGAAAAAGGCAATAAAAACACGAACCTTTCACCGGATCTGATCGAACTGAATTTCCTTACAGACAATGGATGGGAGATTGCAAAAGACCAGTCTTACCAGTCTGACCAGTCTGACCAGTATAAAGAGCGTACCGTTCTTTATTATACCAAAGCTCTCAAAGCGGGTAAACCGACACCGGCATTATCCGATACACTCCGTATCAATCCTTCGATTGCATCGGATGTAAAGCAAAAGGTCTCTGAGGATGGCAAAACCATCACTTATACTTACAAGTACAATGGCTACACCTTCCACATTGACGCAGAGGTGGATGCAGTTCAGACACACAACGCAAAGGACGCGATCAAGAGTGCTTGGGGCGTGGACGTGAATGTATCAGACGATGAAACAACAATGAGCTTACAGTAGGGAGGTACAGAGTATGAAAAAGAAAATTTTGTGCCTCGCCATGACAGTGATAATGGCAGCAGGGGTACACACAACTGCATTTGCAAAAGATTCTCAGGGAGCCGACGGACGGCAGGTTAATTTCACCGGCGGCAAGATGGAAAGTAATTTTAAAAGCTCCGATGTGACTGATGAGCTGGCAAATATTCAGCCGGGCGACAGCATCGAGCTCAAGGTTCAGCTTAAGAACTCCGACAGTACGGATACCGACTGGTACATGACCAACGAAGTGATCCAGACGCTGGAGGATGCACAGTCTTCCGCAGAGGGTGGTGCCTACGAATACAAGCTGACCTATGTTGGAAGTGACAATGCCGAAAAGGTACTCTATGACAGCTCAACTGTCGGAGGGGAAGGTGCTTCCAAAGCAGGAGAAGGTCTGAAGCAGATCGATAACTCAACCCAAGAATATTTCTACCTCGGAAGACTTGCTTCCAATAATACCGGAACGGTACACCTTACCGTCGGTGTTGAAGGTGAGACACAGGGCAACGGTTATCAGCTCACACTCGCAAAGCTCCGCATGAACTTTGCAGTAGAAAAGGTTTCAGCCGGCAAAACCATCACCAAGAATAAGATTGTTAAGACAACCAACACCGTTAAGACCGGTGATACCGCAAGAGTTCTTCTCTTCTGTGTACTTGCACTCATCAGTGGACTGATCCTTCTTGCATATGGTATCTACACACTCAATAAGAACACAAAAAGACGCAGACAGAAAGGAGAGTAAGCAGATGAAAAAATGGAAAAGATTACTGGTTTCTCTTCTGACTGTAGCTATGACGATTGGCACTGCTTCCATGAGTGTTATGGCAGCAGAACCGTATACTTATACGGTAACATTGTCAGCCGGCAATAAAGGAACAATTAACGGACAGAACAAGATTGAAGTGGCAAATCTTTCATCCGGTTCTAAGGTTATTTTCAATCTGAATGATATCCAGGTAACGGATGACAGATATTATGTCAAAGGTATCCGTCTCAGCGGTCGTGATAATGACGAGGCTGACGAAGCACTTGCCGCTTATAGATTTCCTATCGACGGTGATGCAGACTATGTAGTTGCTTACGGAATCAAAGGCAATATGGTTGCCTATACCGTCAATTATCAGGATGCTTCCGGCAATGCACTGGCAGAAAGTCAGACATTCTATGGCAATATCGGTGATAAACCGGTCGTTGCTTACCGTTATATTGAAAATTATATTCCAGATGCTCTTGCACTTACCAAGACTTTAAGTGATAATGAATCTGAGAATGTATTTACGTTTACCTACACACCGGGAGCTACAGACCGTATCGTTGAGACAACAACTACCGTCACAATAACAGTTCCTGGAACCGCAACTCCTGCCGGTGCAGCAGGTACAACCGGAGCTGCCGGTACAACAGGTGCAGCCGCTGGTACTGGTACTACAGCAGGTGGTACTACAGCAGGTGGCACTACAGCGGGTGGTACTACAACAGGCGGTACTGCAGGTGGTACAACGAATGCAGACAATTCTCAGGATACGACAGACGATACGACCACCGCACCGGATGAACAGACACCAAAGTCTCTGGTAGATCTGGATGATGAAGACACTCCAAAAGGAAATATCGATGCGAAAGACAAGACGAGCAAGACTCCGATCGCAGCAGGGATCGGCATTATCGTTGTTGCGGTAGCAGCTCTCGCAGGACTGATCGTATTCTTGAAAAAACGTGCAAAATAAAAAAAGCGCGGCACTAAAGGAGAAGTCTTTTTTGAAGAGAACGAAGAAAAAGAAAAGCCCGGTGGCTGCATTTTGCAGTGCACTGGGCACTGTTTTACTGACAGTACTGATTCTTGCCTGTATTCCGCTGACGCTTCCGAAAGCTTTTGGTTTTCAGATGTACACCGTGATCAGTGGGAGCATGGAACCGGCGATCCCGACGGGAAGCCTGGTCTATGTCCGGTATGAAGAACCAGACACGATCGTCAAAGATGATGTCATTGCTTTTTACAGCAACAATGCAGACGGCTCGATCATCACCCACCGTGTAGTATCCAACAGCCCGGCAATGGGACAGTTTATCACCAAAGGGGATGCCAATGAGAAAAAAGATATGAATCCGATCCCTTACAACAACTACATCGGAAAAGTAAAGCTTTCTGTTCCGGTTGTCGGCGGCATCGCCCAGGCAGCCACCGGTACATCCGGCAAGATTGCCGCTGTATCTATGATTGGTCTTGCTGTGATTCTTGAAATCGTTGCTGCCATGCTTGACAGACGCGATGACGAAGACGAATAAGAGAAAACGTTTTTCATTTTAACTTGCTAAAGTGTGAAACATTTGCTAAAATAATATCAGATTGTATTGTCAGAAGAAGATGGGGGAATTTCACAATTCTCCCATTTGTCATATATTGAAAAGAATGGAGAGGTGAATGGATTGTTATCCAACCAGATTTTACAGAGAACAATCAATGAAATAGGGGATATCATCGAGTGTAACTGTTCCATCTGGAACACAGACGGAGTGATGCTTGCAGCTGTAGGTAAGGAGAAGCCTGCAGTGAAAAAAGCTGTCTGCTCATTTTTAAAAGAGCTGGAGGTTACCGGCGTATCGGAGGAGCACCTGGATGAATGCTATGGTCTGTTTCCGGTTTATGATGATGATGAACTGACTTATATTTTCGTGATCGAGCACAATAATGAGATTGATGTGCATACCAGCGGACGCTTAAGTGTCTGCCAGCTGGAGAGCCTTTTAAGATCCGGAAGCGAACGTCTTGACCGTAACCGTTTTATCCAGAACCTGCTCCTGGATAACCTGCTTCTCGTAGATATCTACAACCAGGCGAAAAAGCTTGGTATCACAGTGGAGCAGCGCAGAGTCGTCTATCTGATCGAACCGAAGAATCCAGATGACACGATCGTCCTGGATATGATCCGTGGGATTTATTCCTCGGGAACCGGCGATTTTGTTACTGCCGTAGATGAGGGACATATTATTCTGATCAAGTCCCTTGACAGTACGGATGATTATGATACGATCCGTTCGACTGCCGATATGCTGGTGAATGCGATCAACACCGAAGCTATGGTCAATGTCCGGCTTTCCTTCGGAACCATCATTCCCGAACTCAAAGAGGTCTCACAGTCTTACAAAGAAGCAGGCATGGCTCTGGATGTGGGACGTATCTTCTATCCGGAACGCAATATTTTATCCTACCGCGAACTCGGTATCGGACGGCTGATCCACCAGCTTCCCGTTTCCTTATGCGAGATGTTCCTGGAAGAAGTATTTGCCGGAAATACCGTTGATCAGTTTGACGAAGAAACCTTATCCACAGTTGATAAATTTTTTGAAAACAGCCTGAATATTTCGGAGACAGCGAGACAGCTTTTCGTCCACCGGAATACGCTCGTCTACCGGCTGGAGAAGATCCAGAAGCAGACCGGGCTGGATGTCAGAGTGTTTGAGGACGCCCTGACATTTAAGATTGCTCTGATGGTCGCAGACCACATGAAATTCATAGAAAACAGAAAATAGGAGGACATGATATGGTGAAATTATACGAAGGCGGTGCCTATCTTTTACACGGTACTGAGGTAATTGCAGATGCACCCGATGCACTTGCTGCCGTAAAAAGCAAGACAGGGATTGAGACAACAAAAGAAGCTGCTGCAAAAGAGACAATGGCTTATGGGATCTTAAGTGCGCATAATACTTCCGGTAATATGCAGCAGCTTCAGATCAAATTTGACAAGCTGACTTCGCACGACATTACCTTTGTCGGAATCATCCAGACTGCAAGAGCATCCGGACTGGAGAAATTCCCGATCCCTTATGTTCTGACCAACTGCCATAACTCTCTGTGTGCAGTCGGCGGTACGATCAATGAAGATGACCACATGTTTGGACTGACCTGTGCGAAGAAGTACGGCGGTGTCTATGTTCCGCCTCATCAGGCCGTTATCCACCAGTTTGCCCGTGAAATGCTCGCAGGCGGCGGCAAGATGATCCTTGGTTCTGACAGCCACACCCGTTATGGTGCACTCGGTACCATGGCAATGGGAGAGGGCGGACCGGAACTTGTAAAACAGCTTCTGAACAAGACTTATGATATCAAGATGCCGGGCGTTGTCGGAATCTATCTGGACGGCGAACCGGTGAAAGGTGTCGGACCGCAGGACGTTGCCCTTGCGATCATCGGCGCAACCTTCGGCAATGGCTATGTCAATAACAAGGTCATGGAATTTGTCGGACCTGGCGTTGGCAAATTAAGTGCAGACTTCCGTATCGGAATCGATGTTATGACGACAGAGACAACCTGCCTTTCTTCTATCTGGAGAACCGATGACAAGATCAAAGAGTTCTACGATATCCACGGAAGAAGTGATGACTTCAGGGAACTGGAGCCTGGCGCAGTCGCTTACTATGACGGTCTTGTATACGTCAATTTGAGTGAAATCAAGCCTATGATCGCCATGCCGTTCCATCCGTCCAATGTCTACACCATTGAGGATGTCAATGCCAACCTTGCAGATGTTCTCCACGATGTAGAGCAGCGCGCGCTGGTAAGCCTGGACGGTGCTGTGGATTACTCTCTTCAGGACAAGATCGTAAATGGTAAACTTTATGTCGATCAGGGTATCATCGCAGGCTGTGCCGGTGGCGGTTTTGAAAATATCTGTGCTGCCGCAGACATCATCCGTGGCAAATACATCGGATCAGATGAATTTACCTTCAGTGTTTACCCGGCAAGTACACCGATCTACATGGAGCTTGTGAAAAATGGTGCGGTTGCTGACCTGATGGAAGCCGGTACGATCGTGAAGACAGCCTTCTGCGGACCGTGCTTCGGTGCAGGGGATACCCCGGCAAACAATGCATTTTCCATCCGTCACTCTACCCGTAACTTCCCGAACCGTGAAGGAAGCAAGCTGCAGAGTGGACAGATCGCATCTGTTGCCCTTATGGATGCACGTTCCATTGCCGCAACTGCTGCGAACAAAGGTTTCCTTACTCCGGCAACAGATTTTGATATTGAATACAAGAACCCGACCTACCACTTTGATTCCAGAATTTACGCCAACCGTGTATTTGACAGCCACGGCGTTGCTGATCCTTCGGTTGAGATCAAATTCGGACCGAACATCAAAGACTGGCCGGCAATGAGCGCTCTTCCTGAGAATCTGATCCTGAAGGTCGTATCTGAGATCCACGATCCGGTCACAACGACAGACGAACTGATCCCGTCCGGCGAGACTTCTTCTTATCGTTCCAACCCGCTTGGACTTGCTGAATTTGCACTTTCCAGAAAGGATCCTGCCTATGTAGGACGCGCGAAAGAAGTCCAGAAAGCCCAGAAAGCGATTGAAGCAGGTACTTGTCCACTGGATGTACTGGATGAATTAAAACCGGTGATGGCAGCAATCCAGAAGTCTTATCCGGAAGTCGGCAAAGGAAATATCGGTGTCGGAAGTACCATTTTCGCGGTCAAACCTGGTGATGGTTCTGCCCGTGAGCAGGCTGCTTCCTGCCAGAAGGTCCTCGGCGGCTGGGCGAATATCGCGAATGAGTACGCAACCAAACGTTACCGCTCGAACCTGATCAACTGGGGCATGCTTCCGTTTATTACCGAAGAGGAACACACAAAGCTTTCTTTCAGGAACGGTGACTATCTCTTCGTGCCGGATATCCGCAAAGCAGTAGAAGATAAAGTTTCCACGATCAAGGCTTATGTCGTAGGCGATGATCTGAAGGAGATCGATCTGAAGCTCGGTGATCTGACGGATGCAGAACGTGAGATCATCCTCAAAGGATGTCTGATCAATTATTACAGAGGTTAATTTTTCTCAGACAATGATATGATTTCAAAGGGACGGAAATTTTTCTGTCCCTTTTTGCAACACTTCCGACTTTTTTATACTCTTATATACAAAGAACCTGTTATGAGAGGAGGGACCTTATGATCGATGCAATTGCATTTAAAGAATTATATAAGACGGTTTATCAGGATCTGTATCGTTTTGCGCTCTGCATGATGCATCATCCGCAGGATGCAGAAGACGCCGTCAGTGAAGCCGTTCTTTCCGCCTATGAGAATATACATAAATTACGCAAAGAAGAAGCATTCCGTTCCTGGATCTTTCAGATTCTGGCAAATGTGTGCCGCCGGAAGTTAAAGAGCCGTGAACGGACCGAGACCGAGCTGAAAGAAGATCATGCTTCTGCCACATACTGTGACGGACTCCGCACAGATGTGGAACGTGCTTTTCTTATTCTCGATGAAGACGATCAGCTGATCATCGGCTTATCCGTCTATGGCGGTTACAACAGTAAAGAGATCGGAAAAATGCTAAGGCTGAACCCGAATACAGTCCGCTCCCGCAGAAAGCGTGCCCTCGAAAAGATGAGCTGGCTTCTGAAAGAGTAGGATAAAAGAGTAATAGGAGGTGTTTCATATGACAGATCACGAAAAAGAAATACTGGATAAAATAAAACAATCTACGGAAAAAACTCCTGTTCCGGAAAGCCTTGCACCGGATCAGATTATGAAAATGCTGGAAGAGCATAACAGCACTCAGGCTTCCGGACATATCCCGAAAAAGCATGGATTTTCCCGCGGCCACCGGATGCGCGGAGGACTTATCGCTGCCGCACTGGTACTGGTTGTCGGCATTGGCGCCCACATCCGCCAGCAGAATCTTTCTTCAGACTCAGCCACTTCTTCCACAAAAGGCAGTTCTTCAATCGGTACATCCTCCGGTAAGCTTGCCTCTTCCAATACTTTAGAAACGGCAACCGATTATGATGAAGTCTACACATACCTGCAATCTTATCAGGATGAGTTGGATTCTTCATCCGCTACCGGTTCAACCGACGGCGGAATTGTCATGTATTCAACTAAAACAGCCGACAATGGTGCACGTACCGATAGTTCCAGCTCCTCTTCGGATTCTTCAACAGCCTCTGCACGTGCTGTGGATACTTCATTTTCCGATACCAACGTCCGCACAGAGAGCGTCGATGAAGCAGACATTGTAAAAACGGATGGAAGTTATCTTTATACACTGAAAGCAAACTCACAGGAAATTTCCATTGTAGATATCCGGTCTGATCAGATGAAGGTTGTTTCCGGTATTTCGCTGAATGAGAATTTTCAGGCATCCGAATTTTACCTGAGTGACCAGAAGCTTTTTGTCCTTGGCAACATGCAGAACACGCAGGTTGATTCTGACAGTAAAACCTTGTACCGCGGCAGCTGTACCCGTATCCAGACTTATGATCTGGCAGATATCAACAATCCGAAATCCATCGGAACCGTGGATCAGAGTGGTTACTACCACACTTCACGTTTTAAAGACGGATATCTGTATGTATTCAGCGACTATTATATTTACGATACGATCACCAAAAAAGATTATCCTTCCTATGTTCCGCTTGTTGGTGACAATCTTCTGAAACAGTCGGATATCTATCTCCCGACGAACCATGCAGCAGACCAGTACCTTGTTGTCAGCTCCGTTTCCGCTTCCAGTCCGGATAAGGCAGCAGACCAGAAAGCAGTCATGTCTGAGAATGGTGAAGTCTATGTGAGTGAGAACAACATTTATATTTACGAATATACAAACAGCAGTATCCTCGCAGATAATCTTGCGGCAAAGAATCAGACGATCCTCCGCAAGCTGTCTTACAATAAAGGAAAACTTTCCGGCTCTGCCCAGGGCAAAGTAAAAGGATATCTGAACGATTCCTTCAGCATTGATGAGTATGACAATACGTTGCGGCTGGTGACAACGGTTACGCATAATGTCGGAAGCTCTTCACAGTCCAATTCAGTCTATGTGCTGGATGCAGATTTGAAAACAATCGGTAAGATCGAGGATCTTGCCAAAAATGAACAGGTCTATTCCGCAAGATTTTTGGGCAATACCGGTTACTTTGTAACTTATGAACAGACAGATCCTTTATTCTCCGTAGACTTTTCCGATCCGGAGAATCCGAAGATCCTTGGCAAGCTGAAAATTCCCGGCTTTTCGGAATACCTGCATTTTTACAGTGATAACCTGCTTCTTGGCATCGGTATGGATACCGACGAAAATGGCATTACAAACGGGGTAAAGATCTCCATGTTTGATATCAGTGATCCTTCGGATGTGAAGGAAGTCAGCAAGTACACACTGGATCAGTACTATTACTCGGATGTTTTTTCTGACTACCGTGCAGCACTGGTTGATCCGGAAAAGAATCTGATCGGCTTTCCGCTTTCCGGATCTGCCAACCAGTATGTGATCCTTTCTTACGATAAAGATCAGGGCTTCCAGGTACAGATGCAGGAGGAAATCAACGGTAATTCTTATCTTGGAACCCGAGGTGTGTATGCAAACGAAAAGTTCTATGTGATCAATGGAAATGCAATTGAAGCATACCGGATGGGAGACTATGTGAAGATAGATGATCTGCTGCTATAGTGCAGCTTTGCAGAAGGAGCTGCCGCTCCGCATACTTTGTACACCATCCCACCTCATTGTATACACCAAAATCGTATATAATCGAGTAGGCTGACTCCTACTCGATTCTTATACTTTGTACATCATCTCGCTTAACAGCTCGATGATGTACATTCGCCAAATGCAGATCCTTGTGCAAGCACAAATCTGCACTTGGCTCATCGTATACCCAAAAACAGGTGCCCACGGGGATATATCACTAAGATATACTTACGTGGACACCTGTTTTCTATTTTCATTTACCTGTTATTCCACACCGTTAAAGCAGTAGGTACATACCTGGCATGCATCAATCCCGATTGATTTGATCAGATCATCCAGTCTGTGATAACGAAGTGAAGTGAAATTCTGTCTCTTGCGGATTTCCTCCAGCATTGCTGCATACCGGTCACTGTTCGAATCCGCATATTCACTCAGTACATTGACATCATTGTCGCCTTCCCACTCACGGATGATCCTTCTTGTGATCAAATCCAGATCTGATTTGGAACGGGAGAAGTTCAAATATTTGCATCCGTACAAAAGCGGTGGACATGCCGGGCGGACATGCACTTCTTTTGCGCCACTCTGATACAGGAACTCTGTCGTCTCACGGAGCTGTGTGCCACGCACGATCGAATCATCGATCAGCAGCAGGCTCCTGTCTTCGATCAGACTATGTACCGGGATCAGTTTCATTCTGGCGATCAGATTACGCTGACTCTGTGTTGTCGGCATGAAAGATCTTGGCCAGGTCGGAGTATATTTGATAAATGGTCTTGCATACGGAATACCTGATTCATTTGCATAGCCTATCGCATGAGCGATACCCGAGTCAGGAACTCCTGCAACAATATCTACGTCGATCGAATGGTCATCTCTCTGTGCTAAAAGCTTTCCACAGTTGTAACGCATTTCTTCTACACCAACCCCTTCATAAGAAGAAGTAGGATATCCATAGTATACCCACAGGAACGAACAGATTCTCATCTTTTCACACGCAGGACTTACAGTCTCCACAGATTCCGGTGTCACGTAGACGATTTCTCCAGGTCCCAGCTCTTTGTAATCTGTGTATCCAAGGTTGATATATGCAAAGCTTTCAAAGGAAACGCAGTATGCATTCTCTTTCTTTCCGATCACAACCGGTGTACGTCCGAGAAGGTCTCTGGCTGCATAAATTCCATTCTCTGTCAGAAGCAGAAGCGTCATCGAGCCTTCAACTACTGACTGCACATAACGGATTCCCTCAACAAACGAATCCTTTTTACAGATCAATGCCGCAACCAGCTCTGTAGAATTGATCTGTCCATTGGTCATAGACTGAAAATGTGTATGTCCATTTTCATAAAGATTCCGGATCAGCTGATCCGCATTATTGATCTTACCTACTGTCGTAATTCCAAAGCACCCCAGATGCGACTGGATCAGAATTGGCTGTGGATCATAATCTGAAATACATCCAATTCCAATATTTCCCTTCATTGTATCAACATCTTTCTCAAATTTTGTACGGAACGGCGAATTTTCAATATTATGAATCGCTCTCTTCCAGCCATCACTTCCGTAAGTAGCCATACCTCCGCGGCGGGTTCCAAGATGCGAATGATAATCTGTTCCATAAAAAAGATCCAGATTACATGCTTCTTTTGATGCAACGCCAAAAAATCCTCCCATATCTGTAGGTCTCCTTTCTTTATCCCAATGCCATAGCCTGTATTTTTCATCTATTTTTTAGTGTATCATGCATTTATGGACGGAAACAATAGCAAAACCCCGAATATATTGCAAATGGCTATAACTATTTCTAATCGTATTTATAATTGTTTGAATTTTCTGATATATATATTGCAATTTCAATTCTTTCTAATTTTACCAAAATTATTTTAAAATTATATTGACAAATAAGCATTTGGGTGTTATTATTAAGTCAATCCAAAAGAAAAGAAGTTCCTGACGAGAAAGGGAATTTCAAAAAGATATTTTTTTAATCTGTTACATAGTTTCATATATACTCGCCAAGAGTATAAGATGAAGAACCAGATCAGAAAAGGGTAACAAGAATAATTGTTATTTGAAGGTTAGAAAGTTTTAAAAAAGCAACTATACATTTTGGTTATGAGCGTTTTGTAAGTGGAGTGTGTAGAGAACAATTTTTAAAATTGATAATTTATAATAATAAGAGAAAATTGATATCTGACTTCTGAACAGAAAAAAGTATAAGAGAAAAAGAATATCCGGATAAAATTTTGGAACGAGAACGAAAGGAAGGAGGCTTTGACCGTTGGATATTTCATCATCTAAAACTCAATATGTTAATGGTATGGCAAATGTAAATTCCTGTGAGATGAGCCTTAACCATAGATTATAATCCGGTAAGAGAAAAGTTAATGATAAAAAAGGTCGGAGTAGTAGATAAACCGGAAGCGATTATAAGATATAAAAAGATTCAGCATTTGTTGACATATTGAAGTAAATACCACAGTAATTCAAGATCAGAAAATGTGTAAAGAAACATTCATTGATAAGTAAATTTAACAGTGACGAGAAAGCTGATAAATACCAAAATTGGATTACCTGATTATATAAAATAACGAACGATCAGAATTAATCAAAATCGATTCATATGATTTCATTTTTATAAATTTTATAAAATCTGAATATCATATGAAATGCTCAAAGAACTTACAGGAATAAGAATTACTTAATTCCTCCGATATAAAAATAAAAATTATAAAATAAAAATTACAATTGAATATTCCGAGACAGCCATTTAAAAGATGGCTGTCTCCTTTTTTTCTGTTACCAGCTCCCAATTTGTGAATTTTTTGTAATATTTTTTTAACATTTCTGAAAAATATCAGCCGTAATTTTTGACATTGACAACGCTCTATGATACACTTAGTAAGTAAAATTATAAGACTTTTGTTTTCCGTTTCTGGTACAAAAGTCAGACTTACTGAGGAAAAGTAAAATAATTAATAATAATCATATGAGGTGAGAAACGTTGGATAAATATGAATATCGCGCAAAGACAGAGCAGATGCTTGCGTATGCCGAACAGAAGTCTTACCAGAAAGCGATGTCGATTGCAGATACGATCGACTGGCGTAAAGTAAAAAATACCGCCATGCTCTCTACCGTAAGCGAAATCTATGAAAATGCGGGGGAACTTGGTAAAGCACGTGATACCTTATTTATTGCGTATGATAAAGCACCTTCCAGCAGAAAGGTTGTATACCGCCTGGGAATTATTTCTCTGAAGCTGGGACATTTCGATGAAGCAGCGGATTGCTACGAAGAATTTGTCAAGCTTGCTCCGAAAGATCCAAACCAGTACATTCTCCGGTATAAGATCTTAAAAGCACAGAAAGCGCCAGTCAAAGAACAGATTGAAGCTCTTGAAGATTTCAAGCATTCTGAATACGTTGAAAAATGGGCATATGAACTTGCCAGATTATACGCTGAAGCCGGTATGACTTCCGAATGTCTTGATGAATGTGATGATCTGATTCTCTGGTTCAGCGAAGGTACTTATGTATACCAGGCAATGGAACTTAAAATGAAATACAAACCGCTGACTCCACTTCAGCAGGAAAAATACGATCATCGAAATGATGGTATCGGCCGTAAGGATTCTTCCAAGAGAAAACCTTCCTTCCGAAAATCCAAAGAACGTCCGGCACCGAATCCACGAATTGCAGACAAGGTCCGCAAAGATGTACATGTCACAGACAGTATTGATCTTCCGGATCTTCCAGAGCCAATGGCCCGGACACATGCTTCCGAACCAGAAGCTGAGTCACAGCCAAAAACCCGGATTCGAAGCACTTCCGATATTTCCACAACCATTTCCGGTGCTTCCCTTTCAGATGCCCTGAAAGCCGGTGTTGCCGTTGCAAGTGGTGCAGTTGCTCCTGAATCTGCTTCAGACGATTCACAGATGACCGGTAAGATGAAGATTGAAGAAATTCTTGCCAACTGGGAAGCAACCCAGCGTGAAAATGCAAAGATTCTTGAAAAGAGCCAGGAGGAAGCTGAGAAAGAAAAAGCCCTGCGCGAGAAGAAGAAAGAAGAAGAAGAGGAAGTTCTTGGAGCTACAAAACCAATCCTTTCTGATGATATCCGCAAACTGATGGAACAGCTTGAAAATGGTGAAGAGCCTGAAATCACCGATGAAGATGCTGAAGATTTCGTTGATGATGAAGAGGATGAAGCGACTGAAAGCCCGGAAGATTCATCCAAAGAAGCTTCAGACACTGACGAGGAAGAGCCGGAAGAAAATGATTTTGAAGAAATCGTTGACTCCGAAGAAGATGATGAATCGGATGCGGTTTACGATGAAGAAGCTGAATACGAGGATGAGGATGATTCCGAGTATGATGACGACGAGGAATACGAGGATGAAGACGATTCCGAGTATGACGACGACGAGGAATACGAGGATGAAGATGATTCCGAGTATGACGACGACGAGGAATACGAAGATGAGGATAATTCCGAGTATGATGACGAGGAAGAATACGAAGATGAAGACGATTCCGAGTATGACGACGACGAGGAATACGAAGATGAAGACGATTCCGAGTATGACGACGACGAAGAATACGAAGATGAAGATGATTCCGAGTATGATGACGACGAGGAATACGAAGATGAAGATGATTCCGAGTATGACGACGAAGAGGAATACGAGGATGAAGATGATTCCGAGTATGACGACGACGAGGAATACGAGGATGAAGATGATTCCGAGTATGACGATGACGAGGAATACGAGGATGAAGACGATTCCGAGTATGACGACGAAGAGGAATACGAGGATGAAGATGATTCCGAGTATGACGATGACGAAGAATACGAGGATGAAGACGAAGATGACTACCAGATCGATGATGAATTAGATGAAGATCATAAAGAGGATTTTGATTTTGAAAAAGAATCTGCTCTCGATATCGATGATCATGATTCTGACGAAGATGATGGTGATTTTGCAGACCTTGATTCCTTTGAAGATGAAGAAGAATTAGATAGCAGTGATGATTATCTTGATCTTGAATTTGACGAGAAACCGGCTCCTGAGCCAAAGAAAGAAACTTCAAAATCAGCGCCAACTCCTGATATTGACGAAGTTCTTGAAATCGAAGAACCATCAGAAGATGAAATCACCGAACGCATGGGTAAATTCGATACCGGATTCGTTGTACAAGGTCGTTACGATCTGAGTGCAACAAGTGAAATTGGACTGAAGCTTGGACTTACTGAAGAGCAGAAGCAGCTGTTCTCTTACTTTGTACCGATCCGTGGTGTCAGCGAACAGCTTGTTGAAATCCTTGATAACGACAAACGTTGCCGTAACCGTTATGGAACTTCCCGCACAGGCAACATCCTGATCCTTGGCCGCAAGGGAAGCGGAAAAACAGTCCTCGCAGTTGATATTGTAAAAGCAATCCAGAAACAGCGCAGACTCAAACAGGGTAAAGTTGCAATCGTAACCGGTGATTCTCTGAACAAAAAGGACATCGGAAGTATCATCGATAAGCTGAACGGTGGCGCACTGATCATCGAAAAAGCTTCCAAGCTGAATGACAGAACCATCCGCGAACTGAATGACATGATGGATGAACAGACCGGCGAACTTCTCTTCCTTCTGGAAGACCAGAAGAAACCGCTGGAAAGAATGTTTGCATCCCATCGCGAATTCAAACGTAAATTTACTTCCAGACTGGAGCTTCCGGTATTCATCAATGATGAACTGGTTACATTCGGTCAGACCTATGCTAAGGAAAACGGATACCGTATCGATGAAATGGGAATCCTTGCATTATACAGCCGGATCGATATGATGCAGAGAGAAGATCATGCGGTTACTGTTGCAGAAGTAAAAGAGATCATGGATGAAGCAATTTCACATTCTCAGAAAGCAAATGTAAAACATCTTGTGAAACGGGTATTTGGAAGAAGCACTGATAATTCAGACCACATCATCCTGAAAGAAGATGATTTTAAATCATAAGATTTCTACAAAGAACGCGCTTCCGGCGCGTTCTTTTGTATATGCAGACCAAACCGATAACTATAAACAAAGAGTTTTAGACATCTTACATAAGAAGTGTATAAGTTGTCCAAAACTCTTTCTTTTTATCGCTATTTCTAGTATAATATTCCTAAATATCTTTGATAGAAGGTGAATGGGATGGCAGTAAAAAAAACAACAGCACAACAGACCAACACGACCCGCAAGACGGCCGTAAAAAAATCTGCTGTAAAAAAACCGGCAGCTGCTAAAACTGCTGCTAAAAAATCTACAGCTAAAAAGTCTGTGAAAACTGTAACAACAGATAAACCCGCTGATTATAGAATCGGCGAATTAGATCAATATTTATTCGGACAGGGAACCCATTATGAAATCTATAAAAAAATGGGTGCACATTTTGTAAAAGATGGCAAAAAATCCGGCGTATATTTCGCAGTATGGGCTCCACATGCCAAATCAGTTTCCGTAATCGGTGAATTTAACGGCTGGAGTGAAGATGCAAACGTTATGAAGCGTCAGGAACCACTTGGAATCTATACCGCATTTGTTCCGGAAGCACAGCTCGGACAGCTTTACAAGTACTGTATCGAGACACAGACCGGAGATAAGCTTTACAAAGCTGATCCATTTGCGAACAGTGCAGAGTTGAGACCGGGAACTGCCTCAAGGATTGCTGATATCTCCCATTTAAAATGGAGTGACAGTGTCTGGATGAAGCACCGGGCAGAATGGGATTTCCATTCCTCACCGATTTCCATTTATGAAGCACATATCGGTTCCTGGATGCGCCATCCGGGACGTGAAGATGAGGGGTTCTATAGCTACCGTGAATTTGCGCATGCAGCTACAGACTACATAAAAAAGATGGGGTATACTCATATCGAACTGATGGGAATTTCAGAATACCCATTTGACGGCTCCTGGGGATATCAGGTGACCGGATATTATGCTCCGACCTCCCGTTATGGTACGCCGGAAGATTTCGCATATATGATCAATTATTTCCATAAGAATAAGATTGGCGTAATCCTTGACTGGGTACCGGCACATTTTCCACGCGATGCACACGGACTCTCTGATTTTGACGGCACAGCTACCTTTGAATATGCAGATCCTAAGAAAGGGGAACATCCGGACTGGGGAACCAAGATCTTCGATTATGGTAAAGCAGAAGTTAAGAACTTCCTGATCGCCAACGCACTGTTCTGGATCGAACATTATCACATCGATGGTCTCCGCGTAGATGCTGTTGCTTCCATGCTGTATCTTGATTACGGTAAAGAAGACGGTCAGTGGACTGCCAACAAATACGGCAGCAATGAGAATCTGGAAGCAATCGAATTTTTCAAGCATCTGAATTCCGTTACTACCGGACGTAACCCTGGCGCACTGATGATCGCAGAAGAATCCACTGCATGGTCAAAAGTAACGGGCAAACCGGAAGATGATGGTCTTGGATTCAGCCTGAAGTGGAACATGGGATGGATGCATGACTTTACCGAATACATGAAGCTGGATCCATATTTCCGCAAAGGCGACCACTACGGTATGACATTTGCCTTAACCTATGCATACAGCGAGAATTATATTCTTGTATTATCACATGATGAAGTGGTACATCTAAAATGTTCTATGCTCAATAAGATGCCTGGTCTTGGATTTGAGAAATTCGCCAACCTGAAAGTCGGATATGCTTTCATGATGGGACATCCTGGCAAGAAGCTTCTTTTCATGGGACAGGATTTCGGACAGCTCCGTGAATGGAGCGAGGCCAGAGAACTTGACTGGTATCTCCTGGCAGAGCCGGAGCATCAGGCACTCCAGAATTTCTACCGTGACCTGCTGCATCTTTACACACACAACAAAGCCATGTATGAACAGGATACCTGCATGGAAGGCTTTGAGTGGGTCAATGCAGATGACAGCTCACGAAGTATTTACAGCTTCATCCGTCATTCAAAGGGCGCAAAAAAGAACCTTTTATTCGTATGTAACTTCACACCGATCGAACGACCGGAGTACCGTGTCGGCGTACCACGCGGCAAACAGTACCGCCTGGTACTGAACAGTGATGAATTGCAGTATGGCGGAAGCGGAAAAGCCCGCCCGGCAGTATATAAAGCAAAGAAACAGGAATGTGATGGAAGACCATATTCATTTGGTTACGATCTTCCGCCATACGGTGTTGCTGTATTCGAATTTTAACATAGCAAGTCAATGCAATCTGCGCAAAATATTCATCATACGAATAATTGATTCCACCAATTATTTTCTTAACATTTCCCGGATTCGTTCTTCCAGAGTTTCTTCTGGAAGAACTCCGGTTGTATATCCACAGATTTTTCCATCTCTGTACACCACAAACGTCGGTACGATCTCAATGCCTATATACTCTGCAATCTCTTTCGATATATCAATATCAATCTTATAAAAAATCCATTTTCCCTGATACCGGCTGGCAATCCTTTCCACAACAGGATACATCATTCCGCACTTTGGACACCATGATGCGTAAAACTCCACAATTACCGGCATCCTCTGCTTTCCGACTGTATTTTCATAATCCTTCGTGATCAATGCGATACCCATACACTTTCCTCATTTCTGCCATCTCAGGCTATGTAAAAAGGACTGGATTTAGTGGCATCCACATTTCGGGTTTAAGATTTTATAGACTTCCTGAAAAGAATTTCTGAAACAGATCAGCTTTTTATTAAATCTTGGATTCTTATAGCAAAACCCCCGCATACAATTCTGAAAATGATGCTTTTTCCGCATATCGGTTCCTTCCTGATTTCCTCTTTCTACAATATATGCAAAAAGACAGCCGATGTGCGGATTGCTCCGTATCTGCTGTCTCTTATATTGCCAGGAATCATCTTACGCACTCAGCGCCTTTATGATCTGCCTGTTGCATTTTATTCAATTGTCTTACTGGCGCATTGCGATCAGTTTATGGATCGGATGTCCCTGCCCGGAAAATTTCTCCTCGTACTCAGTCATAACATTCCCTCTGCTGAGTGTCGGATCATTGTGAAGATCATAGGTCTTCGCCAGAAGTACCCAGCCTGCCAACTCCACCTGCTCCAGTGAAAAGT
The DNA here is from genome assembly GCF_027679115.1 of Coprococcus sp. TM115-187. NCBI lineage: Bacteria > Bacillati > Bacillota > Clostridia > Lachnospirales > Lachnospiraceae > Coprococcus > Coprococcus sp. TM115-187. The sequence goes on along the minus strand of NZ_JAQEKS010000009.1, from coordinate 58,535 downwards.
CAAACAGCTCTCTGTTGTCTGTCTTAAATTCAACGACTCCGTCAAAGGCAAGGATCTTGTCATACCGCTCAAAAAACTGCTTGGAAGTAAGTCTGCGCTTTGCATGACGTGCTTTCGGCCACGGATCTGAAAAATTCAGATAAATCTTGTCAATTTCTCCGACAGCAAAAACCTCCGGCAGATTTGTCGCATCCATACAGATAAAACGAATATTGTTGACATCCTTGTATTCCTCGTCATTGTCAAAGCGTTCCAGCGCCCGAAGCAGTACGCTTGAATAACGTTCGATACCGATATAGTTGATGGATGGATTCTCCTTTGCAAGCGTCAGAAGAAACTGTCCTTTTCCCATCCCGATCTCAATATGGATCGGATTCTCCGGATTCTGAAAAGTCTCTTTCCAGGTGCCGCGATATCTGGTCTCATTTTTAATTACAAGGGGATGAGCTGTCAGATAAGCATCTGCTCCTGGTACATTTCTTAACCTCATATATCTTTCTCTTCCTTTAGTGAAAATATGTATAACCTTATTTATTTTATACTATTCTGAAATATTTGAAAACCCAAAAATACATTTTATAAGTTTTGTACAGAATATTCTTATGATATTCTCTTATTTTTTAGTAGAATTTTATAATTTAAAGTAGTAGAATATGTATGCATTATTAAAAATGTATAAATAATTTTTAAGAAAGGAGTCGGACAATGGATCATATTGTTAAAAAGCTCTCCGAAATCGAACACGCAGCCGAAGCTGTTGTGGAACACGCGGAACTGGAGAAATCAGAACTGGAAGAACGCATTCAAAATGAACGCAATCAGTTCGACAAACAACTTGAAGATCACACCCAAAAGGAGCTGAACGATATCCACAAAGGATTAAACCGTCAGATGGATGAGATTCTTGCAAGGCAGAACCGTAAGAACCAGACAGCGATCGAAGAACTTAAAAAAGATTTTGAAGAGAAGCATACGGCATATGCCGAGAAAATTGTCAGACGTATCATAGAGGGATAGCATATGGGAAATTTACTTGCATACAGTGGCATCGTAACAAAAGTACGCGCCATGCAGGCGAAACTGCTCACTGATGAAGATTTCCGGAACATCGCCGCATTTCATACAGTAACCGAAGTTGCTGCTTATCTCAAAGAACATCCCGGATATCGGAATGTCCTTGCAGATATGGACGAAAACCGTCTTCACCGCGGTGAGATTGAGAAGCTTCTTGTGCAGTCACTTTACAGTGATTATACACGCCTGTACCGTTTTTCCGGAATGGATCAGAAAAAATTCCTGGAGCTTTATCTGAAGCGCTACGAGATGAATCTGATCAACTATTGTCTGCGTATTGTATTCAACCACTATCAGAAGCCTTTTGATCTGGATCATAAGAAAATATTCTTCGACAAATATTCGGATCTCTCCATCGATAAACTGATCACTTCGGGGAATATCGGTGAGCTGGTGGAAAATTTAAAGGGCACAGAATACTATGCGCCGTTAAAACGTCTGGAAAATGCGGAGAACCCTACCCTTTTTGATTACGATCTGGCACTGAATCTGTACTATTTTACAACCATGTGGAAGAAACGCAAAAAGATTCTGAAGCATAAGGAACTGGAAATTTTCACCAGAGATGCCGGAGCAAAGATCGACCTGCTGAACCTGCAGTGGATCTACCGTGCAAAAAAATATTACAACATGCTTCCGCCGGATATTTCCACACTGCTGATCCCGATACACTACCGGATTCATGTAGATCAGCTGAAGGATCTTGTAGAAGCACCGTCTGTCGATGAATTTTTAAAGCTGGTTACCAGAACGCCTTATTTGCGTCACACCGATACTCAGACACCAGCGTCCATCGAGACGATTTACAAAGACTGCCTGTACCGTCTCTACCTGGCAGACAGAAGAAGTAATCCGTATTCCATCGCAACCGTGAATACCTATCTTTTTCTGAAAGAGGAGGAGCTTGATAAGCTTACAACTGTGCTCGAATGTGTTCGCTACGGACTTCCTGCACGTGAGACATTAACTTATATAGGAGGAACAGCGAAATGATTGTTAAGATGAAGTTCCTGAGCATTACCGGACCACGCGCCGACATCGACCGCATGACAAACCGGTATCTTTCCAAATATGAGATGCAGCTTGAAAATGCACTCACGGAGCTCAAGACAGTAGATAATCTGATGCCATTTCTGGAAATGAACCCTTACCGTGATCCACTCGCAAAAGTGACACAGTTTCTGGGATATATGAAAGACATGCCAGCAGAGCCATCCTTTGATCAGAGCGAAGACGAGATCCTTGAGATGATTCGTTCTATCAATCATGACTACATGGATCTGCAGCAGCAAAAAGAAGAACTGAAAAAAAAGAGAGAGCATATCCAGGCACGTATGAAAGTCCTGGAACCTTTTACTTCTCTGGATTTTGACCTGCATGAGATCATGCAGTACAAATACATCCGCACAAGATTTGGAAAAATCAATGTGGATTATTATCACCGGCTGGAAAAAGCGCTTCTTGAAGACATTGATGCATTATTTCTGGAAGGCTCCAGAGATGCCTCTTATGTCTATGGCGTTTATTTTGTATCGGATGCTGATGCAGGAAAGGTCGATTCGATCATGCGGTCTCTCCACTTTGAAAAAGTCGATCTGCTGGAAGACTTTGGCGGAACCCCGCTGGAAGCTTACCGGAGCCTGGATAAAGAAGTCCAGAATCTGACCGATGAAATCCAGGCAGTGAAGGATAAACGTCAGGAGATGTTCCGCAAGAACGCTTCCAGACTACTCGGTGCAAGAATTCAGCTGGAACGTTTTTCCGATAACTTTGATATTCGGAAATTTGCGGCACGAACCGAGACAGACGAGCAGGAAGAATACTACATCCTCTGCGGCTGGATGTCCGAAGAAGATGCAAATGCATTTATCAAAGAGGCACAGGGAGATGACAAGGTTTATATCGTAGTAGAAGAGGACCGGGAACAGTATTTTGGAGAACCTCCTACCAAGCTTGAGAATCCAAAGCTTTTCAAACCATTTGAAATGTTCATCAAGATGTACGGACTTCCCAAGAGCGGTGAGATGGATCCGACCATTTTTGTAGGTATCATGTACAGCTTTATCTTCGGCGCCATGTTCGGGGATGTCGGTCAGGGGCTGCTGCTCTTTATCGGCGGTGCGATCCTGTATTTCACAAAGAAAATGAACCTTGCCGGAATCGTATCACTTGCCGGAATCTTCTCCACCTTCTTTGGATTTATGTTTGGAAGTGTGTTTGGATTTGAAGACATTATAGAAGCCAAATGGATCCGACCAATCAATCATATGACCACCTTACCGTTTATCGGAAAGCTGAATACTGTATTTATCGTATCGATTGCTTTTGGTATGGGAATCATCCTGATTTCTATGATCTTCCATATTATCAACGGCATCCGTGCCAAAGATACCGAAGCAACCTGGTTTGATGCAAACGGCGTGGCAGGGCTGATATTCTACGGGGCAGCAGTTACCTGCATCGTTCTTTTCATGACAGGTCACTCTCTGCCGGGTGGAATCGTTCTTGCAGTGATGTTCGGAGTACCGCTTCTTCTGATCGCACTGAAAGAGCCGCTGACGAACAAGATCAAAAAGAAAACCGAAAAAATGGAACAAAGCAAAGCAATGTTTGTCACCCAGGCATTCTTTGAATTATTTGAAACCCTGCTCAGCTATTTTTCAAATACGCTTTCCTTTATCCGTATCGGTGCATTCGCAGTCAGCCACGCTTCCATCATGGAGGTTGTACTGATGCTTGCCGGTGCCGAAAGCGGGCATATTAACTGGGTAGTGATCGTACTCGGCAACCTGTTTGTATGTGGATTCGAAGGACTGATCGTTGGAATCCAGGTTCTGAGACTTGTCTATTACGAGATGTTCAGCCGCTTCTACAAAGGCAGTGGCCGCGAATTTAAACCTTATACAGGTACTGCAAAAAATTAGTTTTTCATTTTAGGAGGAAATTATCATGACTTTAGCAACTAAACTCATTCTCATTGCCGCACTGGTTTTAAGCATTTTCATTCCATTCGGATATTACCTGCTCGGAGAAAAAAATAAAGGACGTTATAAATGTGCACTTGCCTTCAATGTTCTTTCTTACTTTGGAACCTTCCTTGTAGCAGGGATCATGCTCTTTGGAAGTGTACCGGTACATGCAGCAGACGCCGCAGCCTCAGGCGCAGGCCTTGCAACCGGTCTTGGTTACATTGCAGCAGCTCTTGTTACCGGTCTTTCCTGCATCGGTGGCGGTATTGCCGTAGCAAGTGCAGCAAGCGCAGCCCTTGGAGCTATCAGCGAGGATTCCAGCGTCCTTGGTAAATCCCTTATCTTCGTAGGTCTTGCAGAAGGTGTATGCCTGTACGGTCTTATCATCTCCTTCATGATCATCAGCAGACTGTAATCATGAAGATGTATCTGATCAGTGACAACGTGGATACTTATACCGGAATGCGGCTTGCCGGCGTGGACGGTGTCGTAGTTCATGAAAAACAGGAACTGCGTGATGCGCTGGAAACTGCCATGAACGACAAGTCGATCGGTATCGTTCTTCTGACGGAACGCTTTGGAAGAGAATTTCCGGATCTCATCGATGAGATCAAGTTAAAAAGAAAGCTGCCTCTTCTGATCGAAATTCCGGACAGACACGGAACAGGACGTAAAAAGGATTTCATTACCTCATACGTCAATGAAGCGATTGGACTGAAACTTTAACTAGAAAGGCATAGAAGGTGAGACAATGACGCTTGAAGAGAAAATAGCGCATTTACAGGAAACGGTCATGACTGAAGCCCGTTCTGAAGGAAATGCGATCATTGACAATCACAAAAAAGCGCTTGAATCTTTATTTGAAAAACATAAAAAAGAAGCAGCTGCCCAGTCTGAGGTCCGCATCAAATCCGAGACCTTAAGAGCCAGAAGACAGGTAAATCAGGCCGCTGCCAAAGCTGAAACGGAGCTGAAAAGAGCGCTTGGCAAAACACAGAATGAATTAAAGGTCCGGCTTTTCGATGAAGTAAAGGAGCTTCTTTCTGACTTTACAAAAACAGACAAATATCTGGACTATCTCTGCAGCAAAATCCGCGAAGCCGCACGCTTTGCAGATGGCGAGGAGATGACCATTTATATTTCTCCTTCTGATAAGGAGAAACAGACAGAACTGGAAAAACGTACCGGCATGACGATCACCATCAGTGAATATGATTTTATGGGCGGTATGCGTGCTGTAATCCGAGGCCGTAATATTCTGATCGATCACAGCTTCCAGGCTGCAGTCGATTATGAATATCATCAGTTCAGTTTTGCAGCAGGAGGTGCAGGAATTGAATAAGACAGCAACTATTTATGGAATAAACGGTCCGGTCATCTATCTGAAGGGTGACACCGGATTCATGATGTCGGAAATGGTCTATGTGGGAAAGGAAAAGCTGGTTGGCGAAGTCATTTCCCTGGACAAAGACATCACGACTGTTCAGGTCTATGAAGAGACTTCCGGGCTGAAACCGGGAGAAATCGTAGAGGCTTCCGGAAGTCCGGTATCTGTAACTCTGGCACCCGGAATCCTGAACAATATTTTTGACGGAATCGAACGCCCGCTTGAGCAGATCGCAAATGTGGGCGGCGGTGCATTTATCACCCGCGGCGTCAGCGTTGATTCGCTTGACCGCGACAAATTATGGGATACCCACATCACTGTGGCCAAAGGAGATTACCTTCATGGCGGAGATATTATAGCGGAGGTTCCGGAGACCAGTGCGATCGTACACAAATGTATGGTTCCGCCGGATGTGGAAGGTGAAGTAATCTGCTGCGCGTCGGACGGAGAATACCGGATTGAAGATACACTTGTCACTCTGCGGCTTTCCGACGGAACAGAAAAACAGCTCAACATGATACAGCACTGGCCGATCCGTAAGGCGCGCCCGACAAGCTACCGTTTCCCGGCAAGTGTCCCTCTGATCACCGGACAGCGGATCCTGGATACCATGTTCCCGATCGCAAAGGGTGGAACTGCCGCAATCCCAGGCGGATTCGGTACCGGAAAAACCATGACCCAGCACCAGATCGCCAAATGGTCTGATGCCGATATTATCATCTATATTGGCTGCGGCGAGCGTGGAAATGAAATGACACAGGTGCTGGAAGAGTTTTCAGAGCTTGTGGACCCAAAGAGCGGCAATCCGCTGATGGACAGAACCACTCTGATCGCCAATACCTCCAACATGCCGGTAGCTGCCCGTGAAGCAAGTATTTATACCGGACTTACTCTGGCTGAATATTACCGTGACATGGGCTATGACGTAGCGATCATGGCAGACTCTACTTCCCGCTGGGCAGAAGCCTTACGTGAGCTTTCCGGCCGTCTGGAAGAGATGCCGGCAGAAGAAGGTTTCCCGGCTTACCTTGCCAGCCGTCTGTCTGCTTTCTACGAGCGCGCAGGCATGATGCATAACTTAAATGGCAGTGACGGATCCGTGACCATTATCGGCGCCGTATCGCCTCAGGGAGGCGATTTCTCCGAGCCGGTCACACAGAACACCAAACGTTTCGTCCGCTGCTTCTGGGGCCTGGACAAGAGCCTTGCCTACGCAAGACATTTTCCTGCGATCCACTGGCTGACCAGCTACAGCGAGTATCTGACCGATCTCGCCGCCTGGTACCACGACAATGTATCACCCAAATTCGTTGACTACCGCAACCGCATCATGGCACTTCTGAACCAGGAGAGCAGCCTGATGGAAATCGTAAAGCTGATCGGAAGTGATGTACTTCCGGACGATCAGAAGCTGGTTCTGGAAATTGCAAGAGTCATCCGTCTCGGATTTTTGCAGCAGAATGCATTCCACAAGGATGATACCTGTGTCTCTCTGCAGAAGCAGTACAAAATGATGGAAATCATTTTATATTTATACAAACGCTGCCGCGAACTGGTAGCCATGAATATGCCAATGTCTGTCCTCAAGGAGGAAAATATTTTTGAACGTGTCATTGCGATCAAATACGATGTTCCAAATGACAATCTTCAGCTTCTTGACCAGTATCTGGCAGACATTGATGCTTTCCATGACCGCATCATGGAAAAGAACGCGTAAGGAGGGAAAATAAAATGGCAATTGAATATTTAGGCCTCAGCAGCATTAACGGCCCTCTGATCGCGCTGGAAGGCGTTCAGGATGCTTTTTATGATGAAATCGTAGATTTTGTCGTAAACGGCAAAGAACACAAAATGGGACGTATTGTGGAGGTCTACAAGGACAAAGCAATCATCCAGGTATTTGAAGGCACGGAAAATATGTCTCTTAACAATACCCACACCAGACTTACCGGACATCCGATGGAAATCGGTCTGTCCGAAGAAATGCTTGGAAGAACCTTTAACGGAATCGGCGAACCGATCGACGACCTTGGACCGATCACGGTTGAAGAGGTGCGCGATGTCAACGGACTTCCGTTAAATCCAGTCAGACGTGAATACCCTCGTAACTATATCCGCACCGGAATTTCTGCGATTGACGGACTGACCACACTGATCCGTGGACAGAAGCTGCCGATCTTTTCCGGCAACGGTCTTCCGCACGACCAGCTTGCCGCACAGATCGTAAAGCAGGCTTCTCTTGGCGGCAGCACGAATGAGGATTTCGCCATCGTATTCGCCGCAATGGGTGTCAAGCATGACGTAGCTGATTTCTTCCGCAGAACCTTTGAGGAAAGCGGTGTTGCAAACCATGTGGCAATGTTCCTGAACCTTGCCAACGATCCTGTCGTCGAGCGTCTGATCACCCCGAAGGTTGCGCTGACCGCCGCTGAATACCTTGCATTTGAAAAAAATATGCACATTCTGGTCATTCTTACCGATATGACTTCCTTTGCCGAAGCCATGCGTGAGGTTTCTTCTTCCAAAGGAGAAATCCCAAGCCGTAAAGGATATCCGGGATATCTGTACAGTGAACTTGCCACCTTATATGAACGTGCAGGAATCGTAGAAGGAGTAAATGGTTCTGTCACACAGCTCCCGATCCTGACCATGCCAAATGATGACATTACCCACCCGATCCCTGACCTGACCGGTTATATCACCGAAGGACAGATCGTACTTGACCGGAATCTTCACGGACAGGCAATCTACCCGCCGATCAGCGTTCTTCCGTCCCTGTCCCGTCTGATGAAAGACGGTATCGGAAAAGGATATACCCGGGAAGACCACCAGGACCTGGCAAACCAGCTTTTCTCTGCATATGCTAAAGTAGGAGAGGCTCGGAATCTTGCTTCCGTTATCGGAGAAGACGAGCTTTCTCCGATTGACAAGAAATACCTGGAATTCGGAAAGGCATTCGAGGAGCGTTATATCGGCCAGGGACCGAATGAAAACCGTACCATCGAGGAAACCCTGGATCTTGGCTGGGAACTGCTTAGAATCCTTCCAAAAGAAGAACTTGACCGTGTCGATACCAAGATTCTTGACGTATACTACAAAGGCTAAGGAGGGAAGTCTATGGATCCACGTTCATTTCCCACCAAGGGAAATCTGATACTTGCGAAAAATTCACTGACACTTGCCAGACAGGGATATGAGCTGATGGACAAGAAGCGGAACATTCTGATCCGCGAGCTGATGGGCTTAATCGACGAAGCAAAGGATATTCAGGAAGAAATCGATAAAACCTTCACCTATGCCTATCAGTGCCTTCAGAGGGCCAATATCGAGCACGGGATCAGTACAGTAGAAGAACTTGCCTATACAGTTCCGATCGAGGATTCTATCCGCATCCAGACGCGAAGCATTATGGGAACAGAAATCCCGAAAGTGAAGTACGAAAAAGAAAATACCAGACCAACCTATGCATTCAGTACTTCCAGAGAATCCATCGATATCGCCCGTGATGCATTCTGCCGTGTTAAAGAGCTGACACTCAAGCTTTCTGAGGTAGAAAATGCAGCGTACCGGCTGGCTTCAAGTATCAAAAAGACACAGAAAAGGGCAAATGCCCTGAAAAATATTACGATTCCAATGTATGACAATCTCGTATATACGATTACAAATGCACTGGAAGAGAAGGAACGGGAAGAATTTACCCGACTGAAAGTGATCAAACGAATGAAAAACAAATAATATTTCTGAAAAAATCATAAAATATAGAAAATATATTGACACTACACCCGTTTTGTTATATAACTTATAGAACAAATAAGATTACAAAAGCAATAGATTTTACAAATCAGGGGGTGAGCATATGACTTTTTGGAAAGTATCCGACACCAGAATGAACTGCCTTATCACAGAAGCAGAGATTGCCGCACTTGGCTACTCACTGGAAGATCTGACACAGGACAGGGAGCGTACCGAAGAATTTTTGAATCTTCTTCTCAAGAAAGGGAAAGAAGTCCTTGGGCTTAACACAGACAATGGAATCCAGGGATTTTACGGTGCATTTCTTCCTGACCGGAGCCTGATGCTGTCGATCTCCTGCCAGGCTGAGAATTCTCTGGAATCCATCCAAAAAGATGGTTCTGAAGCTTCCGGTATGCTGATCGAGCCTGACAGCAGTGAGAAAGAGACCGTTCGCTGGCAGATTCTCTTTCCAAGTCTGGATAATGCAATCGACTTCTGCAAGATCCTTGGATACGGCCAGGCATCAGAAAGCCGTCTGTATAAAGATGACGGTGTCTACTACCTGATGGTAGACTTTCCGAATACAGAAGACGGCAATAAAAAGGCTCAGCGCATCGTATCCGCCGGTGAATTCGGTGGCATGGTCGAAAAAGATGCAATTTCTGAAGCTTATCTGAATGAACATGAAAAATGCCTCCTGAACAAGGATGCAATCAATATTTTATGCAAGATGTAGTAGAAGGGGACTAAAATAGTCCCCTTTTTAGTACACGAAATAGATTTTCCTTTATTTTTCCACAGATCCAGTAGCTTTCCGCAAATGAAATAAACGATTACTTTTACATATGTCTCCATCTGTATAAACAGATTGTGAAAAAAAGAGCACCGTCCCCGATGCTAATTCATCAAAAACAGTGCTGATACTGCGCCTTCAGGGATTCGAACCCTGGACAAATAGATTAAGAGTCTACTGCTCTACCAACTGAGCTAAAAGCGCATACATTATTCGGTTTTCCGTAACGCAAGATTTATTATATAAGACAGCTATAAAAAATGCAAGCTTTTTTTTCATAAATTTTAAAATTTTTTTAAATAAATTTTTTTGCTGACAAAGAATGTGCCAAGGCACATATAAAAAAGATCATGTGTACCGTCCGAAATTCGAACACATGATCTTTTTTGTGTACCTTTTAGGGTGGTTTTTTTCTTATCCTACATAAATTTACTGATATATCCCTGTACAAAGATAAATAATACAATCAGCGGCAGGATATAGCTTACATAAAATTTCGCCCATTTCGGGAATTGCAATCCTTCTCCGGTATCCGCTTCTTTCAGGAAGTTCTTCCATCCCCATCCATAACGGCTTGTACAGAACAGAAGATAGATCAGACTTCCAAGTGGAAGCAGGTTGTTACTTACCAGGAAATCTTCCAGATCCAGTACTCCGGAACCTTTTCCGAACGGCATAAATCCACTCCATACATTAAATCCGAGAACACAAGGCATGGAAAGTACCGCCACAACCACGATATTGACGATTACAGCCTTTTTCCGGCTGCATCCGGTCAAATCAATGGCAAAGGATAAAATGTTCTCAAAAACAGCGATTACGGTCGATGCCGCAGCAAAAATCATAAATAAGAAGAATAAGGCTCCCCAGATTCTTCCGCCTGCCATGGAATTAAATACATTCGGAAGTGTGATAAAGATCAGGCTCGGGCCTTCTCCCGGATCCACCCCATATGCGAAGCATGACGGGAAAATGATCAGACCCGCGATCAAAGCAACAAATGTATCCAGAAGTGTTACCAGGACTGCTTCTCCTGTAAGACTGCGGGATTTGTCGATATAGCTTCCAAAAATAGCAATTGCACCGATTCCAAGGCTTAATGTGAAGAAAGCCTGTCCCATAGCGGCAAAAATCGTGTCAAATAAGCCATATTCCACGACTTTGTGGAAATCCGGTGCCAGGTAGAAGCGAAGCCCCTCAGAAGCCCCATCAAGCGTTACAGAACGTGCTGCAAGGATCACCATCAATGCAAGCAGAAGCAGCATCATAACCTTTGTGATCTTTTCCACTCCATTTTGAAGCCCCATCCCACAAATTGCAAAACATCCAACAACAACAATGATCATAAAGAAAGTCATTGCTCCAGGTTTTGCAAGCATATCGGAAAAAACACCTGCAACAGCTGCAGTATCCTTTCCCTCAAATTCACCAGTCGCCATTTTAATGAAATACTGGACCATCCAGCCTGCAATTGTTGTGTAGAACATCATCAGCAGATAGTTTCCGGCCATAGCTCCATACTTATACCAATGCCATTTCGTTCCTTTTGGCTCCAGACGGTCAAAGGAAAGCGCCGCACTTACTTTACTGGCTCTTCCGACAGAAAATTCCATTACCATGATCGGAAGTCCAAGAATCAGTAAAAATGCAAGGTAAATAAGAACAAATGCTGCTCCACCATATTTTCCTACAATATAAGGAAAACGCCAGACATTACCAAGACCGATCGCACATCCTGCAGAAATAAGGATGAATCCGAGTCTTGAAGAAAATTTTTCTCGTTGCATAAAAAATCCTCTCATTCTATTAAATTGTGGATAACTTGCCAAAATGATACTTATCCCCATTTTTCGACAAGCTTGTGGACAACTTTTTTCCAGAATATCCACAGAGGAATTATACTGAATTACTGGGAAATTGTCTATGATTGTTTATATTTTCATTGGCGAAACCACCTGATAATTTTAATTTTCCCCTTTTTAGTACACAAAATCGCCAGATGTGTACCTTTTGGGGTAAAAATTTGCATGTATATATATATTAAAGATAACAACAGCTTATTAAAATTCCTTTGTTTATATTAGGAGGGCTGAAAAAGCCCGTGGTTGACGCATTTCGGGGCATATTTTGTGTACGGAAACGGGGGAAGTTGTTTACTTCAGAGGGCAAAGAGGTGTACATATATGGGGATTGTTGTTTACTTTGCGGGGTTACGCAGTGTACTTGAAGGGTTGGCGATTTTACCTTTTCTGTACACAAGTGTCGAAAAAATTTAAAAAAAGGCTTTACAAGAGGGGGGTTCTTGTATATAATCAACCTAGACGTACCGTTTTGGTACACAATTTTTATCAAAAAAGGTACCTTAATGGTACACGAAAAGAACAATACACACCTTAAACGTACACAAAACGTAAAAAAAGACAGAAACCCCATTTTATGGGGTACTTTTTAGGGGAGGGTGTTCCTTTTTGGTACACAAATCCCCAATATAAAGGGGTTGGTTACCCCGAATGGTACACAATAAGGGATTATATGGGGTGTAGAGGGGATTTTAATACACCTCAAAAGTACACAATAATACAGAAGAAAACAATTAAGGGGTATGAGCGATGAAGGAAACACAGAAAAAACCAAAAGAGAAACAACTGCTGGATCGTGATACGGTCTCCCGGTCCAATGTGCTGATCGAAAGTAAATCCAGTACATCATTATTTGAAAGAAAGCTTCTTAATATTGCAATCGCAAAAGCATATGTAGAAGACGGTGAGCTGATCGCAAAGGTTTCCACCAAGGATGTTAAGAATTATCTTCATATAACAGGAAACTCCATCTATTCCCGTCTGAAAGAAGTATCAAAAGAGACATTGGGACATGTAGTAAGTATCGAGGACGACGAAAAAGAGAACTTCATCATGTTCAATGTAGTGAATAAATGTGAATATAGGGATGGTGTGTTTACAACCAGATTTACTAAAGAGATGAAACCTCATATCTATAACCTGAAAAAAGACTATACCCGTATGAGTCTTGATGTATTGTGCTCTTTTAAATCCCTGTTCACAACCCGTGTTTATGAAATCCTGAGAACCCAGTATTATCGTTTTGACAGGGAACAGTGTGACCAGCTGATCGTACCGAGACCGCCGAAGAATCCATACACGATCGCAGAGCTTAAATTTACACTGAATGTAGTGGATGCAAATGCATCTAAAGCAGTAAAACGTCTTGTTGAGCAGGGACGTTTTGAAGAAGCGCTTGCAGAGATTAAGGATGCACCGTTTGAAGATTGGCGTAATTTCCGTAGAAAAGTACTTGAAGTTGCGAAAAAAGAGCTGGAAGAATCCGAGTATTCCGAGATCTGCTTTGATTATGAGCCGGTTAAGAGCGGGAAGGGCGGAAAGGTTACAGGAATCCGTTTCTTTGTGAAGAAGAATCCGAAGTGTATCCATCATTCAGATCTCCAGCGTATGCCATCCGGAGAAGAAGAGGGCGAAGAGATTGCGCCAAATGTACTGGCTGCAAAGAAAACTCCGGTTAATGAAAAACTGATTTTAGAAGTTGCCGATATTTTTGGAAATGAACCGATCACGATTCAGGAGATTAAGGTGCTGCTTCAGGTATCCGATAACCAGCCGGATGTGATCCGGAAAGCTTTTAAGCTGTCACAGGAGCAGGCATACATCAATAATCTGGTCGGATGGCTCAGAAAATGTATCGAAGAAAAGTGGTATGAGAACGAAAAAGTATCCAAGTTCAAAGGAAAGACGCTGGAAGAAGCGCAGATGACACTGGATCTTTATCAGGAATACATAGAAGAGCGCGAAAAAGTGAAAAAAGAGTAGGGTATTTTCTGCGAAAAGCAGAGTTATTACCTAAATGGTACACAAGTTAAGCGAGATAGTGTACAAAGTATACGAATCGAGTAGGAGTCAGCCTACTCGATTGTCTTATTTTATGATGGAAAATTAAATTAGATGTTGGGGTCAAGAGGTATTTTGACCCTGGTATCTTAAATTATGGAGGAACGGAAGAAAATTATGGAAATAAGAAGATTGCTGGATTTTTTAAAGACAGCGGAACAACTGAAATGTAACACCAGACATTCGTATACTTCAAGTGGCAGGTTGGAGAGTGTGGCAGAGCACAGTTGGCGGCTGGCGTTGATGGCAATGCTGGTTGGGGATGAATTTCCGGAGCTGGATATGGATAAGGTGATAAAAATGTGTCTGATCCATGATATGGGTGAGGCGATCACCGGAGATATTCCGGCATTTGAAAAGACGGATAAAGACCGAAAGGTTGAGAATAAAAAGGTGGAGCAGCTGACGGATATACTTCCGGAACCGGTCCGTGCAGAATGGAAGGCATTATTTGAAGAGATGGAAGCGATGGAGACACAGGAGGCGAGGCTTTATAAATCACTGGATAAGCTGGAGGCGCTGATCCAGCATAATGAGGCGGATATCTCGACATGGATTCCGTTGGAGTATGATCTTCAGATGACATATGGGAATGAAGAATGTAAGTTTACGGAATATATCCAAAGGCTTCGGGATGAAGTGAGGAAAGATTCTAAGCAGAAGATTGAAGAAAGCAAACAGAAAGACTAATAAAAAATTTTCATAATAGTTGCATTGGAAATGTAATACTACATATTCATGCTGAGCCGGGGCGAATGTCCCGGCTTATTTTCTATATATGATAAGTAAAAATTTAATTATAAATCGGGGTAACAGGATTCGAACCTGCGACCTCACGGCCCCCAGCCGTGCGCTCTGACCAAGCTGAGCCATACCCCGAAGTGTTATTTCATTATAGTATAAATTGTTTTAAATCTCAATCATTCTTTTGATGTGAGAAAATGCTGTTGACAGGTTTCTGGAAAGAGTTCAAAATAACGATATGCAAATATAAATGAGTAGGATGAAGAACGATTATGGAAAATTTAATTTTCAGTTTGAATGCAACGATTCCGATTTTTTTGATGATGTTACTTGGAATGTTATTCAGAAAACTGGGGTGGATGGATGAAGTCTTTGCGGCAAAGATGAACAAGTTTGTATTTTTGGTTCCGCTTCCGGTGTTGCTGTTTGAACAGCTGGCGACCGTGGATTTTTCGGAAGTATGGGATATTAAGTTTATTCTTTTTTGTTTTGTGGTGACGGCGATCAGTATTACGATATCAACTTTGATTTCACTGCTGTGGAAAGATCGGAGCATTAAAGGCGAATTTATACAGGCGACTTACCGGAGCAGTGCGGCGCTTCTTGGAATTGCTTTTATCCAGAATATTTACGGAACTGCGGGAATGGCACCGCTTATGATCATCGGCAGTGTGCCGCTTTATAATATTATGGCGGTTGTGGTGCTTTCAGTGTTTAAACCTGGGAATAATTCTTTTGATAAGGCGCTGGTAAAGAAAACGCTGAAGGGGATTGCAACGAATCCAATCATTATTGGAATTGTGGCGGGATTTGTCTGGTCTGCACTTAAGCTTCCGATGCCGACAATTTTACATAAGGTTGTATCCAATGTCGGGGCGACAGCGACGCCGCTGGGTCTGATGTCGATGGGAGCGACATTTGAGTTGAGGAAAGCGACATCGAAAATGAAGCCGACAATTGTGGCAGTGTTTATGAAGCTAGTTGGATTTTGTGCGGTTTTTTTGCCGGTAGCAGCAGTTCTTGGATTTAGAAATGAAGAGTTGATTGCGATTCTGGTGATGCTTGGATCTGCTACGACGGTCAGCTGTTTTGTTATGGCAAGGAATATGGGACATGAGGGGACGCTTAGTTCCGGAGTGATTATGATGACGACGTTGTTGAGTGCGTTTACGCTTACGATGTGGCTGGATGTGTTGAGGTCATTTGGGTTGGTGTAAGAAGAATAAAAATAGAAGCAGCTAGTTAAAATGGGAATTGTGGTAGCACACCATTGACTAGTTGCTTCTATTTTTTAAAGATTAAATAAGTCGCTGTGACTGCCGGTTCGAGTAAGAGTGAGGACAAGGACATCATCATCGTAGCGATAAATGAGCAGCCAATCTGGTAAGATGTGGCATTCTCGGTGTCCAACCCAATTGCCGGATAATGGATGATCTTTGTGTTTAGGATCCAGGCTCTCGCCGTTTGCAAGTTTGGTGACGATTTCTTTTAGAAGTTCTAAATTAAGACCGCGTCGTTTTGCAAGTTTGTAATCTTTTTTAAATTGAGTGGTATTTTTGATTTCATATTTTGTCATGAATCAAGATCTGCAAAAAGTTCATTAACATCATGATATCCTTTGATGTTAGGATCTTTTGCAATCCTTTCTGCCTCAAGCATAGCAGAGACGGTTTCTTTACTTGGAGTTCCTTCTGTAATTTTGAAAGGAATTCCTCTTTCGCGGAGAGACTGGCGGACAAAAATATTGAAAGCTGTGCTGAGATTCATACCGAGTTCTTCGTAAAGAGCTTCGGCTGCAGCTTTGAGATCGCTGTCCATACGAATGCTGATATTACTTGTTGTTGATTTTGCCATAGTAATCACCTCTTTTTATGATATAGATATTATATGGCAAATGCACGAAAATATCAATATATTGCACAAAAAAATACATTATATATGAGCTGCTGTTAGAGGGGCGCGAAGGCGCTGGCGCTGTTCGCTTGAGAGGATGGTGCCAGGGGCGGGGAAGGCGCTGGCGCTGTTCCCCTTGGATGGATGTGTGTTGTAGGTAAAAGGGGTTTGTTGGTCGAATGATTTAGGGGAGGAGCAGTGCACCACAGCTCGTGAACCTGGCGGTTCATTCGCTGTGCGAGCTATCGCTCTATCAAAATAAAAAAACACGCAAATTTTCATGCGAGCATGAAATTTGCGTGTTCTTTTATTTTGGCACTGCTCTATCTGAGGACAAAGTACTGTTCATACCACAGTAAGAATGAATATACGGTATAAATCTTTCTATGATAATTTCCGACTTTATTTTTATGATCTTCCAGCCATTTCAGCAGTAATTCTTGATTGAAGAATTCGGATACGAAGTCTTTCTGGAACATTTCTTTTACTTTATTATAGTATTTATCTTCCCGGAGCCATACTCTGAATGGTACGAGGAATCCGAGTTTTTTACGTTTTGCCCAGTCCATTGGGATGTGGGAGAGGGCGGAGGTACGGAAGGCTTTTTTGGTTTCCATGCCGTCTACGCAGTATTTGCTGTCGATGCTGCGGGCGAGTTCCCAGACTTTTTTGTCGAGGTATGGTACACGCAGTTCGAGGGAGTGTGCCATTGTCATCTTATCTGCTTTGAGCAGGATGTCGTGTGGCAGCCACAGATGCATATCGAGGAAGAGCTTTTTATGAAGGTCGTCCTGATCTTTTACCTGGTCGAAGTACGGTTTGGTTACGTCCTGGTAGCGCATCTTGCTCTTATATGCAGGAGAGAGTACTTCATCTGCTTCTTCGTTGTCCATGATGAATGCCTGGCCGATGTAGGAATCTTCTACGGAAGTTGCATTTCTCTTGAGGAAGTTAAGTCCTCTCTTGTCTGGCTGGTGTTTTGCCCAGTCTCCGAGTTTTTTACGAATAGATGCCGGTACGATCTTGCGGTACATATCACCGGATTTGCTTGGGATATATGTCTCGTATCCACCGAACATCTCATCTGCGCCTTCTCCACTTAAGACTACTTTTACATCTTTGGCTGCGAGCTGTGACAGATAGTACAGCGGTACAGCGGAAAGGTTGGCATGTGGTTCATCGGAATGATACTGAACCTCCGGCAGAGCATCGAAAAATTCGTCAGAAGAGATTTCTTTCTTTGCATTGCTCATATGAAGGATATCGCACAGATCCTTGGAGAAGGTTGTCTCATCGAATCCGCCGACTTCAAATCCTACGGAATAGGTCTTCATCGGTTTTACAGTAGATGCGATGTAGCTTGAATCAACACCACCTGAAAGGAAAGATCCTACTTCTACATCAGCAATCTGATGGTAATCAACAGAATCCTGAATGGTCTCACCGATGAGTTTTACTGTCTCGTCAAAGCTGCGGTCTTTCTTTGCATAAGTCGGATCGAAGTATTTTGTTTTCTTAAGTTCTTTTCCATCATAAGTGAAGTATGTTCCCGGTTCCAGTTTGAATACACCTTTGAACATGGTCTCAAGGAGTGGGGTGTACTGGAAAATCAGGTACATCTTGAGGGCATCTTTGTTGACCTCTTTATGGAAATGTGGGTGAGCCAGGAAGGATTTGATCTCAGAACCAAATAAAAGGCTTCCATTCATCTGTGCATAGTAGAATGGTTTGATTCCAAAGTAGTCTCTTGCTCCGAATAAGTTGTGAGTTTCTTTATCGTAAATTACAAATGCGAACATTCCGCGAAGCATAGAAGCAATTTTTTCGCCATAGGTTTTGTATCCCTGAAGAATAACTTCTGTATCGGAGTTTGTCTGGAACTGACATCCGTGTTTCTCAATCAGTTCTTTACGGATTTCCTGATAGTTGTAAATCTCTCCGTTGAAAATAATGACATGTTTGCCATCTGCACTGTGAATCGGCTGAGATCCGCCTTCAAGGTCGATGATACTCAGACGGCGGAAGCCAAGGGCTACATAGTCATCAACAAAGCTTCCCTTGCTGTCAGGTCCGCGGTGGGCAATGCGTTCACCCATCTGGTCGATGACTTCTTCTCTATTAAAATCGCCGGCGCCATAATAGCCTGCAAATCCACACATAAATTGCACATCCTTTCTGAATTGATACATATTAAAAATATTATAGTAACTTAATTTTGCCTGTAGATTTATTTATTATACCATAGTCTATATAAGATTAACAAGGGATAAAAAACCGGAAAGGAATATCCAATAAAATCAGTAGGATATTCCTTGCATATTTTTTACAGGTGTTATATAGTGAAAAATGCAGATAAATGCGTAAAAGCCGACAAAGAAAAGAGGAATCCGGGAAATGGAAAAGGTAAAAACTTTCCTGGCAGATATATCCGATCTGCTTGATGAGAAAAATTATCAAAAAATTTATAAAAAAGTTCCGGTGTTCCGACAGGAAAAAGCAGACCGGCTGAAGCACAGGGAGGATCAGGCTCAAAGCGTGGGTGCATGGTATCTTTGGATGAAGATACAGGAGAGACACCAGATACCGCAAGATGCAGGGCAGTCCTTTAATTTATCACATTCTGGGAAATATGTTCTGTGCAGCGCAGGCGTATCCGGAGAGCGGGTAGGCTGCGACATCGAATGCATGCGGAAATATCATCAAAGGCTGGCAGAAAAATATTTTTGTTCTTCTGAATATGAGAGAATCCGGAATGCAGATGAAGCAGAGCAGACGGAAATGTTTTACCGCTACTGGGTTTTAAAAGAAAGCTTTTTAAAAGCGACGCGCAAAGGCCTTGTGATGGGATTGAATACCAGCGAGATCCAGATTCCGAAGCAGGGAGATCCGTTTTTTTTAAGGCAGCCGGAAGAAATCCGGGAAACTTATTATTTAAAAGAATATCAGACAGATGGAGCAAGGATTGCGGTGTGCTCAACGAATCCGAATTTTGACGAAAATATTTTGGATATGACAGATATTTACAAAAGAGAAATGATTGTGGAACTTAAAGATTGAAAATAAGCCAATGAAACAAGAAGTGGATTGGTTAAGAGTTTACAGGTATTTTATGAGAGAAGAAGGAGAAGAAGATGCTTACACAATTTTCGAGAACAGAACTGCTTCTTGGCAAAGAGGCGATGGATAAACTGAAGAATTCAAGAGTTGCCGTATTTGGAATCGGCGGAGTCGGCGGTTATGTATGTGAGGCACTGGTACGAAGCGGAGTCGGGGCATTTGACCTGATCGATGATGACAAGGTATGTCTGACCAACTTAAACCGTCAGATCATTGCAACCAGAAAGACGGTAGGGAAATACAAAGTAGATGTTATGAAGGAGAGAATGCTGGAGATCAATCCGGACGTGAATGTGCGGATTCACAAATGCTTCTTCCTTCCGGAAAATGCAGATGAATTTCAGTTTGATGAGTATGATTATGTAGTTGATGCAGTTGATACGGTGACTGCAAAGATTGAGCTTGTCATGAAATCGCAGGCAATGAATGTGCCGATCATCAGCAGTATGGGAGCCGGAAACAAGCTGGATGCAAGTGCATTTAAAGTGGCTGATATCTATAAGACACAGATGTGTCCGCTTGCAAAAGTTATGCGCCGGGAGTTAAAGAAGCGTCATGTTAAGAAGCTGAAAGTTGTTTATTCAGAAGAGAAACCGACCAGACCAATCGAGGACATGGCAATCAGTTGCAGAAACCATTGTATCTGTCCGCCAGGAGCAGAGCATAAATGTACGGAGAGAAGAGATATTCCGGGAAGTGTGGCATTTGTGCCATCTGTAGTTGGACTGATTATCGCAGGGGAAGTAGTGAAGGACCTCTGTGCAAAATAAAAATAAAATCGCGGGCGCCCCTGCGGGGCGCATATCAAAACCAGGCATTTGCTGTCAGAACTTGCAGCAAATGCCTGGCTTTTTTGTTTCATTTTTTTTCACAGATTTTCCGGAAAATCTTATACGATCTGTATCGGAGATCAGGAAACAGAGGTAACTCTGGAGAGTAATTATACAGAGCTTTAAACTTAAAAAATTCTAAACTTGTCGGAAAAGACTGTTTTCTCATGAAGAAATATGTTAAAGTAAGGCTGAAATATGCGTAAAAAGGAACAAACATTAACGAGATGTCGTTTAAGGAAGGAAGAACCATAGACATATGATGAGAGAAGACAGGAAAAGAGCGGAGCAGCGCCAGAAAAAAATAGCGAGGCGCAAGCGGGAAGTACAAAGGATGAAAAGAAAGCTATATAAAGCAGGCATTCTTGCAGTAGCAGGAATTATCGTGTTGGCTGTGATCCTGATGCTTTGTGGAAGTGGAAATGCAAAGAAATCTGCAAAAAAGACATCCTCTGCCAAGACAAAGACAGAGACAGAAACAAAGACACCAGAAGAGATAGAAGCTGAGAAAGTTCAGGAGGTGCTGGATTCTGACCAGTATAAAGACCAGCTGGGCGAATTATATAAGAAAAACCCGGAGACGAAGGAAATCATTCTGAACAGAGAAAAGTATTCCGATGATCTGCTGACATGGCTGTTTGATCATCAGGAAGCACTGCAGTGGGTGATTGATTATCCGGAACAGTCAGCACGATCAGAGGAAGAACTCAGTGCGCAGGGACTTCAGGCGGTAGATTTGAAAGATTACAGAATCCAGAACCATATTCCGGTATATTTCCAGTGGAGCGAAGTATGGGGATATGCATCTTATGGTTCCGAGAATATCGGAATGGGTGGATGCGGACCGACCAGCCTTTCCATGGTGGCGACAGGACTTACAGGCAATACTTCATTTACACCGAAGTATGTGGCAGATATGAGTGTCAATATGGGATATTATGTAGATGAAGTCGGAACAGACTGGACGCTTATGACTGCAGGAGCTTCAGAACTTGGAATAAACTCTGCACAGCTTACAAACTGGTCAGAAGACACTCTCAAGTCCGAGCTTTCGGCAGGACATCCGATCATCTGCAGTATGGGACCGGGTGATTTTACAAACCAGGGACATTTTATCGTCCTTTCCGGGCTGACAGAGGAGGGCAAGGTACTAATCAATGATCCGAACAGTAAGATCAACAGCCGTAAGAAATGGGATCTGAATACAATTATAAATCAGATGAATGCAGCGTGGTCATTCTGGGTATAAAAATTTGGAAAAAGTGCAGGAGAATTGGATAAATTCCCTTGCGCTTTTCTTTTATTTATGATATAAATAGATATTGTCGAGAGACAAAATGGGTGGATTCCCGAGTGGCCAAAGGGGACAGACTGTAAATCTGCTGCAATTTGCTTCGGTGGTTCGAATCCACCTCCGCCCATTGATGCGAGGTTGAAGAGACAGTGCAGAGCGCGTATGCTTTTCGCAAAAACCGTTTGAGCATCTCTTGCCGCAGTGGCGGAACTGGCAGACGCCCGGGACTTAAAATCCCGTGGGTAGTGATACCCGTACCGGTTCGATTCCGGTCTGCGGCAGTGTTTGAAAAGCAGGAGAAACGTTGAATTTACAGCATTTCTCCTGCTTTTTGTTTAACCGGGATTCTGTTAAATACGCAATTTGCCGGCGTAGAGGCAGAAAAGTAGATACAGAAAGGAATGGAGGCATAAAAATGGGAGCATATCAACTGAAAAATGAAGAACTTACACTGACTGTTATTTCAGCAGGCGCAGAAATGAAATCGCTAAAAGACAATAAGACAGAGCAGGAATATCTGTGGCAGGCAGATCCAAAGTTCTGGGGAAGAACATCACCGGTTCTTTTCCCAATCGTAGGAAATTATGCGCAGAAGCAGTCGGTATACGAAGGAAAGACATATACACTGTCACAGCATGGTTTTGCAAGAGACATGGAATTTGATCTGGAGAGCCAGACAGAAGAAGAGATTTGGTTTGTACTGAAAGATACAGAAAGTACTTTGGAAAAATATCCATTTCATTTTATTCTGAAAGTAGGATACAGACTCTCCGGACGTCAGGTGGAAGTAATGTGGAAAGTAGAAAATCCAAATGATAAGAAGATGTATTTTTCGATCGGAGGGCATCCGGCATTTAACTGTCCTTTGAAAGAAGGAGAAAAGCAGGAGGATTGTCAGTTGATATTTGATACAGAAGGACCGCTCACGAGCAGCATCGTGAATGAAGAAGGTGCACTTTGTCCACGGACAAAAATCTTAAATCTTTTCGGAAAATGTCTGAAGCTTGAGGAACATTTATTTGATGAGGATGCACTTATTATTGAAAATCATCAGGCACAGAGGATCGGTCTTGCGGATGCAGATGGAAAGGTTTATCTGGAAGTAGAATTTGATGCACCGCTTTTTGGAATCTGGTCTCCGGCAAAAAAACACGCACCTTTCGTATGTATTGAGCCATGGTATGGAAGAAGTGACAGAGAAGATTTTGACCATATTCTGGAAAACAGGGAGTGGGGGAATGAACTGGAACCGGGCGATATTTTTGAAAAGGATTATAAGATTCTGGTAAAATAGCGCAGAGGGTTGCGTTTCATGGCTCAGACTGATACAATGAAAAAAATACATGGAATATTAAAGGAAGAGGAGAACGTAAGATGAACTTTTTGGAAGAACGTATTGTCAAAGATGGAATCGTGAAAGAAGGAAATGTTCTTAAGGTGGACAGTTTTCTGAATCATCAGATGGATATTGAATTATTTGACCAGATCGGAGCGGAATTCAAGAAGAGATTTGCAGATAAGAATATCAACAAGATCCTGACAATCGAAGCTTCTGGTATCGGGATTGCCTGTATTGTAGCCAAGCATTTTCATGTGCCGGTTGTATTTGCAAAAAAGACACAGAGCATCAATCTGGAAGGGGAGATGTATGTAGCAGAAGTCGAATCATTTACCCACAAATGCAAGAACCAGGTAATTGTAGCAAAGAAATTCCTTTCAGAGGAAGATCATGTACTCATTATTGATGATTTCCTTGCGAATGGATGTGCGCTGCAGGGGCTGATTCAGCTGGTTACAGAGGCAGGTGCAACTGTAGAGGGAATTGGAATTGTGATCGAAAAAGGATTCCAGTCCGGCGGAAGAATCATCCGCAACCTTGGATATCCGCTGGAATCACTTGCGATTGTAGAAGCTATGGACAGTGAGACGGGTGAGATCACTTTCAGAGAGCAGTAAAAAGTGCAAAAAGACGCATATGCCTGAACAAAAATTTTGTCGGGCATATGCGTCTTTTGCGTATATGATGAGCTAAGTGCAGATTTGTATTTTCAAAGGGATCTGCATTTTTGATAAGCAGGTTTAGTCATTTTGCTCCATCCATTCATTTAAAAGCCTGCAATAGCGGTCGGTATCTTCAACGAAGCATACATGACGGCAGTCATCAAAAAGTTCCCAGCGTGAATTCGGGATACTGTCATACATGGTCTTTGCAACCAGTGGAGTGCACAGATCGTTGGCTCCGTTGATGATAAGTGCCGGCTCTTTGATATTTTTCAGTTTGTCACGGTACTCATAGTTGCTGAGATTTCCGATTGGCGTGTATTCATTTGGTCCCCACGCGGTGATATAAGAGTCTGTTCCAACCTTTTTTGGACGGCGCAGGCATTCAGGATCGGTGTCTTTTGGTACGCCGGCGGCATGAAGAAGCATAAAGCGTTCATTGGCTGCGAGATATGCCGGATCGTCAAAATTGCCGGTTGCTTCAGCCTTGGCAATGGCGTCCTGATCTTCCTGGGACATGAATTTAATCATCCGGTGTTGTTCCTGGGCCCACAATCTGGCAGATGGGTGGGTGCTGGAAAGAATAACGGATTTGATCCCTTCTGGTTTGTGATCGCATAAGTATTCGATTGAGAGCATTCCGCCCCAGGACTGTCCGAGAAGATGAAGTTCATTAAGTCCGAGATATTTTCTGAGTTCGATCAGTTCATTCATCCAAGTTTCAGAACACCAGAGTTCTGAATGTCCTTCTACATAAGAATTACCGCAGCCGAGCTGGTCGTAGGAAATAATTGCACGACCTTCATCAGCAAGCCGGTCAAGTACTTCAAAGTAGTTATGTGTAGAACCAGGTCCTCCGTGAAGCAGAATGAGTGGTTTTTTATTGTCGGAGCATTCGCCTGCAATACGGTAGTAGGTTTTGTATCCAAGATAAGGCATGTAGCCTTCTGTAATTTTCATATTTAATCCCTCCTCAGTACATTAAGTTTCTTCATTATAACATCAAAATGAAGTAAGGGAAAGAAAAAGTGGAAAAATAAAAAAATAACGAAAAAAAATATAAAAAAATAAAAAAAACAAAAAAGTTGTTGACAAACAGTTGAATGATGAATATAATAATAAGAGTCACGCGGGTGTAGTTCAATGGTAGAACACCAGCCTTCCAAGCTGGATACGTGGGTTCGATTCCCATCACCCGCTTTTGTTATGTTTTAAATCAGGAGCCCGGTCGCCAAAGTGGTGACCGGGCTCCTGATTTATAGAGAAAAATTTAGTCATTTTTGACTGGTACGTTAAAATGTCGGCTCGATTATAAGGGTAAACATTTCGTTTACCCTTGAAAATCTCATGTTGCCTTGTCTGCTGTCATCATGGTAAGATACAGACAGGGAAACCAAAGCCAGGCGGCTACCCTCTGTTACGGAGGGATAAAAAACACCCTCCAGACGAAAGAAAGGAGGGCGATACGATGGTTACATATTCTGATCTGATTCAGTTTAGTATATTCATTGTTGCCCTTGTAGGTCTTTGTTATGAGATTTTCAAGGGTAAAAGAAAATAGCCGCCAACTACTGGGAATAGTTGACGACTGACATTAGTAATAGTTGACACTATTTGCGGGTAGCCGCTTGCGGTTTCCCTCTTTATGTCTTAAATATAGCATATCTGGCAGCAGGACGCAAGGGGGGAACGAAATGTTTACCAGTGTCGTAAATTTTTTGGTACTTACCTTGATTTTTCATCCCCACCATGCTATACTAACACCCGTTACAAAACCCCTAAAAACAAGGTCTTACAAGGGTTTCGCCGATTCCCGGCGTAAAATGAATCGAGTGTTCGTGACCTTCCACTCGTAAAACAAAACTAGAGGAGAGAATTTCATATGAAGAACAAGAATGTAGCATTTATGACTCAGGCAGCGATGATCGCTGCAATCTACGTGGTGCTTACTTATGTATTTGCACCATTTTCATTCGGAGAAGTACAGATACGTATTGCAGAAGCACTTACGATCCTTCCGGTATTTACACCGGCAGCGATTCCTGGACTTTTCGTTGGATGTATTGTTGGAAACATTCTCGGAGGAGCAATCCTGCCGGATATCATTTTCGGAAGCATTGCAACTTTGATCGGAGCATTTTTTACTTATCAGCTTCGTAACAAAAACCGTTTCCTTGCACCGTTACCACCGATTATTGCTAACACAGTAATCGTTCCGTTTGTACTTCGTTACGGATATGGAGTAGCACTTCCGATTCCGTTTATGATGTTGACAGTTGGTGTCGGAGAAGTTGTCGGATGTGGTGTGCTTGGATTAGTCCTTTATACTGCATTGAATCGTTATAAAAATGTAATTTTTAAAACAGCATAAGAAGATGTAAAAAGCGGACAGACTGAAAAGCTATTCAGCCTGTCCGTTTTTTATACTATTGTTGTGTATACAATCGTAGAATTTTACAAATTTGAGTGGAGATATATTTATGGAAAAGTGGATATGAATCTTCTATAATATAAAAAGAGAAACTGTAACCAGATGAAAGTTTGACAGTAAGGGAAAAAGGGAGAAATATGAAATATACAGTTGTTGTTGCTGATGATGAGGAGGAAATCCGCAGAAGTCTTGTTCGCAGGGTAAAGTGGGAAGAGATTGGTTTTGAAGTGGTCGGGGAAGCTGAAAATGGTGCAGACGCGCTGGAACTGGTTGAAAAGCTGGAACCAGATCTGCTCCTTACCGATATCAAGATGCCATTTTTATCGGGGATTGAGCTGGCACGGGCGGTCAGGGAAGTTTGCCCGATGGTACAGATCGCATTTTTAAGTGGATTTGATGATTTTACCTATGCGCAGCAGGCAATTCAATATAATATTGTAAGTTATATGCTGAAGCCAATTTCAGCAAAAGAGATCGAGGCGGAATTGATAAAGATTAAAAAAGCCATGGATCAGCGAGTGGAAGAATTTACAAAAGAAAGAAAAGAGAAGCTGGACATCCGCAAGACGCAATTCCTTATTCCGCTTTTGCTCGACAGCTTTCAGAATGAACGGGTGTCCGAAGAGGCACTTCTTGAACGGGCAGAGGAATGTGAGCTGATCCGTAATCCAAAGCCGGATAATATGCAGTATGTGGTGCTTGTAACCGGAATCCGTGATGCAAATGGAAAGGATCAGACAAGCTATAGCAGTGTAAATGCAGTTGATATGATCCTGAAAAAATATGTTCATTATGTAAGTTGCCATCTGGAAGGAAGAGTGGTATCGCTGATCGCGACGACTCCGGGAGGTATGGGTAAGTATTTACATATTATTGTAGAAGAAATTGTTCAGAGTGTGGAGCGTATTATGGGATATTGCTGTCAGGTCGGGGTAAGCAGGAGTGTGAATACTCTTGGAAAATGCAGAGAGAGCTATCTGGAGGCGATGAATGCGCTCAGTTATTCCAGAAAGGATAAAAGCAGTGTCTATTTCATTTCCGATGCAGAGCACGGATCGGGATTGGAACAGGGAGAAATACAGGAAATTACAGCAACGATGGAGAATTTTTTACGTGGTGGAATGGCAGAGGATCTGGAGATTTATCTGGATGATCTGGAAAAGAAGCTGCGAAATGGAGGCAAGAATACACTGGTACTTAGTACGATACTTTTGACCGAGATTGGGGCGGCAGTATATAAGGTTATTTATATGGCAATCGGGGAATGTGGTGTAGAAGTTCTTCAGAAAAAATATTCCATGCAGCAGATGCGTGAAATGGAACGTATGGCAGAGAATTTTCAGATCATAAAAATGCTGTGTATGGAGGCTAAAAAAATGCTTATGGATCAGAGAAAGAAGAGCAGCGAGGTGATCTGCGAGCAGGCAGTGCAGATCATACAGGACCGCTATGCCCAACAGGATCTGTCTGTTATGATCATCAGTGAAGAGATCGGGGTGTCGCCGAATTATCTCAGCAGTCTGATAAAAAAGACGACAGGCAGTTCACTGGTTGAGATCCTGACGAAAAAACGAATTGAAAAGGCAATGGAGCTTCTGCAGTGTACCGGTATGAAGATCGGTGAGATTACAGAGCTGTGTGGTTATAAGGATCAGTATTATTTCAGCCACTGCTTCAAAAAGCTGACTGGAGTATCACCGAACAAATACAGGAGGGAACATGAACAGGCGTAAAAAAGAAGCAGATCAGCACAAGGGATGGAATATATCTATTTCCGGTGTGTTTATTGCAATGGTAATGGGAATCGTCCTGACTTCGGTAGTGGCTGCAACGCTTATTTTTGTTCAGATTTACCGGAATGCAATGGAGCAAAGTGCAGTGACAAGCAGTTCCCAGAGCTGTGAACAGGTACAGAATACGGTTGAGAATTATACACAGGATATGCGGATCATACTGGAAGGGATCGTGGCGAGAATGCGTCATGAGAATAATCATTCTGAGGAATATATCCAGAATCTGGTAAATATCCGTTCCGATGTAGTAGCGGTAACAATCTGTGGTGAAGATGGGGAGCTTCTGCGTTACTGGAACAGAGGGCAGAAGCTGAAAGAGAATTATCGCATTGTTCAGAGTACCGAAATGGAAGATGACGATGGCAGGCTGCGTATAACCAAACCATATGTGGAATCTTTGTTTGAGGGATATTATCCATGGGTTGTAACCGTTTACCAGAAGATTCAGAAAGAAGACGGAACCAGTATACAGGTAAATATTGACATCCGTTTTTCTGACATTGCCAATTATGTTGATGATGTAGGGATCGGGCAGCACGGCTATGCCTATATTGCGGACAAAAAAGGCAATCTGATCTATCATCCACAGCAGCAGCTCATTTATTCCGGGTTAAAAGAAGAGAAGGGAATGGATTTAAAAGAAGGGACACATATTCAGGAACAGGCGATCTATACTGTGAAAAATCTGGAGAACTGTGACTGGAAAATTGTAGGTGTCTGCTATGTAGATGAAATGATTACGGAGAAGGTAAGCAGTGCGGTATCCAGACTTCTGATCGTCCTGTGTCTGGTTATGGGAGCAGTCTTTCTTCTCGGATGGGCATTTTCAGAACTGTTCTCAGCACCGGTAAGGCAGCTTGCTGATGACATGCACCGGTTTGAAAAAAATGCTGAAAATTTTGTATTTGAGCCGATGGCGGGAACTACAGAGATCACGACTTTATCCAACTCATTTGAACACATGGTTGTGAAGATCCAGAAGCTGATGGAGCAGGTCAGACAGGAAGAAATCACACTGCGGAAAACAGAGCTGAAAGCGCTTCAGGCGCAGATCAATCCACATTTCCTGTATAATACACTGGATGCGATTGCATGGATGTGTGAAGACGGGAAAAATGAAGATGCAGAAGAGATGGTTACGGCACTTGCAAGGCTGTTCCGTATCAGTATCAGTAAAGGGCATGAGCTGATTCCGATCGAAAAAGAAGTGGAACATGCAAAGAGTTATCTGAAGATTGAAAATTATCGGTATAAGAACAAATTTACCTATTCATTTGAGGTGGAAGAGTCGTGTCTTTCGTATCTTTGTAACAAAATTACTTTGCAGCCAATTATCGAGAATGCAATTTATCATGGTGTAAAGCAGATGATCGATGAGGGTGAGATCTGGATCCGTATTTTTGAGGACGGAGAAGATATTATTTTCCAGGTGGAGGATAACGGAATCGGTATGACGGAAGAACAGTGCCGGGAGATTCTGCGCAAAGAGCCGGGAGACCGTACCGGAATCGGAATCAAGAATGTAAATGACCGGATCAAGATTTATTTTGGAAGCAATTATGGACTGAATATCACAAGTGAGCTGGATGAAGGGACCTGTGTGACGATCCGTATGCCGAAGGTCAGGGAGGAAGAATATGAGAAAAAGTAGAAGAAAACCATTTATTGCAATTGGTGCAGGTGTGATCCTACTTGCAATTCTGTTTTTTGTCCTGACGGGTGACGGACTTTGGGAAGGAAAAGAAGGCAGTACAAATAGCGTCATCGAGAAGAAAAAAGTAGTGTTTCTGACAAAATCCATGGATTCTTCTTTCTGGCAGTCCGCATATGCGGGAGCCGGTGCGGCAAGTGCGGAATATAATCTGGATCTGGTGTGCGAAGGACCGGATGGAGACGGTGAGGAAGATTATGAGGCGCAGAATGAAATGATAGACCGGGCGATCCGGGAACAGGTAGATGCACTTCTGTTCTCTGCCATTGATTTTGAAAAGAATGCGGAAGCAATCGACCGTGCGGCAAAGGCAGGAATCAGAATTGTGGTTGTGGACAGTCCGGTAAACAGTGAGGCTGTGGAATGCTATATTGGTACAGACAATTATGAAGCCGGATGTATGGCAGGAGAAGAAGTGCTTGGTAATCCGGCGGAAAATCTAAATATCGGAATCGTAAATTTTGATAAGAGTACGGAGAACGGGCAGCTTCGTGAAAAGGGATTCCGGGATACGGTTCTTAATGATGACCGGGCAAATATTACGGCGTCCATCAATGTGAAGTCTACGATCACCGACGCAAGAGAGGGCACCGAGAGGATGTTGCTTGACAATCCGCAGATCAATGTGATCGTGACATTTAATGAATGGACAACACTTGGAGTCGGGGATGCAGTAGAAGCACTTGGCGCCGGAGAGCGGACGCAGGTTGTTGCGTTTGACAGTAACGTAAAATCCATTGGAATGCTGGAAAAAGGAAATGTAGATGCGCTGATCGTCCAGAACCCATATGCGATGGGATACCTGGGGATTGAGCAGATCAATACACTACTGAATGGTCAGAAGCCGGAAAAGAAAGAGACGGCAACCAGCAGTATTTTGGTGACAAGAGAAAATATGTATGATGATAAGAGCCAGAAGGCGCTGTTTTCATTTGAAGAAAAGTAACGGGTGGAATGTTTGTAGCTGCTCGGAAGTATAGAAGCTGTAGTCTGAAAAATATTTGGACTACAGCTTTTTAAAGAATTGGGCATTTGAAACATTTATGGACGAAATTAAGTAAAAATTTATATAAACGTTGAAATTCACAAACCCCTCGTAGTTTTTCACATGGGTATTTTATTCCCTTCTTGTTATACTCGTATCATCAAGTAAACGTTATACAAGGAGGAACGAAATTATGAAAAGAAGAATTGTAGCAGCGATGCTCGCAGGTGTGATGGCACTTGGAATGCTTGCAGGATGCGGGGGCTCCGGTAAGAGTGACAGTGATGGTGGAAGCAGTGATAAGAAATCATCAGACGCTAATATCGCAGTATTCTACTATACCTATTCTGATACTTATATCGCATCTGTCCGTACAGCACTCGATGCAAAACTTGACGAGATGGGCGTTGAATATCAGGACTATGATGGAAACAGTAACCAGACAACACAGAACGAACAGATTGATACAGCGATCCAGACAGGTGCTACAGCACTGATCGTTAACATCGTTACATCCGGTTCTGTAGATGCTTCTTCACAGATCGTTGAAAAAGCAGAAGCAGCAGGAATCCCGGTTATCTTCTTTAACCGTGCAGTCGAAGATGACAAAACAGAAGGAGATGTACTTGGAAGCTATGACAAGTGTGCATTCGTAGGAACAGACGCTCCGGAAGCAGGACATATGCAGGGCGAAATGATCGGTAACTATGTAGTAGAACATTTTGATGAAATGGATCTCAACGGAGATGGAAAAATCTCTTATGCAATGTTTATGGGACAGCTTGGAAATGCAGAAGCTATTTACCGTACACAGTTTGCTGTAGAAGATGCAGACAAGATCATCACAGAAGCTGGCAAACCGGCACTGGAATATTTCGATGCTTCTAACAGTGACAAATACCAGGTTGACCAGGATGGTAACTGGAGTGCAACAGCAGCAAACAACTATATGACAACCAACCTTTCCCAGTACAACGAAGGAAGCAATAACATGATCGAGCTTGTTATCTGCAACAACGACGGTATGGCAGAAGGCGCAATCTCTGCTCTGAATGATAAGGGATACAACCTTGGAACAGGCAAAGACGGAAAGATGATCCCGGTATTTGGTGTTGATGCTACAGATGCAGCAAAACAGCTGATCGGAGATGGCAAGATGACAGCAACTGTTAAACAGGATGCAGATGGTATGGCAGCTTGTATCGCAGATCTTGCTAAGAATGCAGCAGATGGAAAAGATCTGATGGATGGAACAGATTCTTACAACATTTCTGATAAAGTAAGCAACAAGATCTTCATTCCTTACCAGGAATACTCAGGAAAATAAAAATGTAAAAAATAAAGGTGGCGGCCAGGTGGTTGGCCAGCCACCTTTTCCAAAGTTGTGACGCAGCCGGATGGAACTGCATAGTGGCAGGTTCGAAAGGTATGCGAGATTAGAAGATGAGAGACAGGAGGACAGCTATGAAACAGGATGTTTTACTGCAGATGACGGATATCTGTAAAGAATTTCCGGGCGTAAAAGCATTAGATCATGTGTCCCTGACAGTTAAAGCAGGCACTGTCCATGCACTGATGGGTGAAAATGGAGCCGGAAAGTCAACACTGATGAAATGCCTTTTCGGAATTTATGACAAAGACAGTGGCAAGATTGAGCTGGAGGGAAAAGAGATTAATTTCAAGAATTCGAAAGAAGCTCTTGAAAATGGAGTTGCAATGGTTCACCAGGAACTGAACCAGGCGCTCAAAAGAAACGTCATGGATAATCTCTGGCTCGGACGTTACCCGAAAGTGGGCGGCGTTATGGTAAATGAGAAAAAAATCTATGACGACACAAAAAAAGTATTTGAAGAATTGAAAATTGATGTAGATCCGAAAAGGATCATGAGTACGATGCCGGTATCACAGAGACAGATGGTAGAGATCGCAAAAGCAGTATCTGTGAATGCAAAAATCATCGTATTTGATGAGCCGACGTCTTCCCTTACAGAGCAGGAAGTAGAGCATCTGTTTGATATCATTGAGATGCTGAAAAAGAGAGGATGCGGAATCATTTACATTTCACATAAAATGGCAGAGATCAAACGGATTTCAGATGAGATCACGATCATGCGTGACGGAACCTGGGTAGCAACAGAGAAAGCAGATGATCTGGAGATGGACGATATCATCCGTCTGATGGTTGGACGTGAGCTTACCAATCAGTTCCCGCCAAAGACAAATAAACCGGGCGATGTAGCGCTTGAAGTGGAACACCTTTCCGGAATGTATTCGATCCTGAATGATGTTTCCTTCAAAGCGAGAAAAGGAGAAATTCTTGGAATTGCCGGACTTGACGGAAGTGGACGTACAGAAACTCTGGAGACAATTTTTGGAATTGCAACCAGGAAATCAGGAACGATAAAACTTGACGGAAAACAAGTCAGCAATAAGAATGCACAGGATTCGATCAAGAACGGATTTGCACTTCTGACAGAAGAGAGAAGAGCAACCGGTATCTTCGGCATCCTGAACATTCGTGAAAATACCGTTATCTCCAGCTTAAAGAGACACAAAAAAGGATTTTATCTGAGTGAAAAATCCATGAAAGAAGATACGCAGAAATATATTGATGCGCTGCGGACAAAGACACCGTCGCAGGAGACAAAGATCCGTGCACTTTCCGGTGGAAACCAACAGAAGGTTATCCTTGGAAGATGGCTTCTTACCGATCCGGAAGTACTGCTTCTGGATGAGCCGACAAGAGGAATCGATGTCGGTGCAAAGTATGAGATCTATCAGCTCATCATCGATCTTGCGAACCGCGGCAAAGTAGTTATTGTAGTTTCTTCAGAAATGCCGGAGCTTCTCGGAATCTGTGACCGTATCATGGTTATGTCCGGTGGAAGACTTGCCGGAGAGATTAACGCTGAAGAGGCGACGCAGGAACTGATCATGACTTACGCAGCAAAGTATGTGTAATTTTCAAACAAAAAGAAGGAGGCTTCCCAGATGAAAGCATTTGCAAATATAAAATCACGCTATGCAGAATACAAAGCACTGGATTCCGCAGACAAGGCAAAAGCGTGGAAAGAAGGACTTATCAATAATGCGATTTATCTTCTGATCATTATCGCAGTTATTTACACTTACACACAGAACAGCAGATTCCTGAGCGTGGCATCTATTGTTAACATTATCTCGCTGTCTGCAGCGAACATTCCGATCGCGTGTGGTATTGCAGGAACGATCGTACTTACCGGTACAGACCTTTCAGCCGGACGTGTTGTAGGTCTTACAGCATGTATTTCTGCATCACTTTTGCAGTCAGTAACTTATGCAACCAAAATTTTCCCGGATCTTCCGGTTCTTCCGATACCACTGGTTATTCTGATCGTAATCGTAGTCGGAGGTATTGTTGGATGGGTAAATGGATTCTTCGTAGCGAAATTCCACTTACATCCATTCATTGTAACACTGGCAACACAGCTGATCGTATACGGAATTCTTCTGATGTACATTATGCTGAACGGTAACAACGGACAGCCACTTTCCGGACTGGACAAATCCTTTAAGAATTTTGTAACAGGAAGTTTCTTAAAGATCCGTGGCGTTCCGATCCCGAACTATGTATGGTACGCTTGTGTTGTAGTTGTATTCATGTGGTTCATGTGGAATAAGACAACATTTGGAAAGAATATGTTCGCAGTTGGTTCCAACCCGGAAGCTGCTAATGTATCTGGTGTAAATGTTATGAGAACAACCATTCTGGTACATACACTTGCAGGATGCATGTATGGTATCACTGGATTCATTGAATCTGCACGTATCGGTTCCAACCAGGCAAATACAGGTCTGAACTACGAGTGTGATGCGATTGCTGCCTGTGTAATCGGTGGTGTATCTTTTGTAGGTGGTACCGGTAAGATCAGCGGCGTTGTTTTAGGGGTGTTCATTCTGAGAATCATCTTCGTTGCACTGCAGTTCCTGGCAGTAAGTCAGAATATGCAGTATGTGATCAAAGGTCTGATTATTCTGATCGCATGTGCAATTGATATGAGAAAATATCTGGTAAGAAAATAAAAAGAAAAGGCTGGGAAATGTTATGGACGAGAATAAGATGCCGGAGAATGACGGATGGAAGAAAAATGCAAGACTGGCGATTTATGCAATGGCCGGGTTTTATCTGCTGACACTGGCATACCAGATGTTCAAGGCGATTTCCACAAGTCATGGTAATGAACAGCTTGTTATGATCGTGGCGACGATTCTGTTTCTGATAGTTGGTGTTGGACTGATCGGGTTTGGACTGATCGCAGGATACCGCAATATAAAAGCAGATCACAGAGAAGACGAAAAGTAGAAATCATAAATATTACCTCACAAGAGAAAACTTCCGGTAAAGTAAAACTTGCCGGGAGTTTTTTTGTTTATATGATGAGTCAGGTGCAGATTGGTGCTTGCACAAGAATCTGTATCTGACAAATATAGATCATCTCGCACCACATTTTCAAATCTCAAAAAATTCTTAAGAAAATCCCGCCCTATCTCTTAAAAAATCTCTGTTAATCTTGTATAGTATAGAGGAGGTGAAAAAGATGGCGAAAATATTAGTATGTGATGATGATAAAGACATTGTAGAAGCAATAGATATTTACCTGACGCAGGAAGGATACGAAGTCCTGAAGGCGTATGATGGTGACGAAGCAATCAAGGTATTGAAAAGAAATGAAGTTGATCTTCTGATCATGGATGTGATGATGCCGCGGCTGGACGGAATCCGGGCGACACTCAAGATCCGGGAAAACATGAGCCTCCCGATTATTATTTTATCCGCCAAATCAGAGGATGCGGACAAGATTTTAGGACTGAATATCGGTGCAGATGATTACATAACCAAACCGTTCAATCCGTTGGAGCTGGTAGCAAGGGTAAAATCCCAGCTCAGACGTTACACCCAGCTTGGAAGTACGGCGAGATCTGACAACCAGAGTGAGTTCCGGACCGGGGGACTTGTGATCAGGGATGATCTGAAAGAAGTGACTGTGGACGGCGAAAAAGTGAAGCTGACACCGATTGAATACAATATATTACTGTTACTCGTTAAAAATCAGGGAAAGGTGTTCTCTATCAATCAGATTTACGAAAATATCTGGAATGAAGAAGCAATCGGAGCGGACAATACCGTTGCCGTACATATCCGCCATATCCGGGAGAAAATCGAAATCAATCCGAAAGAGCCACGTTACCTGAAGGTAGTATGGGGTGTCGGATATAAGGTAGAGAAGATCGGTTAGGAGGTCTTATGAATAACAAATGGTATCAGAGCGCACCATGTAAAGGAATCCTGATCGTACTGGAGCATATTTTAGCGGTGGTGATGATCACATGTCTGGTTTTTACATTCAGTTATCCGGGCGATAATCTGGCAGGAATCCTGTTTGAAAAGCCACATAAGAAGTATGAACAGTCAAAAGGGTTTACCGACAAGCTGATGAGTGCTGCAAATGATATTGCGGCTGCGGAAGGATACGACAGCAATTTTGAAACAGAAGGAAAATATGATGAAAACAGAATTGTAGATCTGAAAGAATATGATTCAGATCGTAAGATTTCAAATGAAAATGTAAATGGGCTTGCATACCGTCTTGGTGATCTTGTGAATTACTGGGAAAACGATCAGGAGATGTACTACGCAGACGGGACCAAGATGGCAGATGGAGACAATGATGATGAGATCATCGTCTGCCAGAAGGATGACGGAACCTACCATTATTACTATGAAAAAGAATTTCGTCGGGAATTTAAAAACGGGAACCTTCAGTTTGGTAATATGGATGAGGCAAAAGATGAATATTCACTGGAAAGCACCGGAGAAGTGATCGATTCTCTGATCAATGACTGGATCGAGAGTTCCGCAAGTATTTACCGCAATATTCTGGACAGTGAAAATCGCCAGGTCTACACAAAGTGCTGGCGGTATGACGGAGAAAAAGTTTCCGAAAACTGTGCACCGGTGGGCGCGAAGAATCTTCTGGAAGTTGTGAACAAGGATTCCAGATGGAACGGCAAGTTAAGTGATGCGATGTCCATGCTTGGAAATACTGTGGACAGTGTACGGGATAATTTTTTGACGTGGCAGTATGTAACGGAAGAATATAAAGAAGGTAATACCAATCTTGCATATATGATTGTAGATCTGGACAATAAAAAAGTTTATACCAACCGTCTTGCATATCAGAGATTTGATGAATGGGAAAAGAATCTGGAAAGTATGAAAAAGCTGGGAGTATATGCGGTTGCCACACCAAAGCTTACTGAGTACCAGAGTGATATTGATATGGACGGATCACAGTGGAAATCACTGATCGGTGGCAATATGTGGATGGATAATTACGAATGCGTGTTCGCGGTAGATACTTCCTATCCAATCCAGGATGACTTTTATCAGGAGAGCAAGATTTATCAGGAGTATGCACCGCAGGTAAGATTTACCTTCTGGATTGCGATTGCAACCGGATTTGCAATGCTTGTAATTCTGGCATGGCTGACAATTGTTGCAGGCAGATCAAACCGGGAAGAAGGCATTGTGTTAAATCGGGTCGATAAAATGAAGACAGAACTCTTTATTCTTTTGTCGGTTGCAGTTATGGTGATATGTATTTACGGGGAAATCAGTTTAAGTTACAGTCTGCTGAACGGAGTCTGGTTTAGCGGAGATGGTTTCAATGGCACATCGGTACTGATTTTTGCAGGGATTGTTGCGGTAAGCGTTTGCATGACAGGACTTACTTTCTGGCTTGGAATGGTAAGAAGGATCAAGGCAAAGACCTTGTGGAAGAACAGTATTTTATGTCTGATCATCAAATACGTCCGGATTGGAATCCGGCATCTGGGGGAGGTCTGGAAAGCTGCGATTTTGTTTGGAGTACTGGTTGTAGTTCACTGGATCGCGATCGCCATGTGGGAGCCGGGAATCTGGCTGTTCGTAATGCTTGCGGCAGAGGCGGGGGCATTTTTCTGCCTGATGCGCAGAGCCATCGGAAGAGCGCGGATCATCAAAGGGGTAAAAGCAATCGCAGACGGTCAGGTTGATTATCAGATTCCGTTAAATGGACTCAAAGGCGGACAGCTTGAAGCAGCAGTCAGCATCAATAAGATCGGAGATGGACTGGACCGGGCGGTAGAAGAGAGCGTAAAAAATGAACGCCTCAAAACGGATCTGATCACAAATGTATCCCATGATATCAAAACGCCGCTTACATCAATCATTAATTATGTGGACCTTTTAAAGAGAGAGGATTTTGAGGATCCGAAGATCCGGAATTATCTTCAGGTTCTGGAAGAAAAAGCATATCGTCTGAAGACACTTACCGAGGATGTGGTAGAAGCTTCCAAGGTAAGCAGTGGCAATATCAGCCTGGAAATGATGAATCTGAATCTGGTTGAGCTGGTTAACCAGACCAGTGCAGAGTTTGAAGAAAAATTTGAGGCAAGGAATCTGAAAATGATCATGAATCTTCCGACCGAACCGGCAACAATCTACGCAGACGGCAGACGAATGTGGAGAGTTCTTGCAAATGTATTTAACAATGCGGCAAAATATGCAATGGAGGGAAGCCGGGTCTACGTGGATCTGGTTCAGACAGGTGAGGAAGTACAGTTTACGATCAAGAATGTATCAGAGCAGCCGCTGAATATTTCGGCAGATGAGCTGACAGAAAGATTTATCCGCGGAGATGTATCCAGAAGCACGGAAGGAAGCGGGCTTGGTCTTTCGATTGCACAGAATCTGACAAAGCTTCAAGGGGGAAAATTCGAGTTATATCTCGACGGAGATCTGTTCAAGGTACTGATCCGTTTCCCGGTTCCAAAAGAAACGGAAGATGTCTATCAGGAAGTCGAACAGTAACAGGTAAATATGGGGCGTAAGGGAAATTTCCCTTGCGCTCTATTTTATTTCGCTTTACAATAAAAACTGGATTCGTACATATAACCTAAAATGTAAGGGGAAATTAAAATGGAATCATTGAATAATATCTTAAAAAAGAGTTTAAATAAAGAATTTTTATCAGCAATAATCAGCAATCCACGTGAAAAAGGCGGAATTGTAAAGATTAAGATCCGCCCTGTGGAGCATAAAGACAATATTTTGTACCAGTGCGAAGAACACCGGAACAACCAGGTATTTCACCACAATCTGAATGAAGAAGAAGCAGCAGGATATATTGAAAATGCCATGCAGGAATTCAAACAGATGCAGATGGAGACGAGAAAATTCCGCTATCAGGTTCTGGTCAGCAAAAAAGGGAAAATGACGATTCAGAGACGGCTTCAGACCGGGAGGTTCAAAGAGATTGATCTGTCACACAACCGGAAGAAGCATTATATCCTGGAGGAAGGAAAAGCAGTTCCATTTTTACAGGATCTGGGAGTTATGACAAAAGAAGGGGAAATCGTGCGGACAAAGTTTGATAAGTTCCGCCAGATCAACCGTTTCCTTGAGTTTATCGAGGATGTTCTTCCGGAGCTCCCGAAGGACAGGGAAGTAACGATTCTGGATTTTGGATGCGGCAAATCCTATCTGACATTTGCAATTTACTATTATTTGCATGAGTTAAAAGGTTATGATATCCGGATCATCGGACTGGATCTGAAAACGGATGTCATTTATGCATGCAACCAGCTTGCAAAAAAATATGGCTATAGAAAACTGAAGTTTATGGAAGGAAATATTGCAGATTATACCGGCTCTGATGAAGTGGATATGGTCGTGACGCTGCATGCCTGCGATACCGCTACCGATTTTGCACTTGCAAAAGCAGTTGGCTGGAAAGCGAAGGTCATTCTTTCGGTTCCGTGCTGTCAGCATGAAGTGAACCGTCAGATTGCAAATGAAACACTTGCACCGCTGTTTTCTTACGGACTGATCAAAGAGCGAATGGCAGCTCTTGTCACGGATGCTATGCGTGCAGAATATCTCAAGAGGGAGGGATATGACACACAGATCCTGGAGTTTATCGATATGGAGCATACACCGAAGAATATTTTGATACGGGCCATTTACACGGGAAATAAAGGAAAAAATACAGAGGCAATCCGCACATGTGAAGAAATGCTTCACATCGATCCAATGCTGGGGAGATTATTGGATCAGCAGAATGAAGAGGGAGAAAAAGGAGTATAAATTTAGCAGATTAAGATAAAGGGGACTATAATTACAATGTTTAAAAAGATAGCAATAAAGACAGGGGTACTGACTACTGTATTTATTCTTGCAGTTATCGTATCCAGTTATGTGACGAACAGAGGCAACACTGATATGAGTGCAGATATGGGAGGTGCGACATTGCCAAGAATATCCTTTACGACAGAAGGATATGAAGTGAACTCACTGCCGGGATATAAAAGCGATATGACGCTTACTTCAATGCGTGATACACTGACACCCGTCACAAATAACCAGCTGGATATGAACATTGCAAAATATGATAACCAGATCCAGAAGGTTTACTGGCAGGTATATACACTGAATGGGAAAAAATGTATCCAGGAGGGAACCATTAAAGATGTTCAGGATACAGTAACTTTAAATTTCAAGAATACGAAGATCCTGAAAGAAGAGAGGATTTTGAAAGTAACCTTGTACCTGGATAATCAGAATATTTATTTTTATACCAGGATCAAGAATTCGGCAGATTGCAACTATAAGAAAAGCCTGGATTTCGCAAATGATTTCCACAATGCGGCACTCGAAAATCAGGGTGATAAGGTCGAAAGCTATTTGGAAACAGATTCCAGTGAGGACAGCTCCACCTATCAGGAGGTCACACTTGCATCGACACAGTCACAGGTGACATGGGGTTCGCTTGCACCGCAGGTATCGGGAAATGTATACTGGGAAATTAAGGAATGCAATGAGAATTACACATCACTTGTCCTCAAATACCAGGTAAAGTGCACCGGGGATACTGATTATGCTGATCGGCTTTACAGTGTAAAGGAATTCTTCCGGATCCGCACCGGGGAAGATGCACAACAGTATCTGCTTGATTATGATCGCACGATGAATCAGAGATTTGATGGTAAGACAACTGCGCTGAACCAGAAGGGTGTTCTTGTTGGGATTGCGCCGACGGACCTGGAGTATGAGACTAATACAGATGGAACCATTGTAGCATTTATAGAGGATAACCAGCTCTGGCATTATGATAAAAAAGAGGATGAAATGTCACTGGTATTCGGCTTCGCAGATGCGGAAAACATGGATGTGCGTACATTATGCGACCTGCATGATATCCGCCTGATTTCAGTAGATGAAAAAGGCAATACCACATTTACTGTAGTGGGTTATATGAATCGCGGTGTACATGAAGGGCAGGTAGGTGTAGCAGTCTATTATTTTGACGCAGAAAAAAATTCCGTTACGGAAAAAGCATTTGTCCCTAGCGAAGACGGATATTATCTGATGAAAGAGGATCTGGGTAAATTTGTATATTACAGCAATTCTGATGAAAATCTTTATGTAATGATAGATGGTACATTGTATCTTGTGAATCTGAAGGACAACACCAGAGAGGTGCTGGTGAAAGATCTGGAGGAAGGGCAGTATCAGGTTTCACCAGACGGACATCTGCTTGCTTACCAGAGTGAGGGCGGAAAGATCAATGAGTCGCAGAAAATTATCGTGCTGAATCTGAAGACGGGCAAATCCTTTGATATTACATCCGAAGGAGACGAATATGTCAAACCGATCGGATTTATCCGGAATGATTTTGCCTATGGCACGCTGCGTGGAAACGATGCAGGAACCAATATATCCGGACAGAGTGTGTACCCGATGTATAAAGTGGATATCATCACGCAGAAACAGGAGATAGCCAAGACCTATGAGGTACAGGATTTTTACATTCTGGATGGCTATGTGGCAGACAATATGATGACACTTAATCGGGTGAACAGAAATGAGAATACCTATATTTCAACAACGGCAGATTATATTACCAACAATCAGGAGAAGGAAGAGAGCAATATCACAGTTGAGACCTACAATGATGATCTGCGGGGAACCCTGGTTCGTCTGACTTATGAAAATGGGATCAAAGACAGCAAAGCAAAAATTTTAAAACCAAAGCAGGTATTGTTTGATAAACCGATGGTTGTCAGCTTTGACAAACCGAAGGTAAAGAATCAGTATTATGTATATGCACTTGGCAGTCTGCAGGGGGTGTATGAAAAAGCATCTTATGCGATCCAGGAAGCGGAGAAGATAAAAGGTGTGGTCATTTCTTCATCACAGGAATATGTATGGGAGTCCGGAAATACGCTGGATATTTATGAAGTAAATAATATGGATGAGTTCCGGACAGGAGAAGGTGAGAGTACACTTGCAGCGTGCCTGAACCGGATCCTGAAGCTAGAAGGCGTAGAAGATATAAATGCATCAACAGAGCTGGAAAACGGAAAGTCGCCGGCAGAAATCCTGACAGAAGCAACCGGTGGAGAAGGGTTTGATCTGACCGGATGTACACCGGAAGAAATCCGCTATACGATCAGCCATGAGACACCGGTGATCGCAATGCTCAGTGTGGATCACGCGGTACTGGTCATCGGATACACGGATGCGAAGTATGCTTATCTGGATCCGGCAGACGGAGAACGTCATTCCGCAACGCCGGATGAGATGAACGGTCTTGTAAGCGGAAGCGGAAATGTATTTATTGGATATGTAAAGTAAAAAATAACCGGATGGAGGAAGAAAATGAAAGATGAAAAATATTTAGAACTTCTGGCAGAAAAGTACCCGACAGAGCAGGCTGTGTGCCGAGAGATCATCAACCTGAAGGCAATCTTAAGTCTGCCGAAGGGAACCGAGCATTTCATGAGTGACCTGCACGGAGAATATGAAGCATTTTGTCATATATTAAATAACTGTTCTGGCGTGATCCGGGAAAAAGTGGATCTGCTGTTTGGAGATACCTTATCTGATCTGGACAGAGAAGAGATCTGTACCCTGATCTATTATCCGGTTGAGAAGCTTGCGCTGATCAAAAAAGAAGGGAAGAACAATGAAGAATGGTATCGTGTGATTCTGGGAAAACTGATTGAGATCGCAAGGTTATTTTCTTCCAAATATACCCGCTCGAAAGTAAGGAAAGCGATGCCGAAGGAATATGCATATATCCTGGACGAGCTGATTCATGTGCAGAAGGATGAGGATGACAATCAGCTTATCTATCATCGCAATATTTTGGATACACTTCTTGAGCTTCAGAATGCAGACGAGTTTATCGAAGTACTGGCAGGTCTGATCAAACGTCTTGCGGTGGATCACTTACATATTGTCGGCGATATTTTTGACAGGGGACCGTGCGCAGATCGGATCATGGATCTCCTGATGACTTATCATTCCATCGATATTGAGTGGGGCAATCATGATATTCTCTGGATGGGGGCAGCGGCAGGAAGCAGAGCCTGCATTGCAACGGTCATCCGGAACAATCTGAAATACGATAACATGAAGATCCTTGAAAACAGCTATGGAATCAGTCTCCGAAAGCTGACTTTATTTGCAGAGAAGATTTATCCGGACATTGATCCAATGGAGGCCGCCTTAAAAGAGATTTCAGTACTTCTTTTCAAACTGGAAGGGCAGGTGATCCTGCGCAATCCGGATTACAAAATGGAGGATAAGCTTCTGCTTCACAAGGTCGATGTTGCACGTCAGACGGTGGAAATTGACGGAAGGGAATATGACATTAAAGAAGAGACTTTCCCGACAGTCAATTTTGCGGCAGAAAATTTGGAGGATGTATACCAACTCACCGAAGAGGAAGAGCAGGTAGTCGAAGGTCTTGAGATGGCATTTGTGAACAGCATCCGTCTGCGCCAGCACATTGATTTTCTGTACAAAAAAGGAAGTATGTACCGGATCTTTAACAATAACCTTTTATATCATGGCTGTGTACCACTGGATGAAAGCGGTAATTTTGAGGGCGTTGTATTTGGAAGGAAGCGTTATTGCGGAAGAGATTATCTGGATTATGCAGAACACATTGCAAGAAGGGCATGGTCAAAAGATGCGAAGGAAAAAGACAAAGACTTTATGTGGTATCTGTGGTGCGGAAGAAAATCACCGCTGTCAGGCAGAAATATCAAGACTTTTGAGCGGACTTATGTGAAGGATGAAACGACCTGGCATGAGGAGTCCAACCCATATTACCGGTTCTATGAAGAAGAAAAGGTCTGCAATATGATTTTGCATGAATTTGGTCTTTATTCTGAGCGGTCACATATCATCAATGGACACACACCGGTGCGGACTTCAAAAGGCGAGCATCCGGTGCGTGCAAATGGACGACTGATGGTGATCGATGGGGGCTTTTGCAAAAGTTATCACAAGACGACCGGCATTGCCGGTTATACGCTGATCTTTAATTCCCATGGAATCCGGATCAAGTCACACCAGCCATTCCAGAGTGTATTTGCGGCATTGACGGAAAATAAAGATATTGAGTCAAAATCGGAGCTGGTAGAGACTGAGAAAGAACGTCTGATGGTAAGAGATACAGATACCGGAAAGAAGATCAAAGAAGATATTGAAGGGCTGAAGATGCTGCTTCGTGTTTACCGGGAAGGGGATCTGGAGTAGAGAGTTTGATTCCATTATTGATATGCATAATAAAAAGGATGCGGCTTAATCAGGTCATGATTTTGCAGCATCCTTTTTATGCATTATTATTTTGTCATAACGACAGCGCCATCATCCGTAATGCGGACCATGTATTCTACCTGAGCAGAAAGTCCGTCATCTTCGGTATAAACCGTCCAGTCATTGTCTTCATCAACAAAGAATTCCGGACTGCCTTCGTTGATCATTGGTTCGATGGTAAAGATCATACCCGGAACCAGAAGCATTTCGCTTCCCTT
Source organism: Coprococcus sp. TM115-187 (assembly GCF_027679115.1). Taxonomy (NCBI): domain Bacteria; kingdom Bacillati; phylum Bacillota; class Clostridia; order Lachnospirales; family Lachnospiraceae; genus Coprococcus; species Coprococcus sp. TM115-187. Next base: position 13,950 of record NZ_JAQEKS010000009.1, on the reverse strand, counting down.
TGGTGTAACATAGCTTACCCAAGGTTCTTCGTGGAATTCAAGACCAACACCATGTCCGCCGATTTCCTCTACAACAGAATAGCCATTTGCTTTTGCATGTGAATTGATCGCATCTGCAATGTCTCCGAGATGATTCCATGGTTTTGCCTGCGCAAGTCCAAGTTCGACACATTCCTGTGTGACACGAACCAGTTTTTCGGCACGTTCGCTGACCTTGCCGATCATAAACATACGGGATGCATCTGAGAAATATCCGTCCAGAATGGTAGATACATCCACATTGATGATATCGCCTTCTTCCAGAATAATATTTTCATCCGGAATACCATGGCAGATCTCGTTGTTAATAGAAGTACACACACTCTTTGGGAATCCCTGATAATTAAGCGGTGCCGGGATTCCACCGTGTTCGGTTGTATAGTCATAAACTAATTTATCAATTTCGGCTGTACTCATGCCTGCGTGGATATGGGCTGCTACATGATCAAGTACGGCAGTATTGAGATTTGCACTTTTCTGGATTCCTTCAATCTGAGGAATGGTCTTGAGCATATCTCTTGTCGGAACGATTTCTCCTTTATCTGCATGATATGCGATCTTTTCTTCGATCATAAGATGGCATTTTTTGTATTTTTTTCCGCTGCCACACCAGCACAATTCATTTCTTTCCATGAGAATACCTGACTTTCTTTTATAAATTTTTACGTGCAGAGTCTGATGTGATCACAAAAAATCAGATGTATGCCTGCACTAACTGTTTCACTTCTATAATATATCCATTCCGGAACAAAAAGTCAATCTGTGCTGTGCATTTCGCCAGATGTGATTCAAAATGACAGACCAGGATGCGGTATGTATCAGTTTTGCAGCAGAACTATTGCTTGTATAGGACTCAGGAATCGGTTATAATACAAAGGGATTATAACTGAAAATAACAGACTGATCTGGAAAAGATGAACAGGGAAAGGATGGGCAATTATGTTTAGAATTGGAATGCTTACCAGTGGTGGGGATTGTCAGGCACTGAACGCAGCCATGCGAGGTGTTGTAAAAGGACTTTGTTCAAAACGAAACGATGTGGAAATTTATGGATTTCAGGATGGATATAAAGGACTTATTTATTCGAACTTTGAGATGCTGACAGCAAAAGATTTTTCGGGAATACTGACGATGGGTGGAACAATCCTCGGAACATCCAGACAGCCGTTTAAACTGATGCGCGTACCTGGACCGGATGGAATCGATAAGGTCGAAGCGATGAAGCATACTTATCACAAGTTGAACCTGAACTGCCTGGTAGTACTGGGAGGAAATGGAACACATAAGACTGCGAATCTGTTAAGAGAAGAAGGACTGAATGTGATTACACTTCCGAAGACGATCGACAACGATCTGTGGGGAACAGATATGACATTTGGCTTTCAGAGTGCGGTAGATATCGCAACGGAAGCAATTGACAGAATCCATACAACTGCAACTTCACACAGCCGTGTATTTATTGTAGAGGTTATGGGGCATAAAGTAGGATGGGTAACACTTCATGCCGGAATCGCAGGCGGAGCAGATATTATTCTTCTCCCGGAGATCCCGTATGATGTGGATAACGTAGTGCGTGCGATCAAGAGCCGTACAGAGGCAGGAAAGCATTTTACGATCATCGCGGTTGCAGAAGGCGCGATCACAAAAGAAGATGCAGCCCTTCCGAAGAAAAAATTAAAAGAAAAACAGGAAAAGAAGGGCTATCCGTCTGTGGCATATGAGCTTGCAGAGAAGATCCAGAACCGTATGGATCAGGAGGTTCGTATCACGGTTCCGGGACATACGCAGAGAGGTGGAAGCCCGTGTCCGTATGACCGTGTGCTTGCAACCAGACTTGGAGCAGCAGCAGCAGACCTGATCTTAAAAGAGGACTACGGATATATGGTAGGAATCAAGAACGGCAACATCCGCAAGGTTCCGCTTGGAGAGGTTGCCGGAAAGCTGAAGATGGTAGATCCGAAAGCGGATATCATCAAAGAAGCCAAGATTGTCGGAATCAGTTTTGGTGATGAGTAAAGGAGTAATTTAACATGTCATATACTGCCCTGTATCGTAAATTCCGTCCTGCGGAATTTGAAGACGTAAAAGGACAAGATCATATTATCACAACGCTGAAGAATCAGATAAAGGCGGACAGGATCGGACATGCATATCTGTTCTGTGGCACAAGAGGAACCGGAAAGACAACAGTAGCGAAGATTTTTGCAAAGGCAGTCAATTGCGAGCATCCGGTAGACGGAAGTCCCTGCGGGGAATGTACCATGTGCAAAAATATTGCAGCCGGTACTTCCATGAACGTCATTGAGATCGATGCGGCTTCCAACAACGGTGTGGACAATATCCGTGAGATCAGGGAAGAGGTATCCTACCGTCCGACGGAGGGAAGATATAAGGTGTATATCATCGATGAGGTGCATATGCTTTCAATAGGTGCATTTAATGCTCTGTTAAAGACTTTGGAGGAACCCCCGGAATATGTAATCTTTATTCTTGCAACGACAGAGGCACATAAGATTCCGATCACGATTTTATCCAGATGCCAGCGCTACGATTTCAAGCGTATTACGATCGATACGATCGCAGCGCGGTTGGATGAACTGATGAAAAAAGAACAAGTTGAGGTAGAAGAAAAAGCAATCCGCTATATTGCGAAAGCGGCGGACGGATCCATGCGAGATGCACTAAGTCTTCTGGATCAGTGCATTGCGTTTTACCTCGGACAGAAGCTGACCTACGATCATGTTCTTGAGGTTCTTGGCGCGGTGGATACGGATGTGTTCAGCCGGCTTCTCAGACAGATCATCAGCCAGGATGTGGGAAAGGTACTTGCTACTGTAGAAGAGCTTGTGATGCAGGGAAGAGAACTGACGCAGCTTGCGGCAGATTTTACCTGGTATCTGCGCAACCTTCTTCTGGTGAAAACTTCGGATAATATGGAAGATGTGCTGGATGTATCGACGGAGAATCTGGCGCAGCTGAAAGAGGAAGCACAGATGATCGAATCCGGGGTGCTGCTCCGGTATATCCGTATTTTTTCCGAGCTGACAAATCAGCTCAAATACGCAACACAGAAAAGAGTGCTTCTGGAAGTAACACTGATCAAGCTTTGCAAACCGCAGATGGAGAGTACGAAGGACAGTCTTCTGGACCGGATCCGTGCACTGGAAAAACAGGTAGAAGAAGGAAGTTTTGCAGTTGCGCAGCCGCAGGAGAGGGTTGTTTATGTAAATGGTGAAGCACCGAAGCCACAGCCAAAACCGCAGCTTCCGAAAGCACTGAAGGAAGATGTAAAGCAGGTGACATCCAATTTCCGGAAGATTGCAAACGAAGCATCAGGAATGCTTAGAGGCTATCTGAAGCAGGCAAGACTCAGCGTGGACAATCAGGACAGACTTCTGATCGTTCTGCCGGATGAGATCAGCGCCAGCGTGGTAGGAAGCGAAGAACATAAGCAGGAATTAAAAGATCTGATTGAGAAAAAAATCGGCAAGACTGTGGAGATTGATGTGCGTCAGGTGGAGAACGGACGCCATTTTGAAGACAGTTTTGTGGATATAGAAAAAGTGATCAATATGGAGATCACGATTGAAGATGAATAATAATTAGGAGGATTTATAGTTATGGCAAAAAGAGGAGGATTTCCAGGAGGCGGAATGCCGGGAAATATGGCAAATTTAATGAAGCAGGCTCAGAAGATGCAGAAGCAGATGGAAGAGCAGGCAAAAGAGATGGAAGAGAAAAGTTTTACAGCAACTGCAGGCGGCGGAGCTGTAGAAGTGACCGTAAGCGGTAAAAAAGAAGTCCAGAAAGTAAAACTTCAGGAAGAAGTTGTGGATCCGGATGATGTAGAGATGCTGGAAGACCTGATTATGGCAGCAGTCAATGAAGCACTTCGTCAGGTCGATGAGGCAAATACTTCCGCTATGAGCAAGCTGACTGGCGGACTTGGCGGAATGCCGGGAATGTTCTAGAACGGGAGTGTAAAAGATGGATTATTACAGCAGTCAGATCAGTAAACTGATCGAAGAATTATCAAGACTGCCTGGTATCGGAGCAAAGTCAGCCGGAAGGCTGGCTTTTCATATCATTAATATGCCGAAGGAACAGGTAGAACAGCTTGCAGCGACACTGGTAGATGCAAGAAATAATGTAAGATACTGCAAGCAATGCTGCACGCTTACTGACAAAGAATTATGCCCAATCTGTGCCAGCGAGGAGCGGGATCATAAGACGATCATGGTTGTGGAAAATTCCCGAGATCTTGCAGCTTATGAAAAGACTGGAAAATATAATGGTGTGTACCATGTACTTCATGGCGCAATTTCCCCGATGCTTGGGATCGGACCTGGAGATATCCGGCTAAAAGAGCTGATGGAGCGTCTTCAGGGGGATGTGGATGAAGTGATCATCGCAACCAATTCCAGCCTGGAAGGGGAGACTACTGCGATGTATATCAGCAAACTGATCAAGCCGACAGGAATCAAGGTCAGCCGGATCGCAAGCGGCGTGCCGGTCGGCGGCGATCTGGAATATATTGATGAAGTGACGCTTCTGCGTGCACTGGAAGGACGTACAGCACTTTAGGTGACTTAACGTGACTTAAGGACTGCGAGGAGTGCCGGAAACGTATGCATTTGAAAGAAGTAAAGATATGAGAAAGAAGAAAGTAACCTCTTCGGATATCGCACATGCGGCAGGTGTGTCGCAGGCAACGGTATCCATGATCCTGAATAAAAAATATAATGTATCATTTTCAAAAGAAACGATCCGTAAAGTGGAACAGATCGCAGAAGAGATGGGATACGAAGTACCGAAAAGAAAGACACGCAGAGAAAGCAGGAAAGAAAAACTGATCGTCGTATTTTGTTCCAACCTCACGAACCCTTATTATGTTATGTTGCTTCAGGGGATTGAATCCCGTGCAAAGGAGCAGGGATATGGACTGTTTGTGTGCAATACCCAGAGGGATCTGAAGATGGAGGAGCGGTATCTCAGGATGATGCATGAGCTGAAACCGCTTGGCATTATCTATACCTGCAATCCAAGTCATTGCTTTATGGATACGATAGAAGAGTTGGCAGAAAAAATTCCGATCGTAATTATCAATAACCAGAATGAGCATCTGAATGTAGATGCAGTGGAACTGGATAATTCCAAACTCGGAAGGATGATGGCAAAGCATCTTCTGGATCTGGGACATCGGAAAGTAGCGTATATTGCACCACCTCTTACAACCAGACAGAAGCAGCGCTCCAAAAGGGTGGAAGGATTTCTGAAAGAATTTGATGCTGTTGGATTAAAAGACAATGTGATCATCAAGGCAGCAAATGAGTCGATCGATATGAGCATCCCGAATATCGATTCGGAGTATAAGATCGGATATGATCTGACGAAAGAGCTTTTGAGAGAGCATAATGATATTACTGCGATCGTCGGATTAAATGATATGATCGCATTTGGAATCCTGGATGCACTTCACGAAGAAAAATATAAAGTTCCGGCAGATATTTCCGTAATGGGATGTGATAATACACTGTTTGCGAAGATGCATAAGGTGTCGCTGACAACGATCGAGCATTTTGTCGTTTTCAAAGGGCGGGATGCCTGTGATATCATTATGAAAAAGATTCTTTCTCAGAACAGCCAGTATTCAGAGATCCAGCCGATCAGCACCTACCATGTAGAATATGAACCTCGTCTGATCGTGCGTGGAACGACGTCTTATGCGAAAACAAAAAAAGGGAAAAATTAGTTTAAATTCAAAAAATATTAGTAATATTTCATAGTTTATGTCTCTGAAAACGCTATAAAATAAAGGATTATCCAAAAACGGTATCAAAAAATTACTAATAAAATAGTTAATATTAACGCGAAAAATTACTAATAAAAACATATGGCTATTGACCTGTCAGAGTAAATTGCGATATAATTTAACCAAGTCAGGCAATCAGATAAAAAGAGGGATTCCTGATAACGGGAAATACGAATTTTCATGTTCATAAGGAGGAAAACGAAATGAGATTTTTCATCGACACAGCAAATGTGGAAGACATTAAAAAAGCTAACGATATGGGAGTTATCTGCGGAGTTACAACAAATCCGTCACTGATCGCAAAAGAGGGACGTGATTTTAAAGAAGTTATCGCAGAGATCGCATCTATCGTAGACGGACCGATCAGTGGAGAAGTAAAAGCAACAACTACTGATGCAGAAGGTATGATTGCAGAAGGTAGAGAAATCGCTAAGATCCATCCGAACATGGTAGTTAAAATTCCGATGACTGTAGAAGGACTGAAAGCTTGTAAAGCTCTTACAGCTGAAGGAATCAAGACAAATGTAACACTGGTATTCACAGCAAACCAGGCACTTCTTGCAGCAAGAGCAGGGGCTACATATGTATCGCCGTTCCTTGGACGTCTGGATGATATTTCTGTACGTGGAACAGAACTGATCGAAGAAATCGCTGAGATGTTTGCAGCGGCCGGAGATATTGATACACAGATCATCTGCGCGAGCGTCCGTAACCCAATGCACGTTACAGAATGTGCACTTGCAGGTGCTGATATTGCAACTGTTCCTTACAAAGTAATTGAACAGATGACACATCATCCGCTTACAGATGCTGGTATCGCAAAATTCCAGGCTGATTACAAAGCAGTATTCGGAGAATAAAATTTACAATCGGAATAATTTACTGTCGGAAGAGCACCAATCTGCGCTTCCGACAAAGTGACTAAAAATAAACTATTTCAGGAGGCATATTTTCATGAACAAGTCAGAACTTATGAAAACTGCAAATGAAATCCGTAAGAGCATCGTGACAGCAGTACACGCTGCCAAATCCGGACATCCGGGCGGATCTCTGTCAGCAGCAGACATCTACACATATTTATATTTTGAAGAGTTAAATATCGATCCTAAGGATCCTAAGAAAGCAGACCGCGACCGTTTCGTTCTTTCCAAAGGACATACAGCTCCGGGATACTATTCTGCGCTGGCACACAGAGGATTCTTCCCGGTAGAAGACCTCAAGACACTTCGTCATACAGGATCTTACCTTCAGGGACATCCGGATATGAAGCACATCCCGGGTGTTGATATGTCAAGCGGATCTCTGGGACAGGGAATCTCAGCAGCAGTAGGTATGGCTATTTCTGCAAAACTGAGTAATGATGACTATCGTGTATACACACTTCTCGGAGATGGAGAAATTCAGGAAGGACAGGTTTGGGAAGCTTCTATGTTAGCAGGCTTCAGAAAACTGGACAATCTGGTAGTAATTGTAGATAATAACAACCTTCAGATTGACGGACGTATTGATGAAGTTAACTCACCATACCCGATCGACAAGAAATTTGAAGCATTTAACTTCCACGTAATCAATATCGATGGACATGATTTTGATCAGATTGCAGCTGCTTTCAAAGAAGCAAAAGAAACAAAAGGAATGCCGACAGCTATTATTGCCAAGACCATAAAAGGTAAAGGTGTTTCTTTCATGGAAGACCAGGCTGGATGGCATGGAAAAGCTCCGAATGATGAAGAATACAAGATCGCTATGGAAGATTTAGAGAAAGCAGGTGAAGCATTATGTCAGAAGTAAAGAAAATCGCAACAAGAGAAAGCTATGGTAATGCTTTAGTTGAACTTGGAAAACTGCATGATGATGTAGTAGTACTTGATGCTGACCTTGCCGGAGCTACAAAGACAGGAATGTTTAAGAAAGCATTCCCGGAAAGATTTATCGACTGTGGTATCGCAGAAGGCAACATGATCGGAGTTGCAGCTGGTATCGCTACAACAGGCAAAGTTCCGTTTGCAAGTACATTTGCAATGTTCGCAGCAGGACGTGCATTCGAACAGGTTCGTAACTCTGTCGGATATCCGAAGAACAATGTTAAGATCGGTGCTACACATGCAGGTATTTCCGTTGGTGAAGATGGTGCTACCCATCAGTGCAACGAAGATATCGCTCTTATGAGAACAATCCCAGGTATGGTAGTGATCAGCCCGGCAGATGATGTAGAAGCAAGAGCAGCTGTATTTGCAGCATATGAACATCAGGGACCGGTATATATGCGTTTCGGAAGACTTGCAGTGCCGGTAATCAATGATAATCCGGATTATAAGTTTGAGATCGGAAAAGGAATCGTACTTCGCGAAGGTAAAGATGTAACAATCGTTGCAACAGGACTTGAAGTGAGCGAATCTCTTGCAGCAGCTGAAAAGCTTGCAGCAGACGGAATCGATGCAAAAGTAATCAATATCCATACGATCAAACCTATTGATGAAGAACTTATTGTTGCAGCAGCAAAAGAGACAGGAAAAGTTGTTACCGTAGAAGAACATTCTGTTATCGGTGGACTTGGAAGTGCTGTATGTGATGTGCTTTCTGAAAAACTTCCTACACCTGTTCTGAAGATTGGTGTTATGGATACGTTCGGGGAATCTGGTCCGGCAGTTGAACTGATCAAGAAGTACGGACTTGATGCAGACAGCATCTGCGAAAAAGTAAAAGCATTTGTAAAATAATAAAAAGGATTCTGAGAATCTATAATAAAAATGCCAGAACCGGTGTAAATCGGGACTGGCATTTTTGTTATAGATGAAAGTTCTTGATCCGCTGTGGGAGTGAGAAGAATACAGCACCAGACCAGTGGCACTATAACCAGTTATATTTTGAGAGTGGCATATTTCCCGTTCTAGGAAAATATTTTCCGTATAATACAGCTTACAAGTCCAATTCCGCATAATGGAAGAAGGATTCCTTTCAGACTTCCATACAGCTGCAGACCGCCGGCAAGACCGGTCAGTGGTGATGGAGAAGAAGGAATCAGATTCCAGAACATTCCGGCAGCAATTACAGTTATACCGATGAACAGGAAAGAGAAAAGCCCCCGTCCGGTATCGACACGCTTTGTTCCCCTGTCTCCATAAGCACATGGTCCGGTCAGCGCCCACAGGAAGAAAATAATCTCCATAATCAGCAGAAATGCTGCGACGCCAAGGAAGGCACCGAGCGTATAATTCTTGGCATTTACCGCTGTGGCAAGTGAACCATATACCGGATAACAGCTCCAGAAATTTTTGAAAATATTAAATGCAATTACGGCGATCATCAGAAGCGTTACGCCACGGGCTCCGGTCTGCAGGAGTTTGCCGGTTATTTTTGCGCCTGTCTGCACGGTCTTTTTCACCGGAGTGGTGATGATCGAAGCGGATGGAGTGGAACGCTTTTTCCCGGAAGCTTTTGAACTGCCGTTTCCAGAGTTTCCGGAAGTACGTTTCCGGGCTTTTTTAGACCGCTCCTTTCGTGAATCCTCTGAAGGATCTTCGGAGGAAGAGTGTTCCTTCTTTTTTACTTTCTCGCTTTTGTTGGTTTTATTTACATCTCTTTGAGATTTCTTTTTACGCCTTTTTACGGTATCCCGATCCGGTACGTCATCCAGATCAATGATATCAAAGTCAGTATCGTCTGACAGGTCTTCATAAATCTGTTTCATGTTACAATCAGCCTCCTCATTTTTGTTTCGCCCTATTTTATACCAGGAATTTGAAAGAAACAATATGAATCACAGAAACATCACAAAATCATAAGGAATTCTTTAGAAAAGAATGAGGTGGAACAAAAGAAATTTTGGTATACTTAAAGTACGCCGGGAAAAGGAACACGGCAGAAAAAAGAGGATACCCAAAATGGAAAAATTACAGGAAACGATAACTGAATTAAATGATAAATTAAAAAAGGAAAATAAAACACCGGAGGAGCAGGATGAAGAATTTGAGCAGTTTTATGAATGCATCAAAGATATCGCAACCCATCCGGTAGTGCTGAGAATGAAGCTTTATCCGCATCATGGAGTGACAAACTGTTATCAGCACTGCCTTCATGTTTCTTACTATAATTATATCTGGTGTAAGGCACTTGGACTGGATGCAAGGTCAGCAGCGCGTGCGGGAATGCTGCATGATTTGTTTTTGTACGACTGGCATACCCATGCAAAGCGGACAGGGGATCATTTTCATGGGATGACGCATCCGAAAAGAGCGCTCATGAACGCAGAGAAATTTTTTGATCTGAATAGCATCGAACGGGATATTATCATCAACCATATGTGGCCGGTTACACTTTTTTCTGTGCCGCGGACAAAAGAAGGATGGATTACGACACTTGCTGACAAGTATTGCGGCAGTTTTGAGACTGCACAGCGGAAGGAGAGCGATCCGGTAAAGAAAAAACGGGGAATGGACAGGATTGTCGAACGATTTTCCTATTTAGTAGACACAAAGCGATAAAAAGTGTGCTTTCCATATGATACGATAGCCTAAACTACAAAATATGCAGAATGAGGTGAGAGTATTATGGAAAACAAATTTCCAAAAAATGTACGTCAGATAGGAAATGTGAGTGATACTCCGAAGATTTACGTGGAAGATTATGTAGATACATTTCTGAATCAGATTTGTGATAAAGCAGATAAGGAACAGGCAGGTGCATTTCTGGTCGGTAAAAAAGAAGTAACAGAAGGACAGGAGTGTCTCTATATTTTTGGCGCGATCTGCATGGAATTTTCCGATGATGAAAATGAAATCATTTCACAGGAGAATTTTGAAAAAGCAGAGCAGGAGAAAAAGGAATATTTTGAAGAGGGTACGATGATTGGCTGGATGCTCTGCAGACCGGGCGTGCGAATGGTGATAGATACGAAGATATTCAATACCCATGAAAAATATTTTTCCGAAAAAAATACTATTTTCATATTAAAAGATAATGCAGAGGTGGAAGAACAGTATTATTGTTACAAATATAAAGAGCTGATGCAGATTGGCGGGCATTATGTTTATTATGAAAAAAATGCTGCAATGCAGAGTTATATGATTACGGCACGGAAAAAGATTGGCGTGACACCCAGCGAAGTTGTGGAAGATAAGGCTGCAAAAGACTTTCGCAACCTTGTAAAAGAAAGATTTGAGGCGCAGGAGCAGAAGAAAACTTCCAGGCTGACATATGTGGCGAGCGTGTTTCTGGTAATTGTGGTTCTGATCATGGGCGTGACAACCCTGAACAATTATGGGAAAATGAAAAGTGTCCAGTCATCCCTAGAATTTATACGTAATTCGATCATGAAGCAGGGCGAGGAAAAAACGCAGAAAACCAGTGGCACAGTAAAAGAAGCAAATGAGCAACAAAATGAGAATACCGTTCAGTCAGAGCAGACGAATGATCCGCAGACAGAGGAACAGCAGGATCCGATGCCACAGCAGGGAGAGGGCTCTGATTCTGCTTCGACAGAGGAAGAAAAGGTCGATGATTCTTCGATGAGCACAATGCAGGAAATGAGTGAAGATATTTATATTGTAGAAAAAGGCGATACGCTAGCCAAAATCAGCAAGAAAGTATACGGGGACAGTGGACATGTAGATGCGATCTGCAGAATGAACGGGTTGTCGGACGGAAACCTGATTTTTATCGGACAGAAATTGATTCTGCCGTAGTTTTCTGTACATATGAATAAAAACTGTGGTATACTAACAACAAACTAACGACAGGAAAAGGACAGGTTATGGATGTGATAGTAAAGGTACGTGATCCGGAAGAAAACCTGGAAGAGAAGATAAAGGCGTACAAAGTAAAAAAGAGAATAAAGACGGCGGCAACGATTTTGGCGTTTGTGTTTGCACTGATCAGCAGTTATCTGCTTGTGAAATTGCAGACATATACAAGCTTACGGACTCTGCAAAGCTATAAAAATAAAGAGACAGAATCAAGTGATCTGAAATATTTGCAATATGCAGACGGAATGCTCAAATACGGACGGGATGGAATTGCGTATATCAATAAAAAAGGTGTAGAGCAGTGGAACCAGTCTTATCAGATTAAGGATCCGGTTATCAATGTGTCGGGAAAAGCGATGGCGGTCGCAGAGCGCGGTGGAAATGATATTTATGTTATGGATGAAAAAGGTGCGAAGGGAGAAATCCATACGAATTATCCGATCGAGAAGATAGCTGTTGCGGAAAATGGAATTGTCAGTACGATTTTAAATAACGAAAATTCACCAATGGTTGTGTGCTATGATGCGACAGGAAATGTACTGGTAGAGCACAGAGCTTCACTTACCGGAACCGGATACCCGATTGGAATCGCACTTTCGCCGAACGGAACGAGACTTCAGATTTCATATTTGTGTGTAGCGGATGGTGTCGAGGCAACAAGAGTCGGATACCTGGATTTTGATAATACAGAAGAAGCAAACAAAGAATATCAGGTTGCTGATGATGTTTACAAAAACACAATTGTTCCGACTTCGTTTTTTATAGATGAGAAGAAGTCTGTACTGGTCGGAGATCAGTCGTTTATGATCTATAAGGAAACGGACAAGCCGAAGCTTTCTAAAACAGTAAAGCTGGATAAGCAGATTAAAAGCTTTTTCCATGACGATGAATATCTTGGGTTCATACTGAAAGAAGAAAGCGGAGAATATGAGCTTCGCCTATATGATATGGAAGGAAATCAGAAATTATCTAAAACATTTACCGGGGAATATGGAAATGTAAAGATTGCAGATGGAAATGTTATCATGTATGATGGGACTTCCTGCCTGATTTATTCCAAGCTTGGTGTGAAGCAATTTGAAGGAACGACAGAATATGAGATAAAAGAAGTAATTCCGGTTTTCGGAATCAATAAGTACCTTGTGATGAATGCAGACGGACTTGCAGAGGTACGGCTTGTAAAATAGGAGTAGAGTATGGAAGTAAATATTTTATTGGTAATTGTCGGGGGCATTATAGCAATAGGAGCTATTGTAGGATTTGCTAAAGGTGCTGTCAGGATTGCTGTATCGCTTGGGGCGACGATCCTTACACTGGTGGTTGTGTATTTTGCAACGCCGTATGTCAGCAAAGCAATTTATTCGCTTACACCGATTGATGAGATGGTAGAACAGCAGTGTATAAAAACGATGACAAAAGCCTTCACGGGAGAAGCGGATACAAATTCGGGATTTACGGAAGAGCAGGTGCTGGGAATCCTCTCAGCGGCAGGTGTATCTGAGCAGACATTGGAAGCAGCAGGAATTACCGTGGAAGATATTGTAAATGGTAATGTGTCAGATGAGATGCTGCAGCAGTATGGAATTTCACCAGATATCTTCGATGGACATGTGTCAACGGAAGAGGTAGAGCAGTCGATCATGGAGGCTGAGGTTCCAAAGCAAATGCAGATAGTGGCAATCGAGGGGGCAGATCTTCCGGATGTATTTAAGAATCTTCTTCTGGAAAATAATAACAGTGAAGTTTATCAGAAGCTTGGGGTAACGACATTTGCGGAATATGTAAGCAAATATTTTGCAAAGCTGGTTATCGAGATTGTCGCGTTTCTGGTAACATTCCTGTTTGCAACCATTGTGATAAGAGCGGTTGTGTTTGCGCTTGATTTTGTGACAGCACTTCCGGTTCTGGGAATTCTGAACAGGCTGGCAGGAGTTCTGGTAGGGTCGACGATTTCATTTATTATAGTAGGGATCCTGTTTATCGTAATTACGCTTCTGTATACAACAACGATAGGAAAGCAGGCAATGGGAATGATCAGAGAAGATCAGATCCTTAGTTTTTTATATGATAATAATATAATTATGAAAATTGCAACAATGTTGAGATAAAAGGCTTGACAATAGAAACTGATAATGGTATTATAAAAATCCGTCACGGAAAAGTGATGGATTTTTATTTATAATAAGGAATGTAAGGTAGCCTTTGAAAATAAAAATAAAAACCTCAAAAAATGTGTTGACAAAACAAAATACACATGATATTATATAGAGGTTGTCGCTGATAAAAATAAAAAGCGACAAAAAATAATTTAAAAAAGTTGTTGACAAACATGAAACACTTTGATATAATATAAAA
>NZ_JAQEKS010000008.1:0-114624 GCF_027679115.1 Coprococcus sp. TM115-187 | reverse complement strand
GAACGGTACGCACGGTGGTGTGAGAGGACGGCGGTTAGTCACCGCCTCCTACTCGATTAGAATGAGGTTGTGACACCGAATCAGAGTGCTTTCTTTTTGCTGATTCGGTGCTCAAGATTATTGATGATAATGAAAAAATCCGGGCGATTTCAATTCAAAAATGTAGTGGTGTGGTGAAATGCGGATGGTATGAGACCACGTTTGAAAAATGTGAAATTATCTGAATAGTCAGAATAAATAATGTGAGTACACGAGAACATAAAGAAAAGACACAGAAACAAGGAATAAATGCACAAAAATATAATTTTAAAATGTGTAATATTAACAAAGATATAAAAAGCATTTGACTTTTAACAAGAGAAGGAATATCCTTTACTTAGAACAAAAAACGTACACGTGTACATTGCGAAAAAGCAAAGAAAATATAGTGCTTGAACTTGACGAAGGGAAAGTATTTACTACGTTTCAGAAAGGGAATCAATATGAAAAAGTGGAAAAGAATTACGGCATTAGGTTTATCTGCGATGATGATTGCATCACTTACAGCATGCGGAGGTTCAGGGGACAAAAAAGAGTCAAAGAAATCTGGAGATTCTAAAGGAACAACTATTACTTTTTGGAATAGTTTTACCGGTGCAGATGGAGATATGCTGGTGAAAATGGTTGACAAGTATAACAAAGAGAATAAAGATGGTATCACAGTAAAAATGGATATTTCTTCGGATCTTGACAGTCAGTTATCAACAGCCTTTGCTGCAAATGAGGGACCGACAATGATTCTTAGTTCAAGTGCATACCGCTTTACTTATGGAGATTATCTTCAGGATGTAAGTGATGTATTTGATAAAACGAATCTGGACAAAGATGATTTTATTCAGTCTTATCTGGACTACTGCTCCGATGACGAATCGATGTATTTTGTTCCGTTCCAGGTAGTTGGATATTATATGTACTGGAATAAAGATCTGTTTAAAGATGCAGGATTGGATCCGGATACACCGCCGGCAACATGGGATGAATGGCAGAAAGATGCAGCTAAGATTACTGATGCAAACAAGAATGTTTACGGTTCGGGAATTTCTTATGATTATGCTTATCAGATTGCACATATCATGCAGCGATTTGGAGGACTTGCGGTTACAGATGACAACGGAAACTGGAAAGCTAATTTTGAAGGCAATGCAGGATATGAAAAATTCCTGAATATGTATAAAGATATGGTTGATAATGGTGATAATCCGTTAGAAGCAGATACAGATTCAATGGCAAGCGCCGGTCAGATTGGAATAACAATAGGCGGACCATGGGTAACAACCGGACTTGATACAGCCGGTGTAAATTATGGAATCAGCCTGATCCCACAGGGAGATGCCGGAGATATGAATTCTGTAGAAGTCATTGGATTTGGTATTACGACAGCAGCCAGTGAAGAAGAAAAAGAAGCAGCATATAAATTCATCGAATGGTGGAATACAGCAGATAAAGATGGAAAAAGCCCGGCATTAGAATGGTCACTTGAAAATGGTTTCCCGGCATATACATACTCTGTACAGGACAATGAAGAATACAAGGCAAATAAAAAATTAAGTGCTATGTCAGCAGCAAATCCGGAAGCACCTACAGATTTTATTGTAGATTCTAATTTTCCAGGAATCAGTTCTGTATTAACAGATGTTATTCCGGAAATGATCAATTCAGTGGCATTTGGAAAGTCTTCTGTGGATGAGGCTTTGGAAAAGGCACAGAATT
This sequence comes from Coprococcus sp. TM115-187, assembly GCF_027679115.1. NCBI lineage: Bacteria > Bacillati > Bacillota > Clostridia > Lachnospirales > Lachnospiraceae > Coprococcus > Coprococcus sp. TM115-187. The sequence continues at coordinate 112,875 of NZ_JAQEKS010000008.1, read as the reverse complement.
CAGCAGATAAGATTGTAGAAAAGTACAATAAATAGAATGCTGTTAAACGGGGAAATGAGGCGGCTTGGATAAGTCGCCTTTTCAAATGAGATTGGAGGAAAAAATGGAGAAAATAAGACGATACTGGAATACACCCTCCAGAAGTGCGTATGTTTTTATAGCACCATCCGTTATTTTACTGTTATTGTTTAACGTTATTCCGCTTGTTATGGCGTTTGGATTGAGCTTTTTTGATGTCCCGATTACGCTGAATACAGCAAGCTTTATCGGTTTTGATAATTTTATTGAGGCTTTTCATGATGCGCGTTTTCTTAACAGTTTGAAAATCACGGCAATATTTACAGGACTTGAAGTTCCGATTCAGGTGCTTGGAGCTTTAATTGTTGCAGCTGTGATCAGCAAGAATAATCTGAAAAACAAATTTTTACGTGCTGTATACTTTTTACCGGTCATCTGTTCTGCCACTGTAATCGGAATTATGTGGAGAATGATCCTTCATTCTAATATTGGTTTTATTACAGCAGCATTGCAGTCTATGGGATTTGGGAAAATAAATTTCATGAATACACCGGGACTTACTATATTTGTTGTGTCTTTTATTTCTATCTGGAGAAGTTTTGGAATATCAGCGATTATTTATGTGACTGCAATCCAACAGGTATCGCCTTCGCTTTTTGAAGCTGCTGAGATGGATGGGGCAGGGAAGATCAGACAGTTTATCCATATAACAGTGCCTTCTATCAGACCAACATTCTGGTATATTCTGATGACAAGATTTGCAGGGGCATTACAGATTTTTGATATTATTTATGTTACAACAAACGGTGGTCCAAATTATACAACAGAATCAACAGTAAGTTACATTTATTCAAGAGCATTCTCATCTAATTCAAGTATGGGATATGCATCAGCGATGTCAGTCGTGTTGTTTGTTGTTATTATGTTTATAACGACTTTGATGTACAGAAGAATGAACAAGGAGGATTAGCGGAATGAAAAAGAAAAAGACAATAAAGATCAAGAATGTCGTTTTAGAAATACCGGTTGCCGTGATGTTGATCATTCTGACACTTCTGGTTCTTGTTCCGGTAATCTGGATGGTATTCAGTGCATTTAAACCTGAAAAAGAAATTATTTCGTGGCCGCCTACATTTATACCGAATTCATTTACTTTGGAAAACTTTACAGATGTACAGGACCGTATTGATATTCTTCGATATATTTTGAACTCTGTTATTTATGCGGGAGGAACGACAGCACTTGCGGTTGTTGTAAACTGTATGGCTGGATATGCGTATGCATTTTATGACTTTAAAGGAAAAACGGGAATGTTTTTGATGACTCTTGCAACCATGATGGTTCCGTTTCAGGTTATTATGGTTCCGCTTTTCCTTGTTGTATATAAGATGGGAATGTACGATTCTTATTGGGGACTGATTATACCGAGAGTTGCAGTGGCAGGATCTATTTTTATGATGAGAGCTGCATTTACCGGAATTCCCAAGGAAATGGCAGAAGCGGCGAGAATTGACGGGCTTTCAGAATATGGGATTTTCTGGAAAATTATGATGCCACAGGTAAAACCGGCGGTTATTACTTTAATTATTCTGAGTGTAAATGGCTCATGGAATGATTTATTATGGCCTATGATAGTAACAAGTAGTACAGAAATGCGTACATTAGCAAATGGACTGGCTTTGTTTATTGGACAAAATACGATTGAATATGGAGCGGCATTTGCCGGAGCATTGATTTCGTTATTACCAATGTTTGTTCTTTATATGTTTGGTCAGAAGTACTTCATTGAAGGCATGAGTAGTGGTGGACTGAAAGGATAGGAGAATTATTTCATATGGAAAACACAAAAATAATATGTAATAAAGAATTTGCGATAGGCAAAATAGATCCCAGACTTTATGGTTCGTTTCTGGAACACATGGGAAGAGTTATTTATACAGGGATATATGAACCAAATCATAAAAGCGCAGATGAGGATGGATTTCGTAAAGACGTGTTGGAACAGGTGAAGAAGATGCATGTAACAGCAGTACGTTATCCAGGTGGAAATTTTGTTTCTGCGTATCATTGGGAAGACGGGGTAGGACCAAAAGAGAAAAGACCTCGTAAACTGGATCTTGCGTGGAAAGCGATTGAAACGAATGAATTTGGGACAAACGAATTTATGAAATGGGCAAAAAAAGCGGATGTACAGCCGATTTTTACAGTAAATCTGGGTACAAGAGGCGTTGAAGATGCAATACATTATCTGGAATATTGCAATTTCCCGGAGGGAACACAGTACAGTAATCTGAGAAAAGAGCACGGTGTTGCCGAACCTTATGGAATTAAAATGTGGTGCCTTGGAAATGAAATGGATGGTAGCTGGCAGATCGGACATAAATCAGCGGAAGACTATGGAAAGCTGGCAGCAGAAACCGGAAAAGTAATGAAGCTGATGGATCCGACAATCGAACTGATTGTGTGTGGAAGTTCTTTGTCAAATATGAAAACTTATCCGGAATGGGATATGGAAGTCCTTGAAAAAACATATGATGTTGCGGACTACCTTGCGCTTCATCAGTATTATGCCGGGCAGGATAAGGGAACCAAAGGATTTCTTGCGCAGACGCTGGATATGGAAGAATATATCCGTACGATCCGTTCGGCAGCACAGGTTATCAAGCAGAAAAAGCGGTCTAAAAAAGAGATGAAGTTCAGCGTGGATGAATGGGGAGTATGGGCAGTCCCAAGTAATACCGTAAATGCAGAAATTGACCAGAAACCATGGGGAATCGCACCTGCGATCAGTGAACAGATTTATACGCTGGAGGATGCACTCCTATTTGCGGGGATGCAGATGGTGATTCTGAGAAATGCAGATGTGATCAAGATTGCATGCCAGTCATTGCTTACAAATATCAGTGCATGTATCATGACTGAAAAAAATGGGGAATACTGGCTTCAGACGATATACTATCCGTTTCATTATTTTGCAACCTATGCGAAAGGGACTGTTTTGAAAACAGCAAGTATAGGACCGTGTTATAGTTGTGCAGAATTTGATGGGGTTCCATATGTGGACAGTCTTGTTGTGTGGAATGAGGAAGATCAGGAGCTTGTCATCTTTGCAGTAAACCGAAGTGAAGAAGAACTGCAGAAAGCAGAAGTAGATCTGCAGGATTTTGAAATACAACATGTGATAGAAAGCATTTGTATGACAGCTGAAAATAAAAAAATGACCAACATGGAACAGCATGATGCAGTAATCCCGAAGAAAGAAAAAAATGTTGAGATAGAAACAGGCAGATGCCAGATTACACTACAACCATTGTCATTTAATATGGTACGGTTAGCTGTCTGAGAAGAACAGGAGAGACAGAAGAGATAAGAAGCGAACCTTCATTGCCGATACAGGGAGATTATGATATACTCGGAGTAGAATCAGGATCGGGGGTGTAATTATGGCGATTACAGTAAATCAAATTGCAGAACAATGTGGGGTTTCAAGAACGACGGTGTTACGTGCACTAAATGGTGGCAGTGTCTCAAAAGAAACAAAAGAAAAAATCCTGCAGGTCGCAAAAGAAAATAATTATCGTCCCAATCTTCTGGCACGGAGTTTGAATCATGGCAGAACAATGTCCCTTGGTGTTGTAACAATCAATATTGAGAATATGTACTTTGTACAGTCGTTGAATACGATTAACAAAGAGGCAGACAAAAGAGGTTATTTTACGAATATTGTTGTCTGTGATGAGAGCTTGGAATGGGAAAGAAAACTGATACAGGGGCTTGCAGAGAGGCAGATGGAAGGTATATTGATCAATCCGATCAATAAAGGAAAAGAATTTGAAGAATTTCTTTTATCATTACACATCCCGATCGTATGTATTGGAAACCAGGTGTCCGGGAAGATCACTACGGTACAGGTGAATGAGATGGCAGCAGCGATGGATGCGGTAGAACTTATTGTATCAAAAGGATATAAGAAAATTGTATTTGTCTGTCCGCCGCTGGAGATGGAAGAAACACAGAATATTTATGTACATAAGCAGAGAGAAAAAGGATTTAAAGCTGCAATGGCGATTCACCCGGAACTGAAAATGAAAATGATTGGGAAAACAGAGTTTCTCCCGGAGGTTGAACGAATCTGTGCAAGAGGATTGCATGAAAAGACTGCTTTTTTGTGTTCGGGTGACAGCTATGCTTTGTCTATTATGCAATGGGGCACAAAAAAAGGTCTGATGATACCAAAGGATTTCGGATTAATGGGGTTTGACGATATCAGTCTTTTGCAGTATATCACGCCGAAACTGACAACTGTTTCAACAAATTTGGAAGGTGTTGCATCAACGGCGGTTGTGGAATTGATCCAGCAGATTGATTCAAAAGAATACTCGCCAAAATCTATTTATCTGAATTATCATATTCTCGACCGGGACACATTGTAAGGTTTCTTCTATATCTTCTGTATTTTGAAATAATGTGAAGTAAGATCGCGAAAATTGCAAGGCAATAGAGCAATCAGAAACAACGGTGAATTGCAAAAAAATTTTTGACACTTGCAGTGAAAAGATAAGAGGATACGATTATGGATAAAACAAATTACAGACAAACAGAATACAATAAACCATTTATTATACAGCGGGCAGATCCTTATGTTTACAGACATTCTGATGGAACCTATTGGTTTACTGCATCTGTACCGGAATATGACCGTATTGTACTTCGCAAAAGCAATACGGTCGACGGATTGGCACAGGCAGAAGAAGTAACCATATGGAGAAAGCATGAAAACGGAATTATGAGTGTGCACATTTGGGCACCGGAAATTCATTATGTGGATAATAAATGGTTTATTTATTTTGCAGGTGGAGATATTGAGGATATTTGGGCAATCAGACCGTATGTGTTGATGTGTGAAGGTGACGATCCATTGAAGGATCCGTGGAAAGAGATGGGAATGTTAAAGCGAAAAGACGCGTTTTCATTCCAGGACTTTTCTTTGGATATGACCGTGTTTGAAAATATGGGACAATGGTACTGCGTATGGGCAGAAAAAGTTAGTGTTGGAAAGAAGATTTCCAATTTATACATTGCCAGAATGGATTCACCAACAAGTCTTGCGACAGAACAGGTTCTTCTGACTTCACCGGATTATGACTGGGAAAGAGTGGATTTCTGGGTAAATGAAGGACCGGCAGTTGTACATCATGATGGGAAAATATATCTGACTTATTCGGCAAGTGCTACAGGAGAATGCTATTGTATGGGAATGCTCAGCATAGAAGAGACAGAAGACCTGCTGAATCCAAGGGCTTGGAAAAAAGAACGATATCCGGTCTTAAAAACAGATGCAGAAAGAGGAATCTACGGGCCGGGACATAATTCTTTTGTAAAGTCGGAGGATGGAAAAGAAGATATTATGATCTATCATGCAAGACCATACGATGAAATAATCGGAGATCCACTGTATGATCCCAACAGACATGCTTACCGCATGCGCATAAAATGGAATGAACAGGGAAGACCTGTGTTTGATTACTGTAATAATTACTAAATGCTGAAACAATTAGAGGACTCAGAAATTTGGAAGAGCGATTCAAATTTCTGGGTCCTTTGTTATTTGAGGTTGTGATATTAACATACTGCTTTATTTTCAGAACATTTGCTAATTGAAGACGGACTGGGACCATGTTATAATCAGGCAACAAGATGTGGAGAAAAGAACAGTAGAAAATCTAAAAATCAAATTATAGTCATATAACCAGCAGCTTATGGAAACTCATATCTGAAAATGCTCCTGATAAAAATTGTAGCGGGAGGAAATATATGAGAACGAAATTACAGAAGTATTTCCCAATGATAAAGACCAGGCAGGCGATTCTGGATGAGATTGATGGGAATGCAAAAATGCATAGTGTTTTTTACAGCTGGGAAAAGAAACAGAAGGAAGAATTTTTAGATTTTTGTACAGGTGTAAAAGGAGTAAAATTACTGTATGATTCATTTTTTAAGCAGATTATGAATCCGGAGACAGCACCGAGGCGGCTGGAAGAGTTTATTTCAGCAGCAATAGGGGAGAAAGTGAAAATCCTGCATGTGTTGCCAAATGAATCTGCGAGAATTGCAGCAGAGGATTCACTTTTAATTATGGACATGGTGATACAGTTGACGGACGGAAGTCTGGCAAATGTGGAAATCCAGAAGCTGGGATACCGCTTTTCAGGACAGAGAAGTGCGTGTTATTCGGCTGATTTGCTTTTACGGCAGTATAAGCGACTGCGGGAAGAAAAAGGAAAGAGTTTTACATATAAAGATGTCAAGAACGTATATACAATCGTGTTATTTGAAAAAAGTGAGAAGAAATATCATGATTTTTCAGAGCAGATTTATATCCATCATATGGAGCAGAAAAGTGATACCGGAATCCAGGCAGATCTGCTTCAGAAATACACGTTTATATGCCTTGACATCTTCCGGGATGTCATTCAAAATAAAGATGGAGAGATTGAGAATAATCTGGAAAAATGGTTATTATTTCTAAGTGAAGATAATCCGGAGAGAATCATGCAGCTAGTCGAAAAAGTACCGGAGTTTAAGGCTCTTTATGAAGAAGTATATACCATGTGTCAGAATGTAGAGAGGATGATGGAAATGTTCTCAAAAGAGCTGGAGATATTGGATAAAAATACAGTACGGTATATGATCGATGAGATGCAGGAAGAGCTTGAAGGGCAAAAGAAAGAGATTAAAGGACAGCAAAAAAAGCTTGAGGATCAAAGCAGGATCATCCATGAAGATGCAAAGCGTATGGAAGAAATGAATCAACTTCTTAAAAAAAGAGAAGAAAAGATTCGGGAACTGATGGAGCAGTTAGAAAAGTCATCCAGATAAGAGAAGGGCGTACTGGTTACTGGCTATAATAAAAGATGAATACCGTCGCATTGGAAATGAGATCTGATGCGGCGGTGTTTTTGCGTTAGAGGATAAATAAGGTTGTGACACCAACGCCCCAAAAAGAAAGTTAACACGATTCCCGCTTTCAGGGGTTCATCGGAATGTTTTGCCGAGGGGAACCGGAGTACATATATTTGGAAATCCGCCGTCCACCAACCTATAAAATTTTCCCCACACCAGTTGGAAATCCCCCTCATTTCTGCTAAAATGGAACACAGAGAAAAGGAGCGAACACAATATGAATTTTGCGCATTTGCACGTCCACACGGAATACAGCCTTCTGGACGGTTCGAATAAAATTAAAGAATATGTTGCCAGAGTCAAAGAACTGGGGATGACAGCGGCTGCGATCACAGACCATGGTGTCATGTATGGCGTCATTGACTTCTACAGAGCCGCAAGAGCGGCAGGAATCAATCCTGTACTGGGATGTGAAGTCTATGTGGCACCGGGATCCAGATTCGATAAAACAGCCGTAGGACGCGATGAGGACCGATATTATCACCTGGTACTTCTTGCCGAGAATAATACAGGCTACGCCAATCTGATGAAGATCGTGTCACGTGCATTTACGGAAGGTTACTATTATAAGCCAAGAGTAGATTATGAGCTTCTGGAGACCTATCACGAAGGAATCATTGCCCTCAGTGCATGCCTTGCCGGAGAGGTACAGAGAAACCTGGCGAGAGGGATGTATGAAGAAGGAAAAAAAGCTGCGCTTCATTATGAACAGATTTTTGGGAAAGGCAACTTTTTCCTGGAACTGCAGGATCATGGGATCCCGGAACAGCGCACCGTTAACCAGCAGTTGATGCGTCTGTCGCAGGAGATTGGAATCGACCTTGTGGCGACAAATGACGTGCATTATACTTACGCAGAAGATGAAAAGCCACATGATATCCTGCTTTGCCTTCAGACAGGGAAAAAGCTCGCAGACGAGGATCGGATGCGCTATGAAGGCGGACAGTACTACGTGAAGTCCAAAGAAGAGATGGCAGCACTTTTCCCATATGCACCGGAGGCGCTGGAAAATACACAGAAGATTGCAGACAGATGCCATGTAGAGATTGAATTTGGTGTGACAAAGCTTCCGAAATTCGATGTGCCGGAAGGATTTACCTCATGGGAATATTTGAATAAGCTCTGTTTTGACGGACTGAAAAGACGATATGGAAAAGACCCGGATCCAGCTCTTGTGGAGCGCCTGAATTATGAATTGGGCGTTATCAAAAGCATGGGTTACGTGGATTACTTCCTTATTGTATGGGATTTTATTCATTTTGCAAAAAGCAATGGAATCATGGTTGGACCTGGGCGTGGATCTGCGGCAGGAAGCATTGTGGCGTACACACTTGCGATCACCAATATCGATCCGATCCGGTATCAGCTGCTGTTCGAGCGTTTTCTGAATCCGGAACGTGTGTCCATGCCCGATATCGACGTGGACTTCTGCTTTGAAAGAAGGCAGGAGGTCATTGACTATGTTGTACGTAAATACGGCAAAGACCGGGTGGTGCAGATCGTAACCTTTGGTACACTGCAGGCGCGTGGGGTGCTGCGGGATGTGGGAAGGGTTATGGATCTTCCGTATGCTTTTGTGGATTCAATTGCAAAGATGATTCCGAAAGAACTGAATATTACATTGGATAAATCCCTGAAGATGAACCATGAGCTGAAGAAGCTCTATGATGAAGATCCACAGGTAAAAGAGCTGATCGATATGTCAAAGAGGCTGGAAGGTCTGCCACGGCATACATCCATGCATGCCGCGGGAGTCGTGATCAGCCAGAAGGATGTGGATGAATATGTTCCGCTGGCACTTGGAGCGGACAACAATGTGGTCACACAGTTTACCATGACCACACTGGAAGAACTGGGACTTCTGAAAATGGATTTCCTTGGGCTTCGTACCCTGACCGTCATCCAGGATGCGATCAGACTGGTTGAAAAAAGTACCGGTGTGAAGCTGGTAACAGAAGAATTAAATTATAATGATAAAGCAGTGCTTGACTATATCGGAACCGGAAAGACGGACGGTATTTTCCAGATAGAAAGTGCAGGGATGAAGAGCTTCATGAAGGAGCTTCGACCACAGAGTCTGGAAGATATTATCGCCGGAATTTCTCTTTACCGGCCAGGTCCGATGGATTTCATTCCACAGTATATCAAAGGAAAGAACCATCCGGAGCTGATTACTTACGAATGCCCGCAGTTAAAGCCGATCCTGGCACCGACCTATGGCTGCATTGTATACCAGGAACAGGTTATGCAGATCGTGCGTGACCTTGCCGGATATTCACTTGGGCGAAGCGACCTTGTACGCCGTGCCATGAGTAAGAAAAAGGGCGACGTGATGCAGAGAGAGCGTCAGAATTTTGTATATGGTAATGAAGAAGAAGGCATTCCGGGCTGTGTCAAAAATGGAATCGATGAAAAGGTTGCGAATAAGATCTATGATGAAATGATCGATTTTGCAAAGTATGCGTTCAACAAATCACATGCGGCAGCGTATGCGGTTGTCTCATACCAGACAGCGTATCTGAAATATTATTATCCGGTAGAATATATGGCAGCACTTATGACTTCTGTCATCGACAATCCGGGAAAGGTTGCCGAATACATTTACACTTGCCGACAGATGGGAATTTCTATCCTGCCGCCGGATATCAATCGTGGGGTTGGTGATTTTTCTGTAGATAACGGTAATATCCGTTACGGACTTGCGGCGATTAAGGGGGTTGGAAGACCGGTGATCGAGCAGATCATCCGGGACAGAGAAGAGCATGGCACGTTTCGTGATCTGAAGGATTTTCTGGAACGGCTTTCCGGTAAGGAAGTCAATAAACGTGCGGTAGAAAACTTTATCAAATCCGGCGCATTTGACAGTCTGAAAGGGACCAGAAAGCAGTTTATGATCATTTATGTACAGATCATGGATCAGGTAGCACAGAACAAGAAAAATTCGCTTGCCGGACAGATGTCGCTCTTTGATATTGTAGATGACGAACAGAAAAAAGAATTTGAGGTCACGCTTCCGGATGTGGGAGAATACCAGAAGGAAACGATGCTTGCATTTGAAAAAGAAGTACTCGGCGTGTATATCAGCGGACATCCATTGGAAGAATATGAAGAGAAATGGCGCAAGAGTATTTCCGCAACGACATTGGATTTTCAGCTTGATGAAGAGACCGGACGGACAAAAGTGCGTGACGGGTCAAGGGAGATCATTGGTGGTATGATCACATCGAAGACGATCAAATATACAAAGAAGAATCAAACGATGGCATTTATTACCGTAGAGGATCTTCTTGGAACGGTAGAGGTTGTCATTTTCCCGCAGAGCTATGAGAAAAGCCAGCAGTATCTGCAGGAGGACAGCAAAGTATTTGTGCGGGGACGTGTATCGGAAGAAGATGATAATGCAAGTAAGCTGATCTGTGAAGAGGTGATTCCGTTTGATATGACGAAAAAAGAACTGTGGATCCAGTATGCCGACAAACAGAGTTACCTTCAAGATGAGCAGAATCTGTTCCGGATGCTCGCGGAAAGTGAGGGTGAGGACCAGGTTGTAATCTTCTGCAAAGCGGAGAGAGCGGTAAAAAGACTGCCTAAAAACGCAAATATCCAGGTAGAACCTGGAATTTTGAGCAGATTGACGAATTATTTTGGAGAAGATTGTGTAAAAGTAATAGAAAAACCCATTGAAATGAAGGGGTGAATATTATACAATAACGTGTGGATTGAGATAAATTAAGCAAAAGGATAGTAAAGTTACAAAGTAGAAGAGACGGAGGAGACATATCATGGCAGAAAAAGTAATCAGAACTATCGGCGTATTGACCAGTGGTGGAGACGCACCGGGAATGAACGCTGCAATCCGTGCAGTTGTAAGAACCGCATTGGGAAAAGGACTGAAGGTAAGAGGAATCAGAAGAGGTTATTCAGGACTTCTTAACGAGGAAATTATTGATTTAAGTGCCAGAGATGTATCAGACACGATCCAGAGAGGTGGAACGATTCTTTTGACAGCCCGTTGCGAGGAAATGCGTACACCAGAAGGACAGCAGAAAGCAGCAGCAATCTGTAAGAAATATGGAATTGACGGTCTGGTAGTTATCGGAGGAGACGGTTCCTTCAAGGGAGCACAGAAATTATCTGATTTTGGAGTAAATACAATCGGACTTCCGGGAACGATCGATCTTGATATCGCATGTACAGAATACACAATCGGATTCGATACAGCGGTTAATACAGCGATGGAAGCAATTGACAAAGTACGTGATACATCTACATCACATGAAAGATGTAGTGTTATCGAAGTTATGGGACGTGATGCGGGATACCTTGCACTGTGGTGCGGTATTGCCAATGGAGCAGAGAAGATTCTTCTTCCTGAGGAACATGACTACGATGAAGCAAAGATCATTGCAGACATCAAAGAAAGCAGAAAACGCGGTAAAAAGCATTACATTATCATCAATGCCGAAGGTATCGGTGATTCTATGAATATGGCAAAGAGAATCGAAAAAGAGACGGGTATGGAGACACGTGCTACTATTCTTGGTCATATGCAGCGTGGAGGAAGCCCGACAGCAAAAGACAGAGTTTATGCATCTATCATGGGATCTCTTGCTGTAGATCTTCTTCTTGAAGGAAAGACAAACCGTGTAGTAGGATACAAACATGGCGAGTATATTGATTTTGATATCAACGAAGCACTGGCAATGCAGAAAGGAATTCCGGAGTACCAGTACGATATCGCAAAACAGCTTGCCATCTAATAACAGACAGATTGGATGACGTGTATGACACAGGATGTATTATTGACGATTTCCGGACTACATGATATGGCATTTGCAGATCCGGAAGAAAATGAAGAGAATGAGCCGATTGAAGTGATCACTCCGGCGAGCTATTACTGGAAGAACGGAAAGCATTATATTCTTTATGATGAAGTAATGGAAGGGATTCCGGGGGTGGTTAAGAATAAGATCAAGATCACCGGTGAAGATTCGATGGAGATCATGAAGAGCGGAATTACGAATGCACATATGGTATTTGAGAAGAATCAGATGAATGTCACATATTATGATACACCGTATGGGCAGCTTCATGTTGGAATTCATACACGGAAGCTGGATGTGAATGTGGATGATGAGCGAATTGATATTGCTGTGGAGTACGGGCTTGATGTGAATCATGAAGCGACGGCAGACTGCCGGATCGCAATGAGCATAAGACCGAAAGCACAGGCAGAGGAAGCAATTTCAGGAAAATAAACAAAAAGGGTAAATGATTCAATCGGCTCAGAATCATTTACCCTTTTTATTGTTACTTGTTCCGCAGTCTTGCCCAGAATCCTTTTTTCTTAGGTGGAGCCTCAAGAGAACCTCTGACTCCTTTTACTGCAGTGATGTAAATACCGCTTACGGTTGCTTTTACTTCTTTTTTGACTGGAATAAGATCATAGATGCTTGCATCACACATCAGAGTCATAATCTTTGGTCCGACTTTTGCCTTGACAACCGGTACCTTTGAACGACGAAGATACTTAGGTGTATTCTCAAGAACAACTGATGGGAAACCGGCATCTTTAAGCTTCATCTTGCCTTTGTCGATAATCAGGATGTTGACCTGCTGTGCAGCAGCTGCAATCATCTCTTCCTGTTCTGCCTGCTTTTTCTGCGCTTTCTTACCGAGGAAATACAGAACAACCAGGGCGATAAGCAGTACGGCAAGAATTACCAGTAATACGATCGTTATCTTACTCACGGGTTTTCCTCCTCAAATCATATTTACACATAGCTTATTGTAGCATTGTTTGTAGACAAGTGCAAGTAATTTGAAGTTTTTGGCGGCTTTTTGAAAGTAATGGAAAATCTGAAATAAATGTGAATTTTGGGAAATCCCTTTTCAATGACAGATTATGTGTTATAATCATATGTAGCGCTCTGATGTGAGTGATTCAGACAGTCAGAGAGAATGAAGATATAAGAGGTGTAAAAGAAAATGAAAAAGAAATTAACAGTACTGGCAGCAGGTATCTGTGCATTGTCATTACTTCTTACCGGATGCTCCAGTGAGATTTCCAATGATTATGTTACGATTACAAAATATAAAGGTGTGGAGATTGATAAAGTAGATGCGGATGCGATATCGGATAATGATGTAGAAACACAGATCAACAGTGTGCTTCAGTCTAAGTCAACTACAACAGAAGTTACAGACCGTGCAGCACAAACTGGAGATACAGTAACGATCGACTACGAAGGAAAGAAAGATGGTGAGGCATTTAAAGGCGGAACAGCGACAGATGCACAGCTTACATTAGGAAGTGGTCAGTTTATTGATGGATTTGAGGATGGCGTTGTCGGACACAATATTGGCGATACTTTTGATCTGAATCTGACTTTCCCGGAGAACTATGGAAATGAAGATCTTGCAGGTCAGGCAGTTGTATTTACCGTTACACTGAAGGGAATTAGCCAGACCGATGTACCGGAACTTACCGATGAATTTGTACAGAGTGTATCTGATACTTCCAAGACGGTGGAAGAGTACAAAAAGGAAATCAAAAAATCTCTGAAAAAAACCAGCAAAGAAAACCAGCAGAATACAATCAAGGAAAATGCCTGGAAAGCAGTACTTGAGAACACAACTGTGAACAAGTATCCGAAGAAGGATCTGAAGAATATGATCAGTTCGATCAAGACACAGTATAAGAATATGGCATCTTATTATAATCTTGATTTTGCAGATTTCCTTAAACAGTATATGAATATGGATGAGGAAACTTTTAATTCAAAGGCAACCCAGGCTGCAAAGGATCAGGTAAAGGCCAACCTTGCGGCAGATCTGATCATTGAGAAAGCAAAGATCGATGTGTCAGATAAGACGCTTGAGAAGAAGTATAAGGAGTACGCAAAGGCTTACGGATACGAAGATGTAGATGCACTCAAAAAAGCACTGGAAGATGCCGGAAACCTTGAGAATCTGGAGAAGACAGCAAGACTGGATATCGTAGAAGACTGGGTAGCAGACAACTGCAAGCAGGTGAAAAGTACTTCATCTGACAGTAGTGAAAGCGGTTCAAACAGTACAGGAAGTACCGGCAGCACAGAAAGTACAAAATAGATATAAGCAAACATTCAAAAGGCGGAGAATAAAATCTCCGTCTTTTTTCTTCCTGAAGGGAATGGTATGATATAGAAAGTAATTGTTTTTACAAAATGAAATATACTACAGGAGGACAAGATGAAAGCAGTACTTTTTGATATGGATGGCATCCTGATCGATACAGAGAAATATCTGACAGTATACAAACAAAAGGCAATGCGGGAGGCGGGATACCGGTTGGATCTGGAAACGGCATACAAATTCCGCAGCTGTGCATCCGTATTTGCAAGAGAGCAGATGAAGGGAATTTTTGGAGAGGATTTCCCATACGATGAGCTCAGACGGCGCAGACAGGAGCTGATGAGTGATCATATTGCGCGTTTCGGAATTGAGAAGAAACCGTATGTGGAAGAGACGATCAAGGAGCTGAAAAGACGTGGTTATCAGACGGCAGTCGTGACGGCTACAGCGGAAGACAGGGCTGTGCGTTATCTGGAAATGGTCGGATTTAAAGAGCTGTTTGATGAGATCATCAGTGCATCTATGGTGAAATTGGGAAAACCGAGACCGGATGTGTATCTCTATGCCTGTGAGAAGATCGGGCGGAAGCCTGAAGAGTGCATGGCGGTCGAAGATTCACCGAACGGGGTAAATGCGGCTTACCAGGCGGGCTGCCATGTGACGATGGTTCCGGATCTGACACCTGCAGACGAAGAGATCAAAAAGATGGCAGATCATGTCGTTCCAGACCTGCGAGGACTTCTGGAATATCTGAGATAACCCCTGAAAATGAGGAGAGCCGATATCCGGTCTCCCGAATATCGGCGTTTATGAAAAAGAAAAATTTTATTATGTGAAAAGGTTTATTTCCTTTTGACAATTATTAGTATACTCGTATCTTGTGAAAAAAGTGTGTTTATAATTTGAAAGAATTATGAACGTTTGTGAACATATTATACATATATTCTGAAGGGACCGCAGACAGCAGAGTCTGCAGCCCGACAAAAGGGATTTAGTCTGTTCCGGGAAGCATCGACCGGACGAAAAGCGAAAACAATTCCCGCATACATGGAGAAGTAAAAAACATGGATTCCGGATGCCACTGAACGCCAAGTGCAAAAGGCTGTCCTTCGATTTCAATTGCCTCAACTGTGCCATCAGAAGTGTGTGCACATGCATGGACATTTTTTCCGAGCAGATGAACGGACTGATGGTGGAAACTATTGGTATACAGAGTGTCTCCGGTCAGTTCATGAAGATGGCTGTCTTTGGCGATGAAAATCTGGTGCCACATATCGCTGCGGTTCTGTGAGGTCTGCATATGCAGAAAAGGATCTCCGGGCTGACAGGAAAGATCCTGGTAGATACTTCCGCCACAGGCGGCGTTGAGCACCTGCATACCCCGGCAGATGCCGATTACCGGAAGATGACGTTTTAAGATTTCCTCTGCAAAATGAATCTGGAAAAGATCTACAGAAAGATTGGTCTGTCCTACACCTGGAAGTGGATCTTCATTGAAGAGAAACGGTGTAAAATCACCTCCTCCGGGGAGCAGAAATCCATCGCATATGTCAAGATAAGAATTGATCGGGAAGTCCTGAGGAAGAATCGGTATCAGTAGGGGGATTCCTCCGGAAATGCGGACTGCCCGCACATAGGTATCGGTTACAAACTGGTTTTTGCCGTCGAAGCCACAGCATAAGATTCCAACAACTGGTTTCATATTTACAATCCTCCTCTTTATCAGATAAATCAGTTGTTACAAAATATGTGGAGTCTGTATGAAATATGTATTATAATAGAAAAAGCAACATGCCAGATGGCAGGAAAGGAGTTCCTATGAAACTGGTTATTCCGGAATATAAAACATTAGAACTTGATACGATATTTTTAGATATGAACGGGACGATCGCTGTGGACGGCGTGATCCCGCCGAGTGTGAAGGAACGTCTTATCGCACTTTCAGAGCAGTTCCGAATTTATGTACTGACTGCAGATACGCATGGAAATGCGAAAGCGCAGTGCGAAGGGCTTCCGGTGATCCTGGAGACATTTCCGACAGGTAATGCAAAGGAGTATAAAAGGGAATTGGTAAAAGCAACCGGTGCAAAACGCTGTGTGGCAATCGGTAATGGCAGAAACGATGAGTGGATGCTGAAAGAGGCGGCGCTTTCCATCGCTGTTATGGACCGGGAAGGGGTCTATGGGAAATTATTGAAAAATGCGGATCTCTGTGTCAGATCTATGCAGGATGGACTGGATCTTCTGCTCTATCCAGGTCGGATCATTGCAGGACTCCGTGGATAATATTTGCAGAAGAATACGTAAGAGTATGTGGAAGGAGAAAAGATGCGTCAGGCTATAGTGACATTGAAAAAGGGTGAGGGACGTCTGCTGAAATCAGGCGGCGCCTGGATATTCGATAATGAAATTGATTCGATTATGGGAGAATTTGAGAATGGTGATATTGTGATCGTCCATGATTTTGACGGGTACGGAATGGGAAGAGGATTTATCAATATGAATTCTAAGATCCGGATCCGTATGATGACAAGAAAGCAGGATCAGGAGATCGATCATGCATTTCTGGAAATGCGGGTGAGAGATGCGTGGGAATACCGGAAAAAGACAGTAGATACATCAAGCTGCCGTGTGATTTTCGGGGAAGCGGATTTTCTTCCCGGACTGGTGATTGATAAATTCTCGGATGTGTTGGTTGTAGAGTCTCTTGCACTCGGAATTGACCGGATGAAAGAAGAAATCGTGGACATTCTGAAAGCGGTACTTTCAGAAGATGGAATTACGATCCGTGGCGTGTATGAACGAAGCGATGCAAAGGTTCGTCAGAATGAAGGCATGGAGAGAGTCAAAGGCTTTATCGGTGAAGAATTTGATACCAAAGTTGAGATTGTGGAAAATGGTGTCAGATATATGGTTGATGTCAAAGACGGACAGAAGACAGGATTTTTCCTGGATCAGAAATACAATCGTCTGGCAATCCAGAGACTTTGCAAGGATGCAGAGGTGCTGGACTGCTTCACGCACACAGGCTCTTTTGCGCTGAATGCAGGGATTGCAGGGGCAAAGCATGTGACAGGTGTAGATGCTTCAGAACTTGGCATAGAACAGGCAAGAGAGAACGCAAGACTCAATGGATTAGAGGATAGAGTTGAATTTGTCTGTGCAGATGTATTTGACCTGCTTCCAAAGCTGGAAGAAGAAGGAAAGCAGTATGATGTGGTAATCCTGGATCCACCTGCATTTACCAAATCCCGTAAGACGATCAAGAATGCGACAAAGGGATATCGTGAGATCAATATGCGCGGAATGAAGCTGGTAAAACCAGGCGGATATCTGGCAACCTGTTCCTGCTCGCATTTTATGGATTATGAGCTTTTTACGAAGACGATCCACCAGGCAGCGCAGAATGTGCATAAGAGGATCAGACAGGTAGAATACCGGACACAGGCACCGGATCATCCGATTCTGTGGTCTGCAGAAGAATCGTATTATCTTAAATTCTATGTGTTCCAGATCGTGGATGAAAAATAAAGTGTTGTAGTAGATAAAAAAGGTATCGAAAATCAAACATAAATGATTTTCGATACTTTTTTTACTAGTGTACATATTTCAGATTTGATATTCTATTCAAACTGCGCAGCCGATAATGCAACATAATCCGCAGCATTTTTATAAACTGACTGGATCTCTTCCTCAGTAAGAGGTCTTTTTACTTTTGCCGGGCTTCCGATAACCAGCATTCCATCCGGAATAACTGTGTTCTGAGTAACCAGACTTCCGGCACCGATCAGGCAATGCTTTCCAATCTTTGCACCGTTTAAAATCGTACTTCCCATCCCGATTAGAGACGCGTCACCAATTGTACAGCCGTGGATCACACAGTTGTGACCAACAGTGACATCATCACCGATAACGGTCGGAAAACCGTAATCTACATGGACGGTACTGTTATCCTGGATATTGCTGCGCCTGCCAATCGTGATCGATGCCTCGTCGCCACGGACGACTGCGTAATAGAATACGCTTGAGTCAGCACCGATGGTGACATCACCTAGGATGACGGACTGACTGGCAATGTGCGCCTGTGATGAAATATTTAAAGAAGACATTACAGCAGATTCCTTTCTTGTTGTAAGATTATTTTTTGGATTCAACAGCTTTGACCGGGTTTTTTGCGGCTGCTTTTGTATCCTGTTCCGCTTCCGGCTGATAACCATTGATATTATATTTCTGCTCGTAATAATCAAAGGTGGATACATAATTGTTGTCTTTCAATTTCCGTACACTCTTAGTGTATTCGTGCATATCGAAATTGGAAGAATCCAGTTCCAGGATTGCAACGGCAATGTTAGAACAGTGGGCTGCAATACGATCATAGTTGGTGAGCAGATCGTTAAATGCAAATCCGGTGTTCAGATCACACTGCCCGTTACGGAGCCTTTTAATATGACGCATTTTCAAATCGTTGCATAAAATACCGATCAGTTCGCGAAGCGGTTCTACTTTGGCAGCATTTACAAGGTCTTCATCTACAAATGAATTGATCGTGAGATCAAGGAGCTCTTTTAATGCGGATTCAAGAACATGAAGCTCGTATTTGGCTGCATCTGAAAAAATACGTGATTTTTCATGAAGTTCCTGTGCAACACGGGAAATATTGACTGCATGGTCACCCAGACGTTCAAAATCACTGATCGTATGAAGGAACTTGGCGGTCTGTTTGGACTGTTCCGGTGTCAGGTCATGCATATTGAGCTGCATCAGATAGGTTCCCAGTTTATCTTCGTATTTGTCGATCAGATTTTCCTTTTCCTGAATTTTGTTGAACTTATTATCTGAAAAATCTTTCAGCAGTGCAAGGGCGCGACGGATATTTTTGTATGCTTTCTTTGCCATTCCGTTGACTGCAAGCTGGCTCTGTGTGATTGCCAGTGGCGGATAATTGAGGAAACGTTCCTCAAGAAGATCGAAATCTGCCTGCTCTTCGTTGTCTTCATCGGTATCTTTAATAAGGAAGAAGACAAGCTTTTCAATCTTGCCGATAAATGGAGCAAGAACAAGGATTGTCAGAAGCCGGAATACCGTATTCAAAAGTGCCACACGGAAAGGCGACATAATTTCACCCATAAATGGGAAATGCACGATGGCATTTGCAGAATAGAATACGATGGACCAGAAAATCATACCAAATAAATCGTTCAGCAGATAGATCAGAGCAGTACGCTTTCCGTTCTTGTTCGTTCCGATTGAGGAAAGAAGAACCGGACATGCGGCACCAACGCCGATACCCATTGTGATCGGAAGTGCAGCTGCAAAGGTGATCGATCCGGTAATGGACAGTGCCTGGAGGATACCTACAGAAGCAGAAGCGCTCTGTAAAACTGCTGTAAATACGATCCCGACAAGGATTCCCATAAATGGATTCGTGAACATGGTCAGAAGTCTGACGAAATGCGGATTCTCTTTCAGAGGAGAGACAGCACCGCTCATGGTCTGCATCCCGATCATCAGGATCGCAAAGCCAAGCATGATGTCACCAATATCAGAATACGGTTTTTTCTTGATGAATGTACGGAAAATAATTCCGATGATTGCTACGATTGCAGAAATTGTAGCGGTTGATAAAAGCTGCGCGATTCCGCTGGAACCATCAATGTAGGAGAGACATAAGATCCATCCGGTGATACTGGTTCCGATGTTGGCACCCATGATGATACCAATTGCCTGTGCGACCTTCATCATACCAGAGTTTACAAATCCGACTACCATAACTGTCGTTGCAGAGGATGACTGAATGATAGCGGTTACGACAGTACCCAGCAGAAGTCCTTTCAGAGGAGTGTTGGTCAGCCTGTATAAAATCAGTTCAAGCTTATTGCCGGCAACTTTTTTCAGACTGTCGCCCATCAGTGACATACCGTATAAAAACAGGGCTACCCCACTGAGTAATGACAAAACCATTGTAATTCCCATAATTTTGTTTTCCTTTTCTTTAAGCATTAGTTTACATTTTGTCGCAAAAAAAATATCGTACAGCTACTTTAAATATGAAAAGTCTGCATGCAGATCACACAAAGTGACGCTATACGACACCCTTATTATATAACAAGAAAGTTTCCATAGGTAGACTGAAACGATATTTTTTTACACTTTTTTTACATAGACTTAACTTTTTCTATACATTCGGTAGCAAAAAGAGCCGCATTTTCAAGGTCTGTGCGTGTCGGATGAATCATTGCTTCGTCAAAATTCTGTAATTGCCGGCGGATTTGCTGGCAATCGCAATCTTCTGGTGTATTCAGCAAGGATTCATATTTTTGACGGACAGCAAGTGGCATTTTCCCCTGGCAGATAAAAGAACCAAGATAACGATTGTCGTCTTCAAGCCAGATCCGGACACTGGATGCGATCTTTTTGTAGTATTCCGGGCTGTTCCCGGCACCGCAGGTTCCAAAGAGAGCAACGGATTTGTACGACAGACCGGAAAGGAAGTTGCCGATCTCGAGGCTGCAGGTTCCGCGGTGAACACAGAAACCGACAAAATAAATTTTGGCCTCTGGGAAATCGGTACGTTCATGAAGATTTATCAGATCTTTGGACATCCCCGG
The DNA here is from genome assembly GCF_027679115.1 of Coprococcus sp. TM115-187. Taxonomy (NCBI): domain Bacteria; kingdom Bacillati; phylum Bacillota; class Clostridia; order Lachnospirales; family Lachnospiraceae; genus Coprococcus; species Coprococcus sp. TM115-187. Next base: position 92,170 of record NZ_JAQEKS010000008.1, on the reverse strand, counting down.
AAGAGATGCAAAAATTTCTGTTGCTATTTTTTTTGTATTTCCTGTCTCACTCTCATAGACAACAAGATAATCTAACATATAATATTTCCTCCTGTTATTTAGTGGTATGTATAAGGAGAACCGCAGAAGAATCCACCGCCGCCACAGCAGAGATTGCACATGAGGTTGGCAATGCAGAGCTTCACGCAGAAATCATTGTTGATCGTTGGTGTGCCGCCATACATTGTCTGTTGTGTACGATACCAGCTCCCGCCATTTTCAAGACGGCTGACAAGGGACTGATATTGATAGTTGGACGGCTCCAGACGAAGTGCTTCTTTGGCGTGCTCCAGGGCAAGGACATTATTGCCCATGCCGGAATTGGCGATAGAGCTGTAATAGTACCATCTGGCAGAACGGTCTTTGATCCCTGAAAGGACATTTAAAGCTTCTTTATAATGGCCACTGTTCAGATAATTGGCGGCGGCACGCAGATGAATATCTTCTTCTGTCTCGGTTGTCTGCTGATTCTGATTGGTATACTGACCGTAGAAACCGCCGAATGGACCAAAACCGCCAAAACCTCCGTATCCGCTTCCGGCATCGCCATAACCTCCGGAGCCTGTTCCGGTATATCCGGAAGCACCCATTTCTTTTTCTTTCATGATCTGCTGGTAAGCCTGTTGGATTTCTTTGAATTTGGCTTCTGCCTGATCTTTATTTGGATTGTTGATATTGGCATCCGGATGATAAATACGGCTTAATTTGCGGTAGGCTTTCTTGATATCCTCATCGGAAGCATCCCGTGAAACGCCGAGTATTGAGTAAGGATCCTGCATAATTGATTATTCTCCTGATCGTTAGCTTTTTTTGATAAAAGTAGTCTGGCATTTTGGACAGCGGATCTCAATTTTACCTTTTCCCTTTGGGACACGAATCTTCTGTTTGCAGTTTGGACACTTGTAAATGTGGTGTGTCTTGCGCTGCGCTGCCATATACTTCTGTTTTGCAAAAAATCCACGGATCTTTGAAGTGTGCTGGAGAAATTTCTGGTTTTCCAGTGCACGCTTGTAGGTCTGACGTGAAAACATGCGATAGTAAGAGTATATCACGAATGCCCACCCAATTACATAAAAAATACGAAAATGGAAGATGCTTGTGATCAGCATCAGAATTACGCCGCTCCATAAGAGAAATTTGCCGAAGGTATCTACTCCGTACCTTCCATACATAAAACGCATCAGTTTTTCTTTCATAATGTTCATCCAATCTTTTTTATTTATAGAATATGATACTATACGATAGTTTACATTGTACGCCTGCCCACACAAAAATCAATAAACTCTCTATTAAAAAACTCTAAAAAGTATGTTATACTGCTGATATCGTGAAAATATGGAAGAAAATAGGACTTCTGGGATTGCATGGCAATGGAGCAATCCGGGAACATCATATATAAAAAGCAGAGGAGGAAATTATGGGACGGAAAGAACATGGCCGGGATGAAAAGCATTCCAGGCGTGACCGGCGCAAGAAAAAAGGTGGAATCATCAGTACGGTCATTTTGATCGTTGCAATCTGTGTGTTTGCATTTTCTGCCTTTCAGCTGTATAAAATCTTTAACGGATATCACAAAGGGGAAAGTGAGTATGATGATCTGGTAAAGCTTGCGGTTACGGAAGATAAGGGGGAACAGGAGAACGGGACGGACGACCAGGATGGAAGCAGATTTTCCGTGGATTTCGATGCACTCAGACAGATCAATCCGGATGTGGTTGCATGGATCCGTTTTGACGAACCGGCGGTGATCAATTATCCGGTTGTGCAGGGAAGTGATAATTCAGAATATCTGAGTAAGACATTCAAAGGATATGACAATACCGTAGGAACGATTTTTGTAAATGCTTATAATCATGCGGATTTTAATGACAGAAACACGATCATTTACGGACATTATATGTATAATGGAACGATGTTTAATGAGCTGGAGCAGTATCACGAAAAAAGTTTCTGGGAAAAATACCCTTCCTTCTATATTTATACACCGGATGGCAATGTGGCTACTTATCAGATTTATTCTGTTGGAGTGGTAAAAGATACTTCCGAAGGCTATACATATCAGTTCGCAGATGATGCGGCGTTTGCATCCTTCCTTGAAGCAACGAAGGCGTCTTCTTTGTATGATACAGGTGTGGAAGTGGGAAATGATTCGCAGATCGTGACGTTGTCCACCTGTACACGGGAGGGAAATGATGACAGAACGATCGTACACGGTGTCAGGGTAAATGTACAGCCGGCAGGAGAATAAAAGAGGAGTAAAGAGATGGCAGCAGAAGCAAAATTTGAAGTCGGAGATGTGATTCGGATGAAAAAACCGCATCCGTGCGGAAGCTCAGAGTGGGAGATCCTGAGAGTAGGGGCGGATTTTCGCCTGAAATGCCAGGGATGCGGACATCAGGTAATGGTACCGCGCAGACTGGTTGAAAAAAATACAAAAGAAATAAGAAAAAAGGCTTGAAACAAAGCCTGAATTATGATATCATACCAACTTGTGATATATTATTTATCCTTGTTCCCGGCGGATCCGGGAGCCAAAAGACCATAAGGAGGTGCAGGACATGAGCAAATATGAATTAGCAGTTGTTGTCAGCGCAAAACTCGAAGACGACGCCAGAGCAGAAGTAATCGAAAAGGTGAAAGCACTTGTTACACGTTTCGGTGGTAACATTACTGACGTTGACGAATGGGGAAAGAAGAGATTAGCTTACGAAATCCAGAAGATGAAAGAAGCTTACTACTACTTCATTCACTTTGAATCTGAAACAACAACACCAGGCGAAATCGAAGAAAGAATTCGTATCATGGATGGTGTAATCAGATATTTATGCGTGAAACAGGAAGCTTAGAAAGAGGCAACGTATGAATAAAGTAGTTTTAATGGGACGTCTGACAAGAGATCCTGAAGTGAGATATTCACAAGGTGAGAACGCTCTCGCTATTGCAAGATATACATTAGCTGTAGACCGCAGATTCAAGCGTGACGGAGAACAGACCGCAGATTTTATTAACTGTGTTGTGTTCGGAAAGAGTGCTGAATTTACAGAACGTTATTTCCGTCAGGGAATGCGCGTAGTGGTTTGCGGAAGAATCCAGACCGGAAGCTATACCAACAGGGATGGTGTAAAGGTCTATACAACAGAAGTTGTTGTTGAGGAACAGGAATTCGCAGAAAGTAAGAATGCTAGCAGTGCTAATACACAGTCTTATCAGGCAGCCCCGGCACCGGCGCCAAGCGCTGATGCAGGTGACGGTTTCATGAACATTCCAGACGGAATTGATGAGGAGTTACCGTTTAATTAAGGTTGAAAGGAGATGTGTACAATGGCATTCGAAAAAGGAAACAGACCGGATTCTCCAATGAAGAGAAGAGGCGGACGCAGAAGAAAAAAAGTTTGTGTATTCTGTGGTAAAGAAAACAACGAAATCGATTACAAAGATACAGCAAAATTAAAGAAATATGTTTCTGAGAGAGGAAAAATCCTTCCGAGAAGAATCACAGGAAACTGTGCAAAACATCAGAGAGCTCTTACAGTAGCAATCAAGAGAGCAAGACATATCGCTTTAATGCCATACGTTCAGGATTAATCGAATATGATCAGAACAGGATTTCCATTTTGGAAGTCCTGTTTTTTTACTGTTTTTCTGTCTGGCAGACGATTGAAAAAGGAGTCATTTGGGGTTAGAATAAGAAAGAGAAAGTTTTGAAATCTAAAAAAGAATTGGAGAATCAATTATGAAAAAACCAGTTTTAGTAATTATGGCAGCAGGAATGGGAAGCCGTTATGGCGGACTTAAACAGATCGATCCAGTTGATAAAGAGGGACACATCATTATGGATTTTTCCCTGTTTGATGCAAAAAGAGCCGGATTTGAGAAGGTTATTTTTATTATAAAGAAAGAAAATGAAGACAGTTTCAGAGAAGCAGTAGGAAACCGTATGGCAAAATATATGGAGGTTTCTTATGTATTTCAGGATATCAACAATATTCCGGAAGGTTTTGAAGTTCCGGAAGGCAGAGTGAAACCGTGGGGAACCGGACATGCAGTCCTCAGCTGCATTGATGAGATCGACGGGCCATTTGCTGTTATCAATGCAGATGATTATTATGGAAAACATGCGTTTGAAGCAATTTATAATTATCTGTCTGAGCATGAGGATGATGATAAGTATCGTTATGCGATGGTCGGATATCTTCTGAAGAATACAGTAACAGACAATGGTCATGTGGCAAGAGGAATCTGTACGACCAATGAAGAGGGGGAACTGGTAAATATTACCGAAAGAACCCGCATTGAGAAGCGTGACGGTAAGATTGCATTTACTGAAAATGATGGAGAAACCTGGGAAAATTTACCAGAGGATACACTGGTTTCCATGAATATGTGGGGATTTACGAGAAGCATACTGGACGAGCTGAAAGCAGAATTTCCACAGTTCCTGAAGAAAGGACTTACTGAAAATCCGATGAAGTGTGAATATTTCCTGCCGGCAGTCGTAAGCAATCTTCTGGAGGCAGACCGCGCAACAGCAGCGGTTCTTCCGTCGGCAGATAAATGGTACGGCGTAACTTATAAAGAAGACAAACCGGTTGTCGTAGAAGCGATCCGCAATCTGAAAAAAGAAGGTCTTTATCCGGAAAATCTCTGGGAAGAGTAGAAATGTGTTGAAATTTAGTAAATAGTTCATTTGATTTACTAAAAAATACAAATAATTTAGTAAAAACACTTCCATATAGGCAGAATGTGTGCTATAGTGTGTAAAGAAAAGTAAATGATTCTAATTTCAGGAGGAAAAAATCATGGCAATTTTAGTAACAGGCGGAGCCGGATTTATCGGCAGTCACACATGTGTAGAGATGCTGAATGCAGGATATGAAGTTATTGTAGTAGATAATCTTTGCAATGCTTCTGAAGAAGCAATCAGACGTGTAGAGAAGATCACCGGTAAGAACGTTACATTTTATAAAGCAGATATCAGAGATAAAGAAGCACTGGATCAGATTTTTGACAAAGAAAGTGTAGAATGTGTCATTCATTTCGCAGGACTTAAAGCAGTCGGAGAATCTGTTGCAAAGCCACTTGAATATTATCAGAACAATATTGCAGGTACACTTACACTCTGTGATGTTATGCGTAACCATAATGTGAAGAACATCATCTTCAGTTCTTCAGCAACGGTATATGGTGATCCGGCATTTATCCCGATTACAGAAGAATGCCCGAAGGGAACCTGCACGAATCCTTATGGATGGACAAAATGGATGCTTGAGCAGATCCTGACAGACCTGCATAAGGCTGATCCGGAGTGGAATGTTGTTCTTCTTCGTTACTTCAACCCGATCGGCGCACATGAGAGCGGACTGATGGGAGAAGATCCGAAGGGTATCCCGAACAACCTGCTTCCATATATTGCACAGGTTGCGATCGGTAAGCTGGAATGCCTGGGTGTATTTGGTGATGATTATGATACACCGGACGGAACAGGTGTGAGAGACTACATTCATGTAGTTGACCTTGCAATTGGACACGTAAAGGCGCTGAAGAAGATCCAGGAAAAATCAGGCGTAAGCATTTACAATCTTGGAACCGGAGTAGGATATTCAGTACTGGATGTATTGCATGCATTTGAAAAAGCATGTGGAAAAGAGATCCCTTACCAGATCAAGCCAAGAAGAGCCGGAGATATCGCAACATGCTACTGTAATGCAGAAAAAGCAAAGAACGAGCTCGGATGGGTTGCAGAACGCGGAATCGACAAGATGTGTGAGGATTCATGGAGATGGCAGACAATGAATCCGAATGGATACGAAGCTTAAAAAAAGAAAGAAAAATGTGTCAGGGTGAACGTTGCCCTGGCACATTTTTTAGTTCCCTAATATCCGGAAAGGTGATATAATACAAATATCTATAGGTTTTAAGAGGGCTGAAAGATGAAAAAGGATATAAAGTTAAAGGGACAACTGAAATTGTATATGCAATGGCCGGGAATTATGATTCTTTTCCTTATCCTGATGAATATCTGGATCTTCAGGATGGATCGAAAGGCCGGGCTGCTTATGAGTGCGTTTGTGCTGGTTTATGCAGTCGTCATTGGCATTATGTATTTTTACAACAAGTCTCTGATTCTGGCAGACATGGTAGAGTTTGCAGCGCAGTACGGAATTGTCCAGAATACACTTCTGAAGGAACTTTCGATTCCGTATGCGATTTTACTGGATGATGGAAAAATCATCTGGACGAACACACAGTTCCGGGAAGTCCTTGGGACGACTATCCGGAAGGATACCTATCTGAGTAAATATATTCCGGAGCTAAACCGGGGCGTATTTCCAAAGGAAGACAATGAATCGGTAAGCCTGGAATTCAATTATCTTGACAGAGATTATCAGGCTGAGATCCAGTGCGTATCGGTCGAAGGTTTCAGTGAGACAGAGCAGCTTCTGGAGATACCGGAGGAAAAGGAATATTTTATTGCGATACATCTTCAGGATGTGACAGAGCTGAACCGGTATATCCGTGCGAATGAAGAGCAGCGGCTGGTGGCCGGACTGGTTTATATTGATAACTATGAAGAGGTCATGGAAAGTGTCGAGGAAGTAAGGCAGTCTCTTCTGGTGGCATTGATCGACCGTAAGATCAACCAGTATATTGCGGATTTTTCTGGTATTGTGAAGAAGCTTGAGAAAGACAAATATTTTGTTGTAATTAAAAAAGAAAGCTTCAATCGAATGGAAAAAGACCGTTTTTCTTTACTTGATGAAGTAAAAGGAGTCAGTATCGGCAATCAGATTCCGGTTACACTAAGTATTGGGCTTGGACTCAGTACAGATACCTATGCTGCAGGATATAATTATGCCCGTATAGCGATCGATCTTGCACTTGCAAGAGGCGGAGATCAGGTAGTTGTGAAGAATAACAAGGGAATCAGCTATTATGGCGGAAAGCGTGAGCAGACTTCTAAGAATACCCGGGTAAAAGCAAGAGTAAAAGCAGAAGCACTCCGGGAGTTTATCACCGGAAAAGAGCGTGTGATCGTAATGGGACATAAGATGGCAGATGTGGATTCATTTGGTGCGGCAATCGGTATTTACCGGGCAGCAAGTGCAATGGAAAAGAAGGTCAATATTGTCCTGAATGATATTTCTGTGACACTCAGACCGCTTTATGAAGCATTTACTGATGATCCGAAGTATCCGGATGATCTGTTTGTGACTTCCCATGAGGCGGAGGAACTGGCAGATGACAATACAATGGTAGTTGTTGTTGACACCAATAAGCCAAAGATGACAGAATGTGAACGCCTGCTTCGTCTGACGAAGACGATTGCAGTTCTGGATCACCACAGACAGAGCGATGAAGTGATTGAGAATGCGGTTCTGTCGTATATTGAGCCATATGCTTCCTCGGCGTGTGAGATGGTAGCAGAGGTTCTTCAGTATATCGGCGATGATCTGCGTTTGAATTCCATGGAAGCGAACAGTATGTATGCAGGTATTCTGGTTGATACCAACAATTTCATGTCCAGAACAGGAGTCCGGACCTTTGAAGCAGCTGCGTACCTGAGAAGATGTGGCGCAGATGTTACTTATGTAAGAAAACTCCTCCGTGATGATATGGCATCTTACCGGGCAAAAGCTGCAGTAATCAGCAGTGCTGAGGTATATCGGGATGTATTTGCGATCGCGCGAGGCGAACATCTGGGAATTGAAAGTCCCACTATTATCGGAGCACAGGCGTCAAATGAGCTTCTCAATATTGAGGAGATCAAGGCTTCTTTTGTACTGACTGAATATAATGGTAAGATTTACATCAGTGCACGTTCCATTGATGAGATCAATGTACAGATCATTATGGAGCGGCTCGGCGGAGGCGGTCATATCAACACTGCCGGTGCCCAGTTTCCATATTCCGATATGGAAAGAGCGATTGAAACTCTGAAAAAGACAATCGATATTATGATAGAAGAAGGAGATATTTAAGATGAAAGTTATTTTATTGGAAGATGTAAAATCCCTTGGGAAAAAAGGCGAGGTTGTAAATGTAAGTGACGGATATGCAAGAAACTTCATTTTCAAAAAAAACCTTGGACTGGAAGCAAATGGAAAGAATTTAAATGACTTAAAGCTTCAGAAACAGAATGAAGAAAAGGTTGCACAGGAGCATCTGGAAGCAGCGCAGGAACTTGCAAAAAAATTAGAGGCAGCAAAAGTAGAACTCAAGATCAAGACCGGGGAAGGTGGAAGAACATTCGGTTCTGTGTCTTCAAAGGAAATTGCAATTGCAGTAAAAGAACAGCTTGGATATGATCTTGATAAGAAAAAGATCCAGATCAAAGAAGCGATCCGTACACCTGGAATGCATCTTGTACCGGTCAAACTTCACCAGAAAGTGACTGCTGAATTAAAAGTGCACGTTGGGGAAGCTTAGGAGGATCTGAGACATGGATGAAGCACTCATTAAGAGAGTACCGCCACACAGCATAGAGGCAGAGCAGTCTGTTGTCGGAGCGATGCTGATGGACCGGGATGCGATTACAGTAGCTGCCGAGATCATTTGTGGAGACGACTTTTATCAAAAGGCATATGGTGTAATTTTCGATTCAGTGGTAGAACTTTTTAATGAGGGAAAACCCGTTGACCTGATTACACTGCAGAACCGTCTGCGTGAAAAAGCTGTTCCGGAAGAGATCAGTAGTCTTGAATTTGTCCGGGATCTGGTAACAGCAGTTCCAACCTCGGCAAATGTAAAGTATTATGCTGAGATCGTCTCTGAAAAAGCAACGTTGAGGCATCTGATCAAGATGAATGAAGCGATTGCGGATGAATGTTATCAGGGACAGGAGCCGCTGGAGGCGATCCTTGAAAGGACAGAGAAGCAGGTTTTTGAGCTGGTGCAGAACCGCGGAGGAAACGGTGAATACGTGCCGATCAAGCAGGTAGTGTTAAATGCCCTTGAGAAAATTGAGAAAGCATCTAAGAGTAAGGGAACTGTTACAGGAATTCCGACTGGATTTATTGACCTGGATTACAAGACATCCGGTCTGCAGCCCTCCGATCTGATCCTGGTCGCAGCCCGTCCTTCTATGGGTAAGACGGCGTTTGTACTGAACATTGCACAGCATGTGGCGTTTAAACAGAACCGTACAGTTGCCATATTCAGTCTGGAAATGTCAAAGGAACAGCTGGTAAACCGTCTGTTCTCGCTGGAATCCTATGTAGATGCACAGCTTTTAAGAACCGGTAATCTGAAGGATTCTGACTGGGAAAAGCTGATCGAAGGTGCCGGAACAATTGGAAGATCGAACCTGATCATTGATGATACACCGGGTATTTCGATTTCGGAAATGCGTTCCAAATGCAGAAAATATAAAATGGAACATAATCTTGATCTGATCATCATCGACTACCTGCAGTTGATGAGCGGAAGTGTTGGTGGACGTAATGAGTCCCGTCAACAGGAAATTTCCGATATTTCCCGTTCCTTAAAAGCGCTTGCCCGAGAATTAAGCGTGCCGGTCATTGCGCTGTCACAGCTGAGCCGTGCGGTTGAGCAGAGACCAGATCACAGACCGATGCTTTCTGATCTGCGTGAGTCCGGAGCAATCGAGCAGGATGCCGACGTGGTTATGTTCATTTATCGAGATGATTATTATAATAAGGATACGGAGCATGTCAATGAGGCAGAGATCATTATTGCCAAACAGAGAAACGGTCCGATTGGAACCGTAACGCTTACATGGCTTCCGCAGTACACGAAATTTGCCAATTCAGAACGAAAAGTTGTGGATGGGGAATGAGAAATTATGAAATGAAAAAGACAGGGAACAGAATCAAAACTGTTCGCTGTCTTTTGACTTTTATGTGGTTTCGCCAAATAATTTCCGCAGGTAATGTCCGGCGCCAGATTTTGAAGCTTCTTTCCGGAGCGCCTGCTGCTGACGAAGTAAATGATCAAGCTTCCGGTAACGGTCTTCTTCCAGGCGTTCTTTTGCCTGTAAAAGAAAATCCATTTCCTTTGTTACTTTTTCAGATACGGATTTGCCGAGAGACCCCTCCAGGATCTGGTTGTTTTCCAAAAGAATTTTTCGGAGAGACTCTTCGAGCAGAGGCTGATAAACAGAAAGAGAAAGGTTGTCTGCTGTATAAACAGAAAGAGCCGGATCCTGGGGGTCAGCAACTTCGTTTATCGAAGCGGCAGCCTTTGGTGCATCCGATTTTCTGGCCTTCAGAAGTGCTTTTGTGCGAAGCATGTCCGGAAGGAGCTGTTTGATCTCCTTCAGGAGTAGTCCCTGTTCTTTGAGTTCTTTGATACAGCTAAAAAGCTGTATATCTTCTTCCGTATAGTGCCGATGTCCCATCTCAGTGCGTCCGATCGGAAGATCAAGCTCTTCCTCCCAGTAGCGAAGAACATGTGATTCTACGCCAACGTGTTTGGCAGCTTCTGAGATCATGTAATGAACGTCGCCCATACGATAACCCCCTTATTAAAATAAGTATGTGATATAGATTGAGTACAAGTCTATTGTAGCATAAGAAGAAGAGATGGAAAGAAAAATCGTTCGACAAATGTTGCAGAGGGAAGAATGTCAGATAGGATGATGCTTACTGGATCTGTATTTGGTTCAGACGTATACATAAAAAGAGACGATCTTCAGATGAAAACCGTCTCTTTCTTACTGTCTTATTCAATCTACGTGTTCTGATTACTCAGCGCTGATTGCTCCTGTAGGACATGCTGATTCGCAAGCGCCACAGTCAACACATGCAGAAGCATCGATCTGCATATGATCTGCACCCATAGAGATTGCTCCTACTGGACATTCGCTTTCGCAAGCTCCGCAGCTTACACATTCGTCTGAAATTACGTGTGCCATGATATGTATCCTCCTTATTATTATGAAAAAGTTAAAATCGATATGCCTTTCGCATAACTTTATTCTAATACAGAACTTGAAAATATACAAGAGGAATTTATGCTTAAAAATAGATACAATCGAGTTAGAAATGTCAAACTAATAGCGCGAAATGGGCATTTCTTTGGTTAGAAATATAAAACCAAAAGGTTAGTAATATAAAACTTACAAATGAAAACAAAAAGAATTTATGAAATCTTAAGAAATTTTTCTACCTTTCCCGGGCGATTTGGTGTATAGTGGGTACTGTATCATTTTATAACCAATAATGAAACTGATTTTAAGATAGAGAAAGTGGAGTGGATTTATGAAAAAACGGTGGAGTATACTTTCGGCTGTACTTTGTGTGGCACTTTTGACTGGTGGATGTGGAACTGGAAGCAAGAATGATGCAGGTACAGGAAAAGAGCAGACATTCAGTCATGAGACAAGGGAAGAGAATGAGCATCAGAGTAACCTGGATGTTTTACAGCCATCTGCATATGGCAATGTGCAGGGACTGAATCTGGAGAAAGGAAGCTCGATTTCTATTATAGGAAGAGGAAGTTCTTCCGCATACTGGAAAGCTGTTCAGGAAGGTGCAAAGCAGGCGGTAGCGGATATTAATACAAACCTGGGATATAAAGGGAATGATAAAGTAAAGCTTGTTTATTCTGCGCCGGAGACAGAGAATGATGTAGATGATCAGGTAAATATTCTGGATGAGGAGCTTGCACGGTATCCGGTTGCGGTCGGGATCGCAGCAGTTGATTCAGGGGCATGTGAGGTTCAGTTTGATCTTGCTGCAGAGAATGGGATCCCGATCGTAGCATTTGATTCTGGGACCGATTATCAGAATATTGTATCCATGATTGATACAGATAATACAACTGCCGCTGCAACAGCAGCAAGTAAGCTGTGCAACAGTATCGGTGAGAGTGGTCAGATCCTTGTAATCGCACATGACTCCAAGTCTACTTCTTCTGAAGAAAGAGAGCAGGGATTTGTACAGGAAGTGGAAAAGAATGATCCGAATGTAACGGTTGCAGAGATCTGGCATCTGGATGATCTGGATGCGATCTCGAAAGAGATCAATGCAGATTCATCTGAAAAGAATTCCCAGGAGACTGCAGATAATGTGCAAAAAGCAGAGGAAGAGAACGCAGATAGCCGGGATACCCAGACGGCACAGCAGGATGCAATCAAGTATCTTCTTGAAAAGTATCCGGATGTAAAAGGAATTTTTGCAACCAATGAAACAGTAGCAGACCTTGTGGTGAATGTTCTGGACTCTATGGACAAAATAACGGGGGAAGACCGAATCAAGGTAGTGAGCTTTGACGGCGGGGAGGATCAGATGAAGCTTCTGGAAGATGGAAAGATTGATGGACTGATCGTTCAGAACCCATACGGAATCGGCTATGCAACGGTTGTTGCCTGCGCAAGAGCAGTGCTTGGTCAGGGAAATGAAGCAATGGTAAGTACCGGATATACCTGGGTTACAAAAGATAATATGAATAAAGATTCGATTAAGAAGATGCTTTATTAGTAAGAAGAAATGTCTGAAATCTGTGGGAAATGGGTTTCAGACATTTTTATATAAAAACGGTTGTGAGTGACATATTATTTATGCCGGCTACAACCGTTTCTTTTTGCTATTTTTTCGTCAGTGGAAGGGAGAAGATAAATTCTGTTCCAACTCCCTCGGTACTGATCACATTGATATTTTCATTGTGTGCCTGAATAATTTCTTTTACGATCGAAAGCCCAAGTCCGGTTCCTTTTTTGTCTTTTCCGCGGGAGAGATCGCTTTTGTAAAAACGTTCCCATATTTTGTTGATACTTGATTTCGGAATGCCAATTCCATAATCTTTGACGGAAGTATATACTTTGTCACCGCGCGGTGTGGTTTCAATCGTGATCGTAGACTCCGGATTGCTGAATTTGATCGCGTTGTCCAGCAGATTGTATAGAACCTGTTGGATTTTGTGCCGGTCAGCATGTACATACAGGGTACGAGTTGCCAGAAGAAGTTCGATAGAAATTTTTTTGGCAGTGCAGGTACCTTCGAAAGAAGCTGCTGTGTTACGGATCACTTCGTGAATATCAAAATCTGTTTTATCAAGAAGAAGATCCTTCGTATCAAATTCATTCAATGTCAGCAGATCGCGTGTAAGGTCAGTAAGACGTTCTGTTTCAAATAAGATGATATTTAAGTATTTGCCCTGCATTTCAGGTGGGATCGTGCCATCCGCCATGGCTTCAACATAGCCTTTGATGGAAGTCAGAGGAGAACGGAAATCATGGGATACATTTGCCACAAATTTCTTCTGGTAATCCTCCATATCTTTCAGTTGGGAAGACATGTAGTTGAGAGATGCGGAAAGATATCCTATCTCATCCTGCGTATTAACCGGGATGACAACATCCAGATTGCCGGAAGCATACTGCTTTGCTGCATTCGTAATCTTGACGAGCGGGCGGTAGATCAGAAAATGTACACCCAGCAAAATAATGAATGAGAGCACATAAATGATCAGAATCACGATATACGTGTTACGCATCAGAACAGAATGTGCGTCTGTGATCTGCGAGTAAGGCTTATGTACAAGCAGATATCCGTGGGTTGAAAAATTCTCTGTGACCGGAGCAATCACGGTGATCATTTCTGAGTTGAAGTACCCGTGATAATCACCGGTCAGATAAGTGGAGCCGCCGGATTCGGCAGGATCAAAATTTTCAATCTGGGAAGGGGCATACGATACATCGCCGGATTTGGCAGATGCAAGTAAAGATCCCTCATTATCAACAAACCAGATATCTGAATTCAGATAATCGCTCATACCATTGAGCTGTGTATAAACATCTGCCAGAGTAATGGTTTCGGAAAAATAGTCTGGTAGATAATTGGATGCAAGCAGATTCGCCGACTGATACATATTGCCGGAAATGCTGCTTTCCAGATAGTGGGTTGTCAATGTGGATGACAGGGATGCCACTGTAAAAATACTTAAAAATCCGAGAATAATATATAAGAGGATAAATTTAAGGTAAAGAGTACTTTTCATTACTTCACCTCAAATTTGTAACCGATTCCCCAGACGGTACTAAGTCCCCAGGAAGGATGATCCTTGATCTTCTCGCGCAGACGCTTAATATGAACATCAACGGTACGGGTGTCGCCGACATACTCATAGCCCCAGATCTGGTCAAGGAGCTGCTCGCGTGTGAATACCTGGTTTGGTGAGGAGGCGAGGAAATACAAAAGCTCCAGTTCTTTTGGCGGCATATCTACATTCTTACCATCAACGGTTACTGCGTAATTGGTAAGATTGATCTCGATTCCCGGATAGTCAACAACCTTTCCGCGGCTGGCGGCAGGAGCTTCTGGTTTGGCAGGCTGATAGCGTCTGAGTACCGCTTTTACTCTTGCGACAAGCTCCTTGGAATCGAATGGTTTTAAGACGTAATCATCAGCACCAAGCTCCAGACCGAGCACCTTGTCAAATACTTCTCCTTTTGCGGAAAGCATAATGATTGGGGTATTGTGCTTACTGCGGATCTCGCGACAGACCTGATAGCCATCGATGCCCGGAAGCATCAGGTCGAGCAGCATCAGGTTTGGCTGATAGGATTCAAATGCGGTAAGAGCTTCTTCCCCGTCGTGTACGATCATCGTATCGAAGCATTCCTTTGTAAGGTAGAGAGAAATCAATTCTGCAATATTCTCGTCGTCATCTACAATTAAGATTTTCTGTTTAGTCACCATGATAGTTCCCCCAATGATTATTTGAATTCTACGATAGTTACACCGGCATCGCCCTCCCCGAAAGCTCCCAGCCGGAAGGATTTGATATGTTTCTGGCGGCGCAGATACTGATGGATCCCGTTCCTGAGTGCGCCGGTTCCTTTCCCGTGTACAATTCGTACCGGACTTAAGTGTGCGATATAGGCATCATCCAGATATTTGTCAAGTTCGGCAACTGCTTCATCGACTGTCTTGCCAAGAAGATTGATCTCCGGACTGACATGCATGGATTTGCCCATCTTCATCTTGCCACTGCTGGTTCTGCGCATTTGTTTTGCAGTAACCGTAAGCGGTTCTTCGATCAGTTCGAGATCGGAAATATTGACCTGTGACCGGAGAATACCCATCTGGACAAACAGGTTGCCTTTGGCATCCGGTAGTGAATTTACCGTTCCGGTCAGATTCATGCTCAGTACTTTTACAGAATCGCCCAGATGGAAATCGCTTGCCTTGTAAGCTTTGGAAGGTTTTTTCTTTTCCAGACGGTTTTTATTTTCAGTTTTGGAAAGCTGCTTGCGGATCCGTTCTCTTTCTTTTTCCATCTCGGAAGCGGAAATACT
Organism: Coprococcus sp. TM115-187; assembly: GCF_027679115.1. NCBI lineage: Bacteria > Bacillati > Bacillota > Clostridia > Lachnospirales > Lachnospiraceae > Coprococcus > Coprococcus sp. TM115-187. Next base: position 76,872 of record NZ_JAQEKS010000008.1, on the reverse strand, counting down.
GGCTTTGCCGAATTTGCGGAAGTTCTTCATTGTCTCATCAGCAAAATCTTTGGCTTCCTGAACAATGTCGGTTGCTCTGGCATTTGCCTCACGAATGATCCGGTCGCGCTGTGTATCCAGCTTTTCCTGTTGGTTCTTGAGTTCGGACTTGAGACGCTCCATCTCGCGGCGGTAAGAAGCAACCTCTTCCCGCTCTTTTTCGATGGTCTTGCGGCTCTGTTCCAGATCAGTAAGGAGATCTTCAAAAGATTCATCCTCCTCGGTCAGATGCGTTTTGGCATCCTGGATGATATAATCCGGAAGGCCGAGTTTTTCGGAAATCGCGAAAGCATTACTTTTTCCAGGAATACCGATCAGAAGATGGTAAGTAGGGCTTAATGTCTCCACGTCAAATTCACAGCAGGCATTTTCTACTCCCGGAGTAGAAAGAGCAAATACCTTCAGTTCGCTGTAGTGTGTCGTTGCCATAGTGCGGATTCCACGGTTATGCAGATGTGACAGAATGGCGATAGCGAGTGCAGCACCCTCAGTCGGATCGGTTCCCGCACCAAGTTCATCGAAAAGGACTAATGAATTCTCATCCACATGATTTAGGAAAGAAACCACATTTGTCATGTGAGAAGAGAAGGTACTTAAAGACTGTTCAATACTCTGTTCGTCACCAATATCAGCATAAACCTGGTTAAATACAGCAAGTTCTGAACGGTCAAGTGCAGGAATGTGCAGACCTGCCTGGCCCATCAAGGTAAAAAGTCCCACAGTCTTGAGGGAAACGGTCTTACCACCTGTATTCGGACCGGTTATGACGAGAAGATCAAAGGTATCTCCAAGTGTCAGACTGATCGGAACAACTTTTTTACGATCCAGAAGAGGGTGTCTTCCCTCACGGATCCGGATCCGGCCTTCGGTGTTAAAGACTGGGCGGCTGGCGTTCATATCCAGTGCCAGTGCACCTTTTGCAAAAATAAAATCCAGTTCTACAAGTGCTTTGTAGTTCAGACGGATTTCTTCAATATATTCAGCTGCATCCACACTGAGGCGGGCAAGGATCACCTGGATTTCTTCCTGCTCCTGGGCATATAATTCTTTCAGATCATTGTTCAGTTTGACAACGGCCATCGGCTCAATGAAAAGTGTGGAGCCGGTTGCTGACTGGTCATGGATCAGACCATTTACCTGGCTGCGGTACTCGGCTTTTACCGGGAGACAGTAACGGTCGCCACGCATGGTAATAATGGCATCCTGGAGATAGGTGCGCATGGAACCGTTCAAAAGTCCGGTCATGGTAGAATGGATCTTGTCATTCATGCCGTTAATACTGCGGCGGATCTGCTTTAATTTGCTGCTGGCATCATCGCTGATCTCATCTTCACCAAGAATGCAGCGGTCAATTTCGGCAGAAAGTGGTGTAAGCGGCGCAAGCTGTTCAAAATATACATCCAGACAATCTGCCTGATCGTCTGCATTTTCATGACGACCGTAGGATTTGATCCGGGCGGTTGTCTGAAGAAGCTTGCCGATCCGGAGGAGTTCCGGTGCGCTTAAGGCACTTCCGATCTCCAGGCGCTTAAGAGAGTCGGAGACAGCATAGCAGCCGCTGAAAGAAGGAATTCCCTTCTTTACAATGCGGGTAAATGCTGCGGCAGTCTGTTCCTGTGCAGTGATGATTTTGTTAAGGTCGGTCATCGGCTTGATCCGTCGGCAGAATGAAGCTCCGCCAGGGGAAGAAGCGTGATCGGTCAGCATCTCTATAATTTTTGGAAATTCCAATTTTGTTAAAGATTTTTGATTCATAATACATTTATACCTCATATTTTTTCTGGTTCTATTCTAACTTATTTACCGTCTAAATGAAAGTGGAAAGGTGAAATTTCGTTGAACATTTGCGGGGAATCATGTATACTAAAACCAGGTGTGGCTGAAAGCACTCCGGAGGCCTAAGGAGAAGCACAATGTCTGATAATCGGGAGAATAAGCATAACGAAGAACCGCACGACAGTGAGGAAGAAAAATATTCGTTTTTGCAGGAAACAGTAAAAGATGAACAGCGAAGTAAAAAAGGAATCATGGGAAATCTGTGCAGGCTTGCAGGAAGAGGACTGATTTTTGGACTTGCAGCAGGTCTTGCGTTTTATGCCCTTCGCCCATGGGCGATGACACATTTGGGCGGAGAGAAGGTAACGATTCCGCTGGATCAGGAGGAAACTCCGGTTGAGAATGAGACGGATACCAAGGATCAGGAAGCACAGGAAGAAGAGATTCAGTATCCGGATCTAACTGTCGAAGATTATCAGGAGATGAACCATGCATTATACCAGGTGGCATTGTCAGCAGGAAAAAGTGTGGTTGAGATTTATGCCGTGCACCGGGATGAAGGCTGGGAGAATGCAGGGGAGCAGGCTGTATCGGGAGTTATTTTCTGGGATAATGGAGCAGATCTTTTGATTGCGGCACCGGCAAGAATTGTAAAAGATGCAGAAGCACTGAAAGCCACATTTTCAGATAATACTACATATAACGCAACTTTGAAAAAGCAGGATCGGAATCTTGGACTTGCGATCATTGCGATTAAGAGATCAGATCTGTCGGATAGTACGAGGAACCAGATCCAGACGGCGATGCTTGGTAATTCTAATGCAGTGAACCGTGGGGACGGCGTGATCGTTCTTGGTGAGCAGTTTGGATATGCAGGTGGTGTCGGATATGGGATCATCAGTTCCACCAGAAATTACCGGACAGTGGCGGACGGGCAGTACCGGCTGCTTGATACAGATATTGCAGGAAGTGAAAAAGGGAGCGGAATTCTGTTTAACACGGCGGGTGAAGTGATTGGAATCTGTGACCAGTCAGAATTGCAGAGAGACGGAAATCTTGTAAGTGCCTATGCGATTTCGGATATCAAGGAAGAGATCGAACTTCTGGCAAATGGACAGGGAGTTCCGTATATTGGCGTTCACGGAGTTGTAGTGACGGAGAAGCTTGCCGGCGAACAGGGAATCCCGAAAGGCATTTATGTCAGGGAAGTAGAGGCTGATTCGCCTGCGATGCAGGCGGGGATCCAGAATGGTGATGTGATCACAGAGATTAACAAGACAGATATCACCGGTATAGCAGGACTTCATAAACAGATCGCAGAAGCCGGAACCGGTACACAGATCAGGATCAAAGGGCAGAGGCGTGGCGCAGATGGTTATGTCGATGTAACATTTGATGTGACAGTTGGAAGTAAAGAATAGATTTGCAGATAAAAAGCAACCATAAATTTAAAATATAGAGCAGGAAGAGGAATGACATGAGATATATTGAGACATTACACGAAGGCGAGACAATCAGAAATACGTATCTTTGCAAAGGGAAAAGAAGTGCGGAGACAAGGAACGGAAAACCATATGACAACCTGATCCTTCAGGACAAGACAGGAACTTTAGATGGAAAGATCTGGGATCCGAATTCAAATGGAATTGCAGATTACAGCGAAAAAGATTTTATTGAAGTTTACGGGGAGATCATCAGCTATAACGGCAATCTTCAGATGAACATCAAGCAGCTCCGTGTAGCAGACGAGGGAGAATACGATCCGGCGGATTATATGCCGACCAGCGAGAAAAGTGTGGATGGAATGTATGAAGAACTGATGCGTTATGGAAAGCAGGTGAAGAACCCGTATCTGCAGCAGGTGATCCGGTATTATTTTGTAAATGATGAACAGTTTATCAAGAGCTTCAAGGCACATTCTGCAGCAAAGAGTGTACATCACGGATTTGCCGGAGGACTTCTGGAGCACACATTAAGCGTAGTGAAATTCTGCGAATATATGGCAGGGGCATATCCGATCCTGAATAAGGATCTTCTGTATACAGCGGCAATGTGTCATGATATCGGAAAGACACAGGAACTTTCCCTGTTCCCGGATAATGATTATACCGATGATGGGCAGCTACTCGGTCATATTGTGATCGGTGTGGAAATGCTGGATGATGCAATTCGTGAGATCCCGGATTTCCCAAAGAAGCTTGCCAGCGAATTAAAGCACTGTATCGTAGCGCATCACGGAGAACTCGAATACGGTTCGCCGAAGAAACCGGCGCTTGCTGAAGCAATGGCACTTAATTGTGCAGATAATGCTGATGCAAAGATGCAGACACTGACAGAGATTTTTAAGGCAAAAGATACAAAGGACTGGTTAGGTTATAACCGTCTGTTTGAATCTAACTTAAGAAAGACCAGTATCTAAGAGAAGTTCTGAAAGAAAGATGAGTATAAAAATGAAGAAAAATGACGTAGTGACGGTAGAAGTTACAGATATCGGAATCGGTGGTGAAGGAATCGGAAAGGTTGATGGATATACTCTGTTTATCAAGGATGCAGTCATTGGAGATACCGTTGAAGTAAAAGTAATGAAAGCAAAAAAGAACTACGGATATGCGAGATTAATGCGGATTGTAAAAGAATCCGCATTTCGTGTATCTGCACGCTGTCCGGAGGCAAGACGCTGTGGCGGATGCCAGATTCAGGAGATGGATTACCGGAAACAGCTGGAGTTTAAAAATACAAAAGTAAGAAATAACCTGATCCGTCTTGGCAGTGTGGAAGAAGAATTGATGGATCAGATCATGGAGCCGATCGCAGGAATGGAGGAACCGTTCCGTTACCGGAATAAAGCACAGTTCCCGATTGGGGTGGATAAAGAAGGGAATCTGATTGCCGGATTCTATGCCGGAAGAACCCATCAGATCATCCCGGTTCCGAACAGGGACTGCGTACTTGGAGTACCGGAGAATAAAGTGATCCTGGATCAGATTCTGGACTACATGCGGGAAGAGAAGATTTCTGCATATGATGAGGAACGGCACAAAGGGCTGGTGCGCCATGTCCTGGTCCGGTATGGATTTACAACAAAAGAGATCATGGTTTGTCTGATCATTAATGGGGATAAGCTTCCTAGCAGTGAAAAATTGTTGAAAAAGCTGACAAAGATTCCGGGAATGACAAGTATTACTTATAATATCAATAAAGAAAAGACGAATGTGATCATGGGATCAAAGGTTTGTCCGCTCTGGGGACAGACGTATATCACCGATTATATCGGTAATGTCAAATACCAGATTTCACCGCTGTCTTTCTATCAGGTGAATCCGGTACAGACGGAGGTACTTTACGGAACCGCACTGGAATACGCCGGGCTTACTGGAAAAGAGACGGTTTGGGATGTGTATTGTGGTATCGGAACGATTTCCCTTTTCCTTGCGCAGAAAGCACAGAAAGTTTACGGCGTGGAAATCGTGCCGCAGGCAATTGAAGATGCAAAGCATAATGCTAAGATCAATGAGATTACAAACGCGGAGTTTTTTGTAGGAAAGGCAGAAGAAGTGCTGCCGGAGTATTATGCGGATTATGCAAAAGAGCATCCGGGAGAGCATGCGAGAGCGGATGTGATCGTAGTCGATCCACCGAGAAAAGGATGTGAGAGAAGCGTACTGGATACGATGGTTCAGATGGAGCCGGAGAGGATCGTATATGTGAGCTGCGATTCAGCGACTTTGGCTCGGGATGTGAAGTATCTGCGGGAGAATGGGTATGAGATCAGGAAGGTGAAGGCGACTGATATGTTTCCGATGAGTGTGCATGTTGAGACGGTTGTTCTTTTGTCCCAACTGAAACAAAAATAATTTACCTAAAAATGAAGATAGCAGGCAACCGCAGTGCCCAGAAGATAAAGAAAGTGCAATTGTGGAGGCATTGAAGCATTTTAAGACGAATAGTTAATAAAGAGAGGTGCATATGCTATGCCAGGTATACTCGTGGTTGAAGATGATGAAAATTTAAATCGTGGAATTACATTTTCACTGAAAAAATCCGGATATGAGGTTTTTTCAGCAGAATCAATGAAAAAAGCGAAAAGAATTGCAAGTGATAATAATGTGGATGTTACCATTTGTGATGTGAATCTTCCGGATGGGAATGGACTGGAATTTGTAAGGTGGATGAGATGCAATTATAATACATACATTATTTGTCTTACAGCACTAGATCAGGAGATGGATCAGGTCATGGGATATGAAGCAGGGGCAGATGATTATATTACAAAGCCGTTTAGTCTTTCGGTACTTTTTTTGAAAATAGAAGCACATTTCCGCCGCAGACAGGAGAAAACGGAAGCCGGAAAGATGATTTCGGGAGATATCGTATTTATCGCAGGAGAAATGAAAGTCCTGATAAAGAGTCGTGAAATCAGTCTGACAAAAACGGAGTTGAAAATGCTGACTTTTTTTCTTCAGAATCCGAAACAGATTCTTTCAAAAACACAAATATTGGAAAATGTGTTTGATCTGGAAGGGGATTTTGTGGATGAAAATACAATCGCTGTCAATATCAGAAGACTCCGTGAGAAAATCGAAGACAATCCGGCTGCACCGGTCTATATAAAGAATATCAGAGGTCTTGGGTATATATGGAATCAAGAGGTAAGGCAGTGACAAAGAGATATCGCAAGAAGATCACAGCAGGGCTCTCCTTGGTTTTGCCTGTCATATTATTGTTTGCAATATTAAATTGCTTTACCACGTATGTGTTTTATGAAGATTATAAATATAAAATGAATCTTATGACAGAGATTGCTGCAAAGGAAGAATTTTCCGGGCTGGATGTTGTTTCGGAATTGCTTAAGGATAAGGATATTGAAACGAACGAACAGGGAAGGCGATTATTGGAGCAATATGGATACTGGGGAAATAAAGGGAATGTGTTTTATTCGCAATTCCGGCATCAGGTTATGGTGACCGGTGCTGTAAGCACTGTGATATGTGTGCTTCTCTTGACTTTTTTATTTTATTGGAAGAAAAAAGAAGATGCGTGTCATCAGAAAATTTTAGACCAGATGGAAGAAATTCTGATTAGATTCCGTGAAAATAAATTTGATGATTTACTGAAAACGGAAAATCATGCAGAACTGGAAAAATTGAATGACCAGCTTGAAGCAATCGGACATCATATTCAGTTGCTAAAGGAAGAAGCACGGGAAGAAAAAGAGAGCACGAAAGAAATGGTTTCTGATATCTCTCACCAGCTAAAGACACCGGTTGCAGCTTTGGATACATGTTTTAGTGTGCTGATGCAGAATGACTTAAGTGCCACAGAACAGGAGGAGTTTCGTATTCGTTGTCGGAGTGCTCTGGATGGACTGGAGACATTATTGCAGTCGCTTCTTGAAATATCCAAGATGGAAACCGGACTGATTCAGATTAATAAGAAAAAACTTCCGCTTATGGATACTGTCATATCTGCTGTGAACCGTACTTATCCAAAAGCGGATGAGAAAGAAATTGAATTCGTTTTTGACTATGCAAAAGAGCTGGAAACATGCATGGTTGTGCAGGATAAAAGGTGGCTTGGTGAAGCTTTTATCAACGTTCTGGATAATGCGGTCAAGTACAGTCCGGGTGGTTCAAAAATATTTATCCGGTTACAAAAAAGAAACGATCTTGTAAGAATGGAAATTGAGGATCAGGGAATCGGTATTCCGCAGAATGAGTATCACAAAATTTTTCAACGATTTTACAGAGGAGGTTCCAGGGAGGTCAGGGAAGAGAGTGGCACGGGAATCGGACTTTTTCTATCGAGAGAAATTATCGAAAAACACGGAGGTATGATCACGGTAATCTCCGGCAAAAAGAAAAAAGGAAGCACGTTTGTGATTCAATTACCATATGTTGGTTAAATTTTAAGTGAGCAGAAATCTTACAATTCTGTAAGACTTCTGCTCGTTTTTTGAAAGTGAAATGAAAGATTGTCCTGATACAATTTGGATGTAGGTTGAAAAATGACCAAATATATAAACAGGCAAAGAAAGCGTGCTGAAAAGGTACGCTTTACAGAATTGAAAAGGAGGCAACACATGAGTGTGATATTAGAAACTAAGCAGCTTTGTAAGTTTTATGGCGCAGGTGAGAATCAGGTCAAAGCGGTCAATCAGGTGGACATTCAGATTGAGCAGGGAGAATTTGTCGCAATTGTTGGAAAGTCAGGTTCTGGTAAAAGTACATTACTTCATATGCTTGGGGGCTAGACACCCCGACAAAAGGCAGTGTTACTTTAGCAGGGAAAGATTTATACAGGATGAAGGAAGATGCCCTTGCTGTTTTCCGCAGAAGAAAAATCGGATTTGTTTTTCAGGCATTTAATCTGGTTTCATCTGTTAATGTCTGGGAAAATATTGTACTGCCACTGGGGCTGGATGGAAGAAAAGTGGATGAAGCGTATGTAAATGATATCATTGCAACTCTGGGGATTGAAAACCGGATTTATAATCTGCCAAATCAGTTATCCGGAGGACAGCAGCAGAGAGTAGCAATTGCAAGAGCACTGGTGAATCGTCCGGAAATTATATTTGCAGATGAGCCGACAGGAAATCTTGATTCTAAGACCAGTGATGAGGTAATCGCTCTGCTTAAGATGACAGCAAAAAAATATGGACAGACAATTGTAATGATTACCCATGATGACGAAATTGCACAGGTCGCTGACCGTATTCTGGTGATTGAGGACGGACAGGTGGTGGATTTCAGATGAAGACAATAAGCAGGATTGCATATAGCAATGACAAAAAGAACAAGACAAGAAGTATACTGATTATGATGTCCATATGTCTGACTACGATGCTGCTTGTGATTATCAGTACTGTGGGAAATGGAATGATCCGTTTACAGAAAAGTCAGGCGACAGGCTCATATGGAAGCAATTATGGTTTGTTTGTCGCAGCAGACGGATCGCAGTTAAAGGAAGTAAGCCGCCGTGCAGAAATAGATGCAATAGGAATTATGTGTACAGAAGGCATCATAAAAGGCAATGAAAATGGCGGGTTTGTCTGCATGGATGAGACTGCAAGAAAAATGCTTCCCTATAATAAGGAATATGAATTAAAGGAAGGAAAGTATCCGGAAAAAATGCAGGAAATTGCCGCCGGAAGAGCGTTTTTTCGTGCAATGGGATATGATGATGTAAAGGTCGGAGATACGGTTACACTGGATTACCGTGCAGGGATGCGGTCAGAATATAAGCCGGAAGAGTTTGTTGTCAGCGGAATCCTATATGACCGGGATGAGTATACCATCGAGGCATCTTATGTTGCTTTTGGGTCACAGGAGTTTTATGATGAGCACGTCGCAGAGAATGACAGACAGTATAATATTTATTTTACTTTAAATGATTCTGCAAATGTGTCTATGAATAATATTGAACCGGTTATAAAGCAGATTGCAGCATCTTGTGGAATCGAAGAAAAAAATGTTATAATCAATGATTTCTATCTGCAATGGGTCTTGCAGCCGAGTTATGAAACGATTGCGGTATGTGGAATTCTGATTCTTGCAATTGTACTTTTCTCTGTTGTGGTCATTTATAATATTTTTCAGGTCGGTATTGTCAACAAGATACAGGAGTATGGAAAAATCAAGGCTCTGGGAGCGACAAAAAAGCAGATGAAACAACTGATCTTCAGAGAGGGCATTTTTTTGACATTTTTTTCAATACCGGTTGGATTGCTTCTTGGTTTTCTGATTGCAAAATGCGGTTTTAACTGGCTGGTAGAACAGGGAAACCTTGTATCAACCCAAACTGGTTCTATGGGAGTCCAAAATCAGCAGGTACCACTGTTTTCCCTGCCTGTTATACTTCTATGTATTTTCGTATCATTTCTTACCGTTGCTTTGGCACTGCGCAAATCAATGAAAATTGTTTCAAGGATTTCACCTATCGAAGCAACACGGTATTTAGAAAATGCAGAAACACACAAAAAAGGAAAACGAAATGGCAGAAAAAATGTCACCGTGTTTTCTATGGCAATGGCAAATATAACGGGTAATCCAAAAAGAACCATTGGTACCATCCTCACAATGGGGTTTTCCTGCTCATTGTTTGTGATTATCTCTAATTATGTGGGAAATATTGACACGGAGCATGAAGCACGTCGTTACATAAATCATGGACAATTTGAACTGCAGCTTGACTATTCTGCTGAGTATGATGAAAAATATCCGGAGAATAATCTGGATACGATTCTGACGGATGATCCATTGAATGATTCGCTGATTGAAGAAATCAAAAGCATTCCGGGAGTAACAGATGTCATGCCGAGAGAGATTGTCTCTGTAAATCTGAACGGAACAAGATTTCCGACTACTATTGTGAGTAAAAAGGATTTTGATTTTATGCGCCAAGAAGGGGATATTGGCTCTATGGACTATGATCAGGCGGTAAAGAATGGTGATATTTTCTTTGGCTGGTCAACGTGGATGGAACAAGATGGATATGCTCTGGGTGAATCCATTGCATTTGACTTTGAGAATGGAAGTGGAACCTATACCTATCAGGGAAAGATTGCAGGATCTTTTGTAAGTGCGGACACTTATCTTGTCATTCCGGAAGGTGTATATCGTTCCATGAATCCGAGGGGAACAGCCTATGGCTATCTGTGGGTGGACTGTGATAAAAAAGATGTGGCATCTGTAGAACAAAGTCTGAATACTTTGATTTCTAATACTTCGCATATAAAAATGGATACTTATCATGCGCGGTTACAATCTGCTGAATTTGCAAGCAGCATGATGAAGCTTGGCTGTTATCTGTTTATGGCGGTTGTAGGACTCATCGGTTTTATGAATATGGCAAACACCATGATCATCAATATCACCACGAAGAAGCAGGAATACGGTGTGCTGCAAGCGGTAGGCATGACCAATAAGCAGTTGAATCTGAGCTTACAAATACAGGGCTTGATTTTTACGGTTGGCACCATCTGCGTCGCACTTGCTGCCGGTCTGCCCCTTGGCTATGCACTGTTTTCCTATGCGAAGCATAATGGGATTTTTGGAATGAACGTTTATCACGTTCCTCTTATCCCGATTCTTGTTATGATTCTTCTGGTTGGTATTCTACAAATTGTGCTTTCCTGTGTTTTAAGCAGTAATCTGAAAAAGGAAACGCTGGTAGAAAGAATAAGGTATCAGGGATAGCAAGTATTGCTGGGATATCCTCAGTATCATAACAGGAATTAAAAGCACTTGGCTTCAAAAAGTTTTGTACTTTTGACAAAATGCAACCGATATAAGTTTTTTGAAAACTGTCGTTTGGTAAAATCTATTCCATTTTTAAAAGCCTTGCGATAAAATATGTTCTGTGAGACGGTTGTCTTGCTTTCCAAGGGAATGGTCGATAGCAGAAAAGTGAAGGTGGACTTCTCTCTGGAGGATATGGATTTATCTGAATTTAAGGGAAAAGCAACTTATGAGCAGATAAAGGCATATGTACTTGAAAAGACAGGACTGAAGGTTTCATCACTGTATATCGCACAGATTAAGAAGAAGTGTGGATTAGATGTCGGTGAGAACTTCAATCCGGCTAAATCAGAGAATGCGAGACAGCCACAGTGTACACCGGAGAAGGAAGATGCGATTATGCAGGCATTTAGACATTTTGGAATCATATAGATTGTGGATAAGCAGTATCATGTGTTAAAAATATAGTGAAGTATGGAAAAAAGGACATTCCGGAACTGTAGATTTTACAGGTTAGGGGATGTCCTTTTTGCAGATATGGAAGTGTTCAAGGGACAAGGTAATAATACTGATGTATTAAGACTGATTTGAGAGATGTGTGGATGTTGTGACAGCACTGATCTTAAAATATGGACCGGCAATAAAAAGAAAATGGATTTTACGTGATTGGATAAAAAACATACAGGCTGACTGCTTTTGGAGAAGTTTAGCCTGTAAAAGATATCAGCGGTATTTCGATTGTATGAAAGCTATTGTAAAAAATGATACGACATGACATAATCGAATTGACTAAAGTGACATAGGTATTTATAATATAGACAAAACGAAAATGACATGAACGGAGGACAGAGTAATGGAGAAAACTGTAACACTTGAAGAGGCATTAAAAAGAATTGAGGAGTTGGAAAAAGAGAATGCAGAACTCCGGGAGGAATTGGAGTATTACAGAAATCGTAAGTTAAGCGGTCGTCAGAAACATAACGCCAAGTGGATGGCAATTTATAATGATTTTGTTGTTGGGTATGAGAGCGGCATGACAATGGTAGAAATTGCGAAGAGGAACAATGTCAGTGAGCGGACGATTTATAGGTATAAAGCGTATTATGACAAACTGAGGGAAAAAGAGGAATAGACCATTTTACTGACGTCAGTAAAATGGTTTAATGTGGGAGGAGAAAGTCTAATATGGAAAAGAAAATGATAATGAATTATAAGAAAAGATTTGATGAAATTAGGCATGAAGAAAACGGAGTTGAATTTTGGTATGCACGTGAATTAATGCATTTGCTAGATTATTCAAAATGGCAAAATTTTGAAAATGTTTTATTAAAGGCAAAAGTTGCTTGTGCAAATAATGGCATTGTAGTAGAGGACCATTTTGCTGATGCCAGTAAAATGGTTATTCTGGGAAGTGGCGCAAATAGAGAAGTAGAAGATTATATGCTTACACGTTATGCATGTTATCTTATTGCAGAGAACGGAGATCCTCGTAAAGAACAGATCGCTTTTGCACAAAGCTATTTTGCAGTTCAAACAAGAAAACAGGAATTGATAGAAGAAAGGATTTCTTATATTGAAAGAACTGAGGCAAGAGGAAAGCTTCGAGAATCTGAAAAACGACTGTCTCAAAATATATATGAACGTGGAGTTGATGATGCTGGATTTGGACGTATCCGATCTAAGGGGGATCAGGCTTTATTTGGAGGATTCACTACAAAACAAATGAAAGAACGTTTAGGAGTGCAAGATAAAAGGCCGCTTGCAGATTTTTTACCAACACTTACTATTGCTGCAAAGAACCTTGCAACTGAAATGACAAATTATAATGTTGAAGAAAAAGACTTACAGGGTGAGACGGCTATTACTGTTGAGCATGTTGAAAATAATACGTCAGTTAGGGATATGCTGGGGCAGAGGGGGATTAAGCCAGAAAATTTGCCCGCATCAGAAGATATTAAAAAATTAGAACGTAGGGTAAAGAGAGAAGAAAAGAAGTTAGCTGAGCAGTCGGGAAAATTGACAAATGAATAAACTGGGAGGTTAGGTTATTGAAAAAGAAAACAAAATGCTACATATATACTCGTGTATCAACAGCAATTCAGGTTGATGGTTACAGCTTGGATGCACAGAAGGACAAACTAAAAAAATATGCAGAATTTCAGGATATCTACTACCATGCAGGTGGACGCGAACATGAAGCAATCCTTAGTGTAGAAGACTGGAAAACTGTATAGAAAATAAGAAAAAGAACTGGTGTTAAAAGAATAAAGACAATCAATTAACACAAGAGGAGTTTGGTAAATTATTTCATGTTACCAGGCAAACTGTTTCAAATTGGGAAAACGGAAAAAGTTATCCTGATTTGCAAATCCTTGTAAGCATGAGTAATCAATTTAGCTCGTACCCAGTGCTCTTTAAGATAAAGTGGAAATAGTGCAATTTTCACATGATATTATACAAGAATTACATAGAAATATATCGTATTATTGATATGGTATTCTTGAATTGTATGTGAGGAGAAAAACTATGGCAGCGGAAAGAAAAACATTAACACAGCTATCTGTGCCAATATGCTTAGAAACTTTATTTTATATGCTTTCAGGTATGGTTGATACGCTTATGCTATCATCTGTAAGTGATCAGGCTGTAGGAGCAGTGGGAACAGCAAATACATATATAGGTGTTTTTATTATTATGTTTGGAGTAATATCATCGGGTATGATAGCCGTTATGTCACAAAATATCGGAGCTGGAAGACCGGGGATAGCATATCAGGCAAGGCAACTTGGACTTATATTCAACGCATTGATAGGTATCGTAATGTCTGTCGTTCTTGCTACTTTTTCTGGTGGGATACTTAGAATCGTAAGTATTGCTCCGGCTTTGCTTGAGCCGGCTGAAATATATCTTAGAATTGTTGGCGGCACATGTTTTTTAAATGCACTGATTCCTATTTTCTCCAGTTATTTGAGAGTGTTTGGATATACAAAACATTCTTTGATAGGAACTGTTGTTGGAAATGTTCTCAATATAATACTTAATTCAGTATTTTTATTTGCATTCAACTGGGGTGTGATGGGAGTTGCTGTTGCCACGGTTATTTCGAGAGTTGTAAATCTTATTATTGTAGCCGGCATGGGGGCAGTACTTATAAAAGCAAAGCAGAGTCCTGAGCGAATTACATCAAGAAAGATATTTGCACAGATTGTTAAGATTGGTTTTCCTTCTGCGCTTGAAACAGCACTTTACAACATCGCAATGACATTTATAGTGCGTTTTATGAATCAGATGGATGTGGATGGAATGAATGTTACAGCGCGTTCATATGCGATACAGATTGCAAATTTCTCGTATTGCGTGGGAGCTGCCCTTGCTCAGGCAAATGCAATTATGACCGGCTGGAGAATTGGAGCAAAAGAGTTTGAGGAATGTAACAGGGGGACGAGAAAAGCTGCGATATATGGTATCATCACAGCGACATGCTTTTCCGTGACATTTGCATTTGCCGGACATTTTATCGTGCATATATTTACGGATGATATACAGATGATAAATCTTGTGGTAAAGTTGTTAATAGTAGATATATTTCTTGAACTTGGAAGGGTAACAAACCTTGTATATGGGCAGGCGTTAAAAACGAGCGGAGACGCATTTTTTCCGGTTATATTAGGTGCGATATTTATGTATTTGTTTGCAGTTGGCGGAACTTATTTTCTCGGAATACACATGGGACTTCTGGCTGTAGGAGCATATATTGCTATGGCAGGTGACGAATGTGCGAGAGCAGTGGGAATGGTACTTAGATGGAAGAGTGGAAAATGGAAAAGTAAAGGTCTTATAGAAGTATAGGAGAGATTATGTACTTTGAATTAAAGGAAAATAAACCACATGGTACAAAGGATGATCCGTTTAGTACATATCATATAAAAAATGAAGGACGATCATTTCAGATACCGGTTCATTGGCATGATGAACTGGAAATTATATATGTAAAAAGTGGTTTTTTGACTGTTAGTATATCAGGAGAAAATTATATTGGAACCCCCGGGGATGCTTTTGTAGTGTCGCCGGGTAATCTGCATTTTATGGGTTCACAGACTGGTACAGTGGATTATTTTACTTTCCTTTTTCCGTTAAAATACATATCTTTTTGTATAAATGACATGTTGGATGCTAAATTACTGGAGCCGTTAAAAAATGGTCATCTGATGATAAGTCCAAGAGTAAAAGATACAGCAAAAGAACTATGTGAGCAGTTGGTTGAAATATATGTGGCAAAAAATAAGAAAACTGAGTCCATAATAACTGCTCAGATAAAGACAAAAATAATTCTTTTACAATTTATTCTTGAAATGTGGGAGAGGGGCTTTGTAATCGAAAATGATAAAAGCGGGAGAAATACGATAGAAAAAGAAATGATTTCATATATACAGCAGAATTTTATGGAAAAGATATCATTAAAAGAGTTCGGTGAGCAGTTTCATCTTTCGGAAAAATATATATCGCGATATTTTAAGGAACATTTTCATATTACACTTTCGCAATATATAACACATTTACGGTTAGAGCATGCAAAACAGCTGTTACAAGATACGGATACTCCTGTTACAGAGATCGCAATGCAGAGTGGATATCAGAATGTAAGCTATTTTATCAGAAGCTTCAAAAAAACATATGGAGTTTCTCCGTTAAAATATAGAAAAAAATAAGCTGGGTATATGGTTAGGATAGGACTGGGAAAATATAAAAGATGCCATCAAAAAAGGTTAGGAAACAACCGAAAGGGAGTTTCCTAACCTTTTTGTATAAAAATAATTAGATAAATATTATGTCACAGGAACTTCTCCCGTAGATTTTCGTTCAATTAGCTGCGCATGTAACAAAAATGTACTGATTGAAATGCTATTAAGCAGGCTTGATAGTGCAAAGAACCCGCTTTTCCCAAGTTCAAGCCGGTCTTGTCTGACTGTAGTCAATGGAGGAGACGTATATGCTGCAATCGGAATATCATCAAATCCAATAATACTGATATCCTCAGGCACCTTGTATCCTAGTTGTTGACACTGGATAAGGGCTGAATTGGCAAGAGTGTCCTGACTACAGATGATAGCAGTCATTCCTTTTTCCAGAAACCGAGGCAGGTGCTTTTCCATACATTCAGACAAATAATAAGAGCAGCCGGTAGAATCAGAAGAAGTCTTCAGTCCATGCTGGTGCATGGCACGGAGAAAGGCTGCATGTCGTATCTGAAGAATCTGAGAGCCAAGAGAACCGCTGAGATAGGCAATCTTACGATGACCAAGTCCGGCAAGATAAGAGACAGCAAGTTCCATTCCCTCATCATTATCAATACCTACATAAGCAGTAGAAGGATTCCCAATAATATAGTTATCGAAAAGCACGGCAGGAGTGTGGCTGGTTTTAAAATCCTGAATCCAAGGGTCGTTCAGGGAAAAGCCGATTGCAAAAGCTCCTACGTAATCATGCTCCAACATAAAAACATCATAACGTTGGTTCCGTTGCATTTGAACGTCCACAGGTACGATTTCAATATCAAAACCGGCTGGTTCAGCCATTTGGCGAAAACCAAGCAGAATGTCATAGGCAAAATGATGTGGCTCTTCGTATTGTATATTCTCTTTTTCTGTTATAATACAGATTTTTTTTACGGGTTTCTTATAACGACGTAGTTTAGTATAACCCAGGGCTACAGCAGTTTCTAAAACCTGTTTCCGTAAAGTTTCGCTGATATCAGGTGCATCATTGAGTGCTTTGGATACAGTACTCTTGGAAACATTCATCTTATCAGCAATATCTTGGATTGTAGTCATAATATGTGATCCTTTCATGAAGTAGGAAAATAAATCTTATTTTATTATATACAATGATATAGTAAAAAGCAATGAACTATAGGAAGAATAAAAGTTTAGACGAGTTTCGAAAACAAGAAAATAAAAAATAATGCACAAAAAAACAAGGTGGGAAATGTGAAAAAATAACAAAAAAAGCAGCGGATTGAAAAGAGATTGACGAAAAATTGAAAAAGACGTATATTAAGTTTAACGAAACAATACGAAACAGAAAATGAAAGGAAGAAAGACGATGAAAAGAGGGCTAGCAACATTTCTAACAGGAATCATGACTGTAACGCTGGTGGCAGCAGCACTAACCGGATGCGGGAGCAGTACGGCGGATAAAAGGTCAGAAAAAGTCAGACTGATGGTATGGTCTCCATCCGAAGATCAGTCAAAAGACAGTGGTGAATGGCTTCAGACAATGTGTAACAATTTTGCAAAAGAGCACCCGGAATGGGATATTACATTTGTCTATGGAGTAGCTGACGAAGCGACTGCCGCAGATCAGGTGGCACAGGATCCGGAAGCAAGCGCAGATGTATTTTTGTATGCAAATGATAGGATCACATCGCTTACAGATGCGGATGCAGTAGCAAAATTTGGTGGAAAGTATAAAGAAGAGATTGAATCAACCAACTCGGAAGAGCTTCTAGATTCGTTGACGGTTGACGGAGAACTTTACGGGGTTCCGTTTACAACTAATACCTGGTATATGTTTTATGACAAGTCTGTATTTTCAGAAGAAGATGTGAAAAATCTGGATACGATGCTGGAAAAAGGAACAGTATCCTTCCCATTTACTAATTCGTGGTATCTTCCGGCATTCTATCTGGGAAATGGATGCACCTTGTTTGGAGATGGAACAGATGAGTCAAAAGGAGTTGATTTTGCAGGAGAAAAGGCAGTGGAAGCAACCAATTATGCAATTGATCTGGCAGCAAATCCAAATTTTAAAATTGATGCAGATGGATCAGGACTTGCAGGACTTCGTGATGGCAGTGTAAAGGCAATGTTTACCGGATCGTGGGATGCAAATGCAATAAAAGAAGCACTTGGAGAGAATATGGCAGTTTCATCGCTTCCGACTTATACAATTAACGGACAAGAGAAGCAGATGCTAGCATATGCCGGTTCAAAGGCAATCGGAGTTAATGCACATAGTGAATGTATGGAACAGGCAGTTGCACTTGCTGTTTATCTGGGAGGAAGTGATGCACAGAGAGCACACTACGAGATGAGAACCGTGATTCCATGTAATACAGAACTTCTGAAAGAAAAGGATATTGCATCCGATCCTCTTGTTCAGGCACAGAATGATACCTTTAATAATACATCAATACTCCAGCCGTTCGTGGCATCCATGAGTAATTGCTGGACACCGGTCGAGAATATGGGAAAAGGAATTCGTAACAAGAGTGTGACACACGAAAATGCCGAAGAACAGACGGAAGCAATGAATGAAGCAATGAACAGCAATGGAATTAATTAAGAGGTGAGCGGAATGAGTATGTTTAAGAAAAAAATCAATGAATTTCCAACGCCATATACCTGCAAAAATGCAGTGAAAAAAGGTGGAGTAGAGACTAAGCTTTCCATGATTCTGATGGGATTTGGAAACATTGTACATGGTCAGATTATCAAAGGACTTTTGTATCTGGCAGTTGAAATTGCCTACATCGTCTTTATGGCAGTAAATGGAATTGGGTTTATCGGTGGTTTACGGACACTTGGAACTGTGCAGCAGCAAGAAGTATGGGATGAAGCGAAGCAAATCTATATTTACACAAAAGGAGATCAGTCCGTTCTGATTTTACTTTATGGTGTGGCGACAATCTTGTTGACAATTCTTATGATTCTTGTATGGAGAGGAACCTTAAGAAGTGCATATAAAGCAGAATGTATTCAGAAAGCGGGAATGCATGTAAATACATTTGCAGAAGATCTGAAATCCTTTCTGCATGAGAATCTGTATCGCTTGTTTATGACGCCACCAACGGCATTCATCTTTGTGTTTACTGTACTTCCGTTGGTGTTCATGATCTGTATGGCATTTACTAATTACAGCCGTATCGGCAACCATCTGATGCTGTTTGACTGGGTGGGACTTGATAATTTCAAGACATTGTTTGATTCCGAAAGTATTCTTGGAAGTACCTTCTGGTCTGTTCTGGGATGGACGATCATCTGGGCGTTTTTTGCAACTTTCAGCAATTATATTTTTGGAATGATCCTTTCCCTTCTGATCAACAGAAAGGGAACAAGAGCAAAAGGATTCTGGAGATTTTGTTTTGTTCTTTCCTGTGCAGTGCCGATGTTTGTATCTCTTTTGATCATGCGTACCATGTTGCAGCCGGAAGGAGCGGTCAACGTACTTCTCAGAAATATTGGATTGATCGCAAGGGATGCAAGCCTTCCGTTTTTTACAGATGCGACATGGGCGAGAGTGACTGTTATCATCATCAATGTCTGGGTAGGAGTACCGTATACACTGCTTCAGCTGACAGGTGTACTTCAGAACATCCCGGGAGAACTTTATGAAGCCGCAAAAGTGGATGGAGCAAATGCATTCCAGACATTTACAAAGATCACGTTGCCATATATGTTGTATGTGACAACACCGTATCTGATCGTAACCTTTACGGGAAATGTCAATAACTTCAATGTCATTTATCTTCTTTCAGGAGGAGATCCGGTAACAAACCTTTCTTCAACTGCAGGTAAGACAGACCTTCTGGTTACATGGCTTTACAAACTGACAATTGATAAACAGTACTATAACATTGGTGCGGTAATCGGAATTATGACCTTTATCATTCTGGCAATCGGTTGCCTTCTTACATACCGTAACAGTAAATCCTATAAAGAAGAAGGAGGATTTTAATCATGGCAGGAAAGAAATTACAATCTGCAAAAAAGAAGAAAATGATCAACAATACGATCGTACATATTGTTCTTGCGGTGTTGGCAATTATCTGGCTTTTCCCAATTGCATGGGTAATTCTGACGAGCTTCCGTGCGGAAAAAGGCTCTTACGTATCAACCTTCTTCCCGAAAGCATTTACGCTTGACAACTATATAAAACTGTTTACTGATACATCCATTTTGAATTTCCCGCAGATGTTTATGAACACATTGTTTATTGCAATTTGTTCCTGCATTTTATCAGCATTTTATGTGCTGGCAGTTTCCTACTGTTTGTCCAGACTGAAATTTAAAATGAGAAAACCATATATGAACATGGCAATGATTTTGGGATTGTTCCCGGGATTTATGTCCATGATCGCTGTGTACTTTATCTTAAAGGCGATGGGACTTACAGAAGGAAACCTGATTAAACTGGCTCTGATCTTATGTTATTCCGGTGGTGCAGGACTGGGTTTCCAGATTGCAAAAGGATTCTTTGATACAATTCCGGTTGCAATTGATGAAGCTGCACTTTTGGATGGATGTACCAGATGGCAGATTTTCAGCAAGATCACACTGCCACTTAGTAAGCCGATCATTGTATATACAGTGCTGACATCTTTCATGGCTCCGTGGCTCGATTTCATTTTTGCAAAGGTAATCTGCAGAGCAAACTCAGACCAGTATACGATTGCAATTGGACTTTGGAAAATGTTGGAAAAAGAATATATTGACAGTTGGTACACCAGTTTTGCAGCTGGGGCAGTTCTGATTTCAATTCCGATTGCGATTCTGTTCTTGTTCATGCAGAGATACTATGTAGATGGAGTATCAGGTGCAGTGAAAGGATAAGAAAGATGATGAAAGATAAAATAGAATTAAAAAAATATTATTCTACAAAAGAGTTTCTTGAAAATTATATTTATGAGGAAAATAATCTTGGCGTAGAATGTACAGAAGAAGGAACGACATTCCGCCTGTGGTCACCACAGGCGGAATGCATTAGTTTAAACCTGTATCAGACAGGAGATGGAGGAAATGCATACAAGCAGATTCCGATGAAAAAAGAAGAAAAGGGTGTGTGGAGTTGGGAGAGCAAAGAAGAACTTCACGGTGTTTATTATGATTATCTGATTACACGCAATGGCGAAGAAGTCCAATCAGCAGACCCATATGCAAAGGCATGCGGAGTTAACGGATTGCGCAGCATGGCAGTGAATCTGAAAAAGACCAATCCAAAAGGATGGGAAAAAGATCAGACACCAGAAGAAGGACCGGAGAGAATCGTATATGAACTTCACGTAAAAGAATTTTCATGGGATAAGGCGGGTGGTTTTCCGGAAGAATATCGTGGGAAATACAAAGCATTTACGTGCAGACATACGACTTTGAATAAGGATGGGATTCATCCGACCGGTCTGGATTATTTAAAAGAACTCGGGGTGACACACATTCAGATCATGCCGATGTATGACTATGGTTCTGTAAATGAAGCAGGGGAAGATACTGAATTCAATTGGGGGTACGATCCAGTCAATTACAATGTGCCGGAGGGCTCCTATGCGACAGATGCCAGACATGGTGAAGTTAGAATTCGGGAAATGAAAGAAATGATCCAGGCAATTCATGAAGCTGGTTTTGGTGTAATCATGGATGTTGTCTACAACCATACTTATTCACTGGACTCCTGGTTTCAGAGAACTGTACCTTGGTATTTTTACCGGGTATTTCCGGATGGGAAGATCTCCGATGGTTCTGCATGTGGAAATGATGTTGCAAGCGAAAGAGAGATGTGTGCGAAATATATTCTGGAATCAGTGCTTTACTGGACAGAGGAATATCATATTGACGGATTCCGCTTTGACCTGATGGGACTTCTGGATGTAGATCTGATGAACCGGATCCGAAGTGAACTGGATCAGAGATACGGAAAAGGAAAGAAGATCATTTACGGAGAGCCATGGGCGGCGGATAAGACAGCTGTAGAAGGCAATAAAAAACTGGCAGCAAAAGAAAATATCGGACTTTTGGATGAAAATATCGGGGCTTTTTGTGACAGTACCCGAGATGGAATCAAAGGTTCTGCACTACGTGCAAAGAAAGCAGGGTTTATAAACGGCGCAGAAGGAAAAGAAGATGAAATGCTTGCAAGTGTGACAGCGTGGTGTGCAAATCCTTATCAAGCAGAAGGTTTTGAAAATGTGAAAGCACCTTCGCAGATTGTTACTTATGTATCGGCACACGACAATCATACATTATGGGATAAATTAAAAGAGACAGTCGTAGAGGAAAATGAATGTATGAGGCTGAATAAAATGGCAGCGGCAGTTTATATGACTTGTCAGGGAACATTGTTTTTCTTATCAGGAGAAGAATTTGCCCGTACAAAAGATGGACAGGATAATACCTTTAAGGCTCCGATTTCCCTGAATCGTATCAACTGGGAAAAGGCATGGGAAAATAGGGAACTGGTTCATTATTATCAGGGATTGATTGCACTTCGAAAACAGCTCTCCGGACTTTGTGACAAATCAAAAGACAGTTATAAACAAATCACGGATATGTGGAAAGAAAAAGACGTAGTAGGTTTTACTGTGCTCAATGATGAAGCATCAAGATGGAGTCAGGTGAAGATAATTTACAATGCAAAAAAAAGTAGTTATAAAGTGAAATATTTGGATGACGGCTGGGAAATCTTAAGCGATGCAGATGATAGCTGGTGTTGGGAAAAAGGAATCTGTGCAGACAGACAGATAGAAGCTGCACCGCAGAGCGTGTTGATACTTGGACGTAAATAATGATTAAGGAGGAGTAATGCATGAAGTGGATCTATGGCAGACAGGATTGGAAAACGTTGGAGAGAGGACTTGAAAACTGCTATCTTTTAACTAATGGTCTGGGAGGTTTTTCTTCGCTTACGATGACCGGAGCTGTGGCAAGAAATGACCATTCGGTATTCATGTCATGTACGAAAGCTCCAAATCATAGGATAAATATGATTCATCGGATGAAGGAAGAATTGGATATCGGAGAATCAAAATATGTTCTTTCAACCCAGGAATTTGCAGATGGAACAAAAGAAGAAGGATACCGTTATCTTACAGAATTTTCTTTTGAAATTCTTCCTTCGTGGCGTTATCTGATAAACGGAATAGAGATAGAAAAAGAGATTGTGATGGCACAGGGCAGCAATCAGATTGCAGTGAATTATCATCTGAAAAACCGTGGTCAGAAAGAGGCCGCTCTCTGTGTAACTCCGTTTTTTCAATTTGAACCCAAAGGGGAAGATTTGAAAGAAGATAAGATATTTTCAAGACAAGAGCAAAAGATTACCGATGGAAAGTATGCTCTTTTCTTTGAAACAAATGGAGAAGTAGAAGGATTCACAGAAAAGAAAGAGACGTATTTTTATAGCTACGATGAATGTGATGGAAGACGGGAAAATGGAACAGCAGGCGCAGTTTATCAGATTAAAAAACGAGTAAATCCAGGGGAAGAGACAGATTTAACAGTGATTTATTCGATGGAAAGTCTGAAAGGTATAGACGCAAAAAAAATATTTGATAAAATGAAAGAAGAACAGAACCATCATCAAGAGAAGCTTATAAAGACTTCAGGTTTGAAAAATAAACTGGCACAGACACTGGTTTGTAGTGCAGACAAGTTCCTTTCAAAAAGAGAGTCTACGGATGGATTGACCATCCTTGCCGGCTTTCCATTTTTCGAAGACTGGGGAAGAGATACAATGATTGCACTTCCGGGAATCTGCATCTCCACAGGAAGAGTTGAAAGTGCAAAATCAATCTTGCGGACATTTGCATTTTATGAAAAAGATGGATTGATGCCAAATCTGTTCCCGGAGGGGGAGAATGAGCCACTTTATAATACTGTAGATGCGGCACTATTATTTATCAACTGCGTGTGGTTATATTATGAAAAAACTCAGGACATCAAATTTGTAGAGGAAATGTATCCGGTAATGCAAAGGATTATTTCCGGTTATGAGAGAGGAACAAATTTCAATATCCATATGGAAGAAGATGGTCTTATCAGTGCCGGAGCGGGGCAGGATCAGGTGACATGGATGGATGTACGTGTGGGAGAAATCCTTCCGACACCAAGACATGGGAAACCGGTGGAGATCAATGCTTACTGGTATAATGCGCTTTGTATCATGCAAAAGTTTTCAGAAGTTTTGAAGAAAAATGAAAAGCAGAAATATGGAGAACTCGCACAGAAAGTGAAAGAATCTTTTGCACGAGAATTCTGGATGGAGGAAAAACACTGCCTGAAGGATGTAATCTCAGAAACAAAGGCAGATACACAAATTCGCTGTAATCAGATATGGGCGGTGTCTATGCCGTTTACTATGCTGGACGAAGAGAAAGAAAGACAGATTGTAGATACAGTGTTTGAAAGGTTGTATACGCCTTATGGACTTCGGACATTAGATCCAAAAGACGAGGAATTTCATGCAAGCTACGGCGGAGAGATGATAAAAAGAGATCTTGCTTATCATCAGGGAACCGTCTGGACTTTTCCGATGGGTGGATATTATCTCGCCTATCTAAAAGTAAATAAAGATTCAAGAGAAGCAAAAGAGATTGTGGCAAAGCAGTTGGAAGTGTTGGAAAGTGCAATGCGTGAAGGATGTATTGGCCAGCTCCCTGAAATTTATGATGGAGAGATTCCGGTTTCTTCAAAAGGATGTTTTGCACAGGCGTGGAGTGTAGGGGAAATCCTGCGTGTTTATGAAAAATTGGAGGAAGAATAAGATGGAATTTACCGGTGTATATCATAAAACATCAGGGCAGATGAGTTATCCTCTGGATGAGGACAGACTGATTGTAAATATTAAGACCGGGTATGATGTAAAACAGGTGTTTATCCATTACGGAGATCCTTATGAGGCCGGGATTCTGGGTGGAAATGAAAAATGGACAGGAAAAAGAGAGGAAATTATTTATAAAAAACGTCTGCCTTATCAAATCTGGTGGACAACAACGCTTCTTCCTGCATATAAAAGATGCAAATATTATTTTGAGCTGAGAACAGAAGAGGAAGTCTGGTATTATTTTGAAGACGGTTTCCTGACAGAAGAACAGCTTCAGATGGATGGCCGTATGCAGCAGTGTTTTATTGTACCATGGATGAATCCAGCAGATATAAACCGCACACCTGCATGGGTGAATGATACGATCTGGTATCAGATTTTCCCGGACAGGTTCTGCAATGGGACACCGGAAAAGAATGGAAATGATATCACACCGTGGAGAAATCACGGAACAGTGACAAATCAGGAAAAATTCGGAGGAAATCTGGAGGGAATCCGTCAGAGACTACAGTATCTTCAGGAGCTGGGAATTACCGGAATTTATCTGAATCCGATCATGGAAGCAGAATCTAACCACAAATATGATACTACAGATTATACAAAGATTGATCCGGCTTTCGGCAATGAAGAAATGATGAAAGCACTTTGCAGGGAAGCGCACGAAAAAGGAATCCGTATTATGGTTGACGCAGTATTTAATCACTGCGGAAGAAAATTCGCGCCGTGGATGGATGTACTGGAGCATGGGAAAGATTCCCGTTATGCGGACTGGTTTATGATAGAAGACTGGGAAGAGATCGGAAAACGAGCAGACACAAGAGACAGGCGCTTTTACTCTTTTGCATTTGCAGATACGATGCCAAAATTAAATACGAATAATGAAGAAGTAATTGAGTATTTTTGTAAGGTCTGCGAGGAATGGATTCAAAAATTTGATATAGACGGAATCCGTTTTGATGTGGGAAATGAAGTATCACATCGGTTCTTAAAGCGGATGCGAGAACATTTAAAAACGATAAAACCGGACATTTATCTGTTGGGAGAAATCTGGCACGATGCAAGCCAGTGGCTGCAAGGAGATGAATATGATTCCGTTATGAATTACCCGCTGCTCAGTGGAATCCATGACTTTTTTCTAGATAAAACGATGAAAAAAGAGGAATTTGAATATATGGTAAATCGTTGTTATACTATGTATATGCAGCAGAATAACGATGTACTCTTCAATCTGCTGGATTCCCACGATACAGAGAGACTTATGAACCGTTTTCATAATCTGGATAAATTCTATCAGCAGCTTGCAATTCTCTTCACACTTCCGGGAAGTCCTTGTATTTACTACGGAACAGAGATTGCGATGGAAGGTGCACATGACCCGGATTGCAGAAGATGTATGCCATGGAGCGAGATCGAAAGCAAAGAGAATCAGGAAAAAATTGCAATGATGCGGAAACTGATCATGCTTAGAAGAAACGAGGAAATGTGCAGAAGCCCGCATTTCCATTTTCCGGATACGTACAAAAATGATCGATGTGTAGAATACATAAAATTAGATGAAGAAGGTAATAAAATTGAGGTTCTATTAAATGCATCGGAGGAAGAAATAAAAGTAAAAGGAAATGGAAAAATTCTTTTTGCCCGAAAATTTGATGGAGAGATACTTGGTGTGAACGGAACACTCATTCGTAGAATTTAGAGAGCATGTAAAGAAAGGAGAGGATGTCCCGGTAGAACCAGATAATCTGCCGGAGAGATATCGAAATTGGGTATGGAAAATAAGAATAAATGGTGGAAAAATGCAGTCGTATATCAGATTTATCCGAAAAGCTTTCAAGATTCGGACGGAGATGGAATAGGTGATATTCCAGGAATTATCAGCAGACTGGATTATTTGAAAAAACTTGGAATAGATGCAATCTGGCTCTCGCCGGTGTATCGTTCTCCACAGGATGACAATGGATATGATATTTCAGATTATCAGGATATTGAGCCAATGTTCGGAACAATGGAAGATATGGAACAGTTATTTGTGGAGGCAAAGAAACGCGGAATCCGAATTATGATGGATCTTGTATTGAATCATACTTCAGATGAACACAGATGGTTTTTGGAAGCAAAGAAAAGTAAAGACAATCCGTATCATGATTATTATGTGTGGCGTGACGGAGAAGAAGACGTTTATCCAAACGATATGAATTCTGTATTCGGTGGACCGGCATGGGAGTGGGTTCCAGAATTGGGACAGTATTATTTTCATCAATTTTCAGTGAAACAGCCGGATCTGAACTGGGAGAATCCGAAAGTGAGAAGAGAGCTCTATGATATGATTCTCTGGTGGATGGAAAAAGGGGCAGGCGGATTTCGTCTGGATGTAATCGATCAGATTGCAAAAGAGCCAGATCTTAAGATCACAAATAATGGACCAAAGCTGCATGAATTTCTGCGTGAACTAAGCAGAGAAACATTTCAGAAGGGGGATATGATCACTGTTGGAGAAGCCTGGGGAGCAACACCGGAAATTGCAAAGAAATATAGTAATCCAGATGGCAGTGAATTTTCTATGGTTTTTCAGTTTGAGCACATTATGCTTGATCAGGAAGAAGGAAAAGAAAAATGGGATACGATTCCATTGAATCTGGTTAAGCTGAAAAAATGCCTTGCAAAGTGGCAGAATACTTTATATCAGACAGGATGGAACAGTCTGTTCATGAATAACCATGATCTTCCTAGAATTGTGTCGCGTTGGGGAAATGACGGAAAATACAGAAAAGAGTCGGCAACAATGCTGGCGACAATGCTTCATGGAATGCAGGGAACTCCTTACATTTACCAGGGAGAAGAGCTGGGAA
Organism: Coprococcus sp. TM115-187; assembly: GCF_027679115.1. Lineage (NCBI taxonomy): Bacteria > Bacillati > Bacillota > Clostridia > Lachnospirales > Lachnospiraceae > Coprococcus > Coprococcus sp. TM115-187. The sequence goes on along the minus strand of NZ_JAQEKS010000008.1, from coordinate 49,379 downwards.
TGACGAATGTGCAGTTTGACAGCATTGAGGAATATGAAGATATTGAGACATTGAATATGTACAAAGAGCGTCTGGAAAAAGGATATCAGCCAGAAGAAATCATGCAGTCTATCTACGCAAGAAGCCGTGATAATGCCCGTACTCCGATGCAGTGGAGCGGGGATGAGAACGGAGGATTCACAACAGGAGAACCATGGTTTGCCGTGAATCCAAATTATACCAGAATCAATGCCAAAGAGGCACTGGAAGATGAAAATTCGGTATTTTACTATTATCAGAAGCTGATTCGTTTAAGAAAAGAAAATCCAGTATTCGTGAATGGAAAATTTGAACTTCTTCTGCCGGAAGATGAGAGAATTTTCGCCTATACGAGAACAGATGAGCATACAAAGATGCTGGTATGTACAAACTTTACGGATGAGGAAGTTAGCTGCCCATTGCTTGATGAGTGGAAAGCCGGGGAAGTCTGGATCCGGAATTATGAGGACGACAGAGAAGGAAATATATTGCGTCCTTATGAGGCGGTGATAATTGCATTTACTGGCAAATAGATTGAGTTTCTTTTTTGGCATCAAAATTCACTTACTATATTTCTTCCTGCCACGCTCATCAAGAAAGAACGCCCATTCTTCCTTGAGGTATTTCGGCATACGGGGCATAGAGGACACCTCCTTTGTGCTGCCTAATTGCCGATTTGTTCCCGAAACGCAGAAATGCCCAAAACCGTTTCCCGTTGTATGGTTTCGGGGCGATTTTGGGCGTTTTCTTTCGATATGAGCGGCTTTGTTTTGACGGCGGTATCCTTTACCGCCAACCATTCAAAAGCCGCTGTTTGTCACTTCCGGGTAACAAAAAAGCGCCGTATTGCTACGACGCTTTTGTCTTGCTCGGAAGATGGAGCAAGGGAACGCTATTCAATTATTTGTTGTACTTTTTCTTTCTGCTGACAACCGTTGTACCAATGGCAGCACCGCCGCTGATAAACAGCAAGGCAAGCCACAAAGCAAAATTGCTGGAATCGCCGGTCTGTGGAGATTTGGAATCGTTCTTCAGCTTTGTCGTTACGGTGTCGGCTTTTTCCACCGCTTCTTGCTCGGCTTATTTTGTTGCTGGTGTCCTTGGCATACCACTCGTTCATTATGTTGAGGAATGGGGTGAAGTCGTTATCCTGCGGCTTGTCACTGTCCACGCTGTTATTGATTGCAATAAAGCGTATCTGCTTCTTGGGGAACAGAATCTCAGTATAAAAGCCGACCTCAAGATAGTTTCTGCAGAAACGGCTCATATCCTTGACGATAATTGTGCCGATTTTCCAGGCTTCGGCTTCTGCAAGCATTGCCTGAAATCCGGGACGATTGAAGTTACGCCCTGTGTAACCGTCATTTTTCAAAAGATTGTTTGTAAAAAATTTGTAATTCTAAAAATTCATATAAACTGTAATCTATGTTATTCTATAGAAAAGTAAAAATACTGATGAAGAAAGCAGGAGGAAATTTATGAACATTGAATTAAGTATTTTGGATTGGATCCAGACGTTGCATACGCCTTTTCTGGATAAAATCATGGTATTTATCACAAGACTTGGGGATGCAGGAATTATATGGATTGTGTTGAGCATAGTATTGCTTCTGATTCCTAAAACGAGAAAAAGCGGTGCGGTTATGGTGGTTGCTTTAGTAGTAGATGTATTACTTTGCAATATTGTCTTGAAAAATCTTGTAGCACGGACAAGACCATATGATGTGAATACAGGTGTACACCTTCTGGTAGCAAAGCTTCATGATTATTCTTTTCCGTCCGGACATACGGCAGCTTCGTTTGCTTCGGTAACAGCTTTGTACCTGGCAGGTGAAAAGAAGCTTTGGAAATTTGCGCTTGTGCTGGCATGTCTGATCGCAATATCGAGGTTATATCTGTATGTACACTATCCGACAGATGTTCTTGGAGGAATTCTGTTCGGTGTGATTTCAGGATATTTAGGATATCGCAAAGTATTGAAATGAAGATGACCAAAGATTACCGACCGAGAATTATATGGAAGTCAGTTGGTATAAGCATCATTTTACATGGATTTTACAAAAACAGTTCTTTAAGAAGGTAGATATGAAAGTGTATTCAGATGTATAATTAATTCTTAAGCGTAGCTATAAAATATTCAAATTAGCAAAAGGAGATAAGTAGACAAATGAAAAAGAAGCAGTTAAAACCAGAACCATATATGATGAACAGGGAACTGTCATGGTTAAAATTTAATGAGAGAGTATTAAATGAAGCAGGGAATCCGAGAGTACCTTTAGCAGAACGACTTACTTTTGCGTCTATTTATCAATCTAATCTGGATGAATTTTATATGGTGCGGGTAGGTACACTGATGGATCAGATGGAATCATCGGAAGTAGTCCGTGAGAATAAAACCAATATGACCAGCAAAGAGCAGGTAAAAGCGATCATTGATGCAACAAGAGAGCTTGATATAAAGAAAGCAGTTATTTACGAGCAGTTAATGGGAGAATTGGAGCCGCAGGGAATCCGGATTATCAATTTCAACAAGCTTTCAGGAAAAGAAGGGGAATTACTGGAAACTTACTTTGATAATGAAATTGCACCATATCTGTCTGCGAATATCATCAGCAAACAGCAGCCGTTTCCATTCTTACAGAATAAAGAGATCTATGCGGTTGCACTGCTTGCAACGAAGGGTGGAAAGACAAAAACGGCGATCATTCCGTGCAGTAACAATGTATTTAAGCGTCTGATCGACATTCCGACCAGACCGGGAACCTTTATGCTCTCGGAAGAACTGATTCTTCATTTTTTGCCGAAATTATTTAAAAAATATGAAATCAAAGAAAAATCTCTCCTGAGAATTACGAGAAATGCGGATATTGATACAGAAACCATTTATGATGAAGATATGGATTACAGAGATGCCATGGAAAATCTGGTAAAGCAGAGAAAACGTATGAATCCTGTCCGCATGGAATTCTCCAGAAAGATCAACAAAAAGCTGATCGCAGAGATCTGCAAATATATTCATATGGATAAAAACCACGTATTTATGTCGAGAGTACCACTTGATTTATCATTTGTATTTGCAATCCAGAATTATCTGAGAATGCAAGGAGCAGAAAAGGAAAAGCTGTTCTATCAGAAGAGGAGTCCGCGAATGACACCGCAGCTGAAAGAAAAAGAAAGTCTGATCGCACAGATTGAGCAGAAAGATGTTCTGTTATCTTATCCATTTGAAAATATTAAATCATTTACCAACCTGCTTTATGAAGCGGCAAGAGACGATTCTGTAGTGTCCATCAAGATGACCTTGTACCGTCTGGCAGTTCGAAGCCAGATCGTAGATGCTTTGGTTGAGGCAGCGGAAAATGGCAAAGAAGTGGTGGTACTGGTTGAACTCCGTGCAAGATTTGATGAAGAAAGTAACATTGAATATTCCAGAAAGCTGGAAGAAGCCGGATGCCGTGTAATTTATGGTCTGAATGGATTCAAGGTACATTCAAAACTTTGCCTGATCACCAGAAAGACAGATAAAGGTCTGGAATATATTACTCAGATCGGAACCGGTAACTATAATGAAAAGACTTCTACTTTATATACAGACCTGTCACTGATCACAGCAAAGCAGGAAATCGGAAAAGAAGCGGCAGAAGTATTTGCATGTCTGCTGCGCGGTGAGACGATAGAGGAAACGCACATCCTGCTGGTTGCACCGAAATGTCTCCAGAATAAAGTACTCGATATGATCGATGAGGAAATACGTCACGCAAAGAACGGGAAAGATGCGTATGTCGGAATCAAGATCAATTCACTGACTGATAAAGTGATCATTGAGAAGCTTGTGGAAGCATCACAGGTGGGTGTGAAGATTGAAATGATCGTCCGTGGAATCTGCTGTATGATTCCTGGTATCAAAGGATACACAGAAAATATTAAAGTAATCAGCATTGTTGGAAGATTTCTGGAGCATTCCCGTATTTATTGTTTCGGAACGCCGGACAGAGAAAAAGTGTATATTGCATCAGCTGATTATATGACGAGAAATACGCTCCGACGTGTGGAGGTTGCAGCTCCGGTTCTGGATGATACGTTGCGTGAAAGACTGGACTGGATGTTTGACACCATGATGAAGGATGATGAAAAAGGAAAAGAACTGACTGCAGACGGCGATTATGTAGATCGTGATATCAATGAAGAAAAGCTGGATTCACAGGAAGTGTTCTATGAGACGGCGTATAAAAATACGGAAAAGAAATAGTAGAGAATATTTGAGCAAAATAAACACAGCTGTAGAAATGATACAGCTGTTATAAAATCAGCAGATACAGTTGACAAAGAGGGACGTTTGTGATATTTTAATTAAGTCGCAAACGTCATATGGGGGATTAGCTCAGTTGGGAGAGCGCCTGCCTTGCAAGCAGGAGGTCACGAGTTCGAATCTCGTATTCTCCACTTTAGTGTATAGTGTAGTAGCATTGCTATTGCACTATTTTTGTGTATTTGACAAATTTATATATGTGCTTTATAATACACTTAACAGGAAAGTCGGAAGGTAACCGCAATTTACCCACTCCGGCGAAAATAATCTAGTTTAGAAAGTAGTCGTCAACTCGCCAAAAGTTTAGGACGGCTACTTTTTATGTGTATAATTAAGTATTGCAACAATAAGTACCGCAACGGATACGATGAGTTGTAATTCTTCATATGTACTCATTAGCACCACCTCCGACAGGCTCGGAGCGGGTGCAGCACGTCCCCCGGCTTCCCGGTTAAATGTATTATGTTGATAAATATTATCATTTTTCAACTGCGCAGTAAAGCAAAATATAAAAAAGTTATAACTGAAAAATGTAATTAAAAATGCAGTTCGTGAAGAATTTTCAACCATTTATGCAAGCAGGCTTTTACAGCCTGCTTTCTGTGTTATGCTATTTTCAGCAGGAAAAGAAACAGAGATAGAATAAATAAGGTGGTTTCAAAATGAAAATGAAGTATGAGAATATCATAAAACAAATGACATTAGCAGAAAAAGCACGGATGATGTCAGGTAAAAATACATGGGAGACGGTAGATTTTGAAAAATATGGAATTCCATCGATGACAATGTCAGACGGGCCTCACGGGCTGAGAAGGCAGGCAGGAGCAGGGGATCATCTTGGATTAAACGCCAGCCTTCCGGCGACCTGTTTCCCGACGGCAGCAGGCGTTGCAAACAGCTGGGATGAGGCACTTGGAGAAGAAATCGGAGAGGCACTTGCGGAAGAAGCAGTTACCATGGGAGTCAATGTGATCCTTGGACCGGGACTGAATATCAAGAGAAGTCCACTGTGCGGAAGAAACTTTGAATATTTTTCAGAGGATCCGTATCACGCAGGAAAGATGGCAGCAGCCTATGTGCGTGGAATCCAGAGTAAAGGAATCGCCGCATGTCCAAAGCACTTTGCGGCAAACAGCCAGGAGCTTCGCCGTATGGCGAATAATTCTGTAGTTGATGAAAGAACATTCCGTGAAATCTATACCACCGGATTTGAGATTGCAGTCAAAGAAGGAAAATCAAAATCGATCATGTCTTCTTATAATGAAGTGAATGGTATTTATGCAAATGAAAACAGCCATATGCTACAGGAAATCCTTGTGGATGAATGGGGATTTGATGGCTTTGTAGTTTCTGACTGGGGTGGAAGCAACGATCATGCGCTGGGTGTAAAGAACGGAAGTCATCTGGAAATGCCGGGAACCGGGAAATCCGGTATGCGTGACATTATCCGTGCAGTGGAGAACGGAGATCTGGAAGAATCTGTGCTGGACCAGAGACTGGATGAGCTGTTAAATGTAATCTTTGCAACCCATCAGGCAACTGAGGATGCAAAAGGAAAGCAGTTTGATATAGAAGCACATCATAAGCTCGCAAGAAAAGCAGCGGAGGAAAGCATTGTTCTTCTGAAAAATGAGGATCAGATCCTTCCATTAAAACCGGGGACAAAAGTTGCCGTGATCGGAGATTTTGCAAAGACACCAAGATATCAGGGAGCAGGTTCTTCCCTTGTGAATCCGACCAAACAGCCGGAGGCAATCATGGACGTGATCGGTGAGAGCGGCGTGGATGTCATTGCTTACGAGCAGGGGTATATCCGTAATAGGAAACCGAATAAAAAGCTGATGAAAGCAGCAATTGAAGCGGCAAGAAAGGCAGATGTGGTTCTCTTCTTCGGTGGATTGGATGAGATCAGTGAATCGGAAGGACTTGACCGTACCCATATGGATATGCCATATGCGCAGGATACGCTTCTGGATGAAATAACGACGGTCAATTCTAATGTAATTGTTGTTCTTTCCGCAGGATCTGCAATTGAAATGCCATGGTACTCATATGTAAAAGGAATCGTACATGGATATCTGGGTGGACAGGCAGGCGCCTCTGCGATGATGAATGTGCTGACAGGTAAGGTAAATCCGTCCGGAAAGCTGAATGAGACTTATCCGCTTCATTACAAAGATACGCCGGCATATGCTTATTATCCGAGCAAGGAACGGAGCAGTGAATACAGAGAATCCCTTTATGTGGGATACCGTTATTATACAACGATTGGAAAAATGACACGGTTCCCATTTGGATTTGGACTCAGCTACACGAATTTTGAGTATAAGGATCTGAAGGTATCTTCCGAAGGCGTGAAATTTATTGTTAAGAATACAGGAAATGTGGCAGGAACTGAGATCACACAACTTTATGTAGGAAAGCAATCCGATACCATTTTCCGTCCGGTCCGCGAGCTGAAAGGTTTCAGGCGAGTGGAACTGGAACCGGGAGAGGAAAAAGAAGTCCAGATTTTATTTGATGATAATAGCTTCCGGTTCTATGATACCAGAACGGACAGTTGGGAAATTGAATCCGGAACTTATCAGATCATGATCGGTGAGAACGCTGAACATATGCTTCTGGAAGATACTTTGGATGTAGTGGGAACTGTAGAAAATGGCGGCTACAAAAAAGAAGAAATGCCGGAATATTTCAGTGGACAGATCAAAGACATTTCGGATGAAGAATTTACCCGTCTTTACGGAAGAGAGATTCCGGATGGAAGCTGGAGCGGCGAGATCCGAATGAACGATGCTGTGTGCCAACTGTATTATGGAAAAGGGATTTTTGGAAAGCTGTTCTATGGTGTACTGAGAATCCTGCTGAAGATCAGCGAATGGCAGGGTAAACCAAACTTAAATGTACTGTTTAACTATAATATGCCGATCCGTGGATACGCAAAGATGACCGGTGGATTTGTGACGATGGAAATGGCAGAAGCGTTGACCGAAATGGCGAACGGACACCGGATTAAGGGAACAGGGCATCTGATCCGGGCAGCAGTAAAGCGAGACTAAAAGAAAAAAGTAGAAATAGACAGGGACTTGTACTAAAATAATTTTAAGTGCAAGTCCCCCTTTGGCGTATTTAATGGGAAAGGAGAAGGGAAACCAATGATAAAGATTGCAATCGTAGAAGATGAAGCACTGTATGCGCAGCAGTTACAGGGTTTTCTGCATCAGTATGAAAAAGAGAACGGAGAATTGTTTGATATTACAGTTTACACAGATGGAGACCAGATCGTACACAAATATCAGTCACAGTACGACCTGATCCTGATGGATGTGGAAATGAAATTCATGGATGGTATGTCTGCGGCAGAAGAAATCCGCAAGATGGATACCGAGGTTGTCATTATTTTTATCACGAACATGGCACAGTATGCGATCCGTGGATATGCAGTGGATGCCCTGGATTACGTGTTGAAGCCGGTTTCTTATTTTGCCTTTTCCCAGCGTCTGAACCGGGCGATCGGACGAATGAAGAAGAGAGAACAGAAAGTGATCATGGTGAATATCAAAGGCGGTGCCGTGCGCGTCAATATCGCTAATATTTACTATATCGAAAGTCAGGGACATACTCTGATCTTGCATACGATCCTGGGAGATTACGAGACCAGCGGAACGATGAAGGAAATGGAAGAAAAACTGAAGGGGATGAATTTCTGCCGTGGAAATAAAGGCTATCTGATCAACCTGCAGCATGTGGACGGGATCCAGGATGGATGTGCGACGGTAAAAGGGGAACAGCTGGTGCTGAGCCGTGCCCGGAAAAAAGAATTTATGGAAGAACTGACAAAATACTGGGGAGAGATTGTAAAATGATGGATACGATAATGCCGGATATCCCACGGTTTTATACGGCACTTGCGGAGTGGCTGGCATGTATGATTTTCATTCTGCCACTGAAGAAAAGAATGGCTAAGAAGACGATTCCGCTGATGGCAGGGGCACTGGTGGTTCAGAGCGTGTTCCTTGTTGTGACAGGGAATCTGATGATTTATTTCTGGATTCCGTGTATGGTCATTGCGGTAATTTTGATGATCGGATTTATTTATGGATGCTGTGATATTGGCAGTACAGATGCAATTTACTTTGGGATGATCGCGTTTGTAGTGGCGGAGTTCCTGGCATCAATCGAATGGCAGGTCGTGTGTTTTATCTGGAAGGGACAGATGCCGGCACTTTGGATCAGGGCATTACTGTTGATTGGAATTTATGGATGCATTGCATTTGTTTTGCTGAAAATCATGCAGACACATCTGCCGAAAGACGGGAAAATGAATATCAGTCCGAAAGAATTGTTTTCTGCACAGCTGATTGCTATTGCGGTATTTGCAGTGAGTAATTTGAGTTTCCTGACAAGTAATACACCATTTTCCGGAACGTATTCTTTTGAAATCGGAAATATCCGAACTTTAGTCGATATCGGAGGAATTGCGATTCTGTATGCGCATCTGATCCAGTGTGGGGAACTGCGTGTGAAAAAGGAGCTGGAAGCAGTGCAGAATGTCCTTCAGAACCAGTATGTGCAGTATAAGCAGTCCAGAGAAAGCATTGACCTGATCAATTACAAATATCATGATCTGAAACACCAGATCGCAGTACTCAGAAGTGAGGAAGATCCGAAGAAAAGAGAAGAATTCCTGAACCGGATGGAGGAGGAAATCCGCCAGTATGAAGCGCAGAACAAGACGGGAAATAAAGTTCTGGATACGGTACTTACAACGAAAAGCCTGTACTGCAACAAGCATGGGATTATATTCACCTGTGTGGCAGACGGAACACTTCTGGATTTTATGGATGTCATGGATATCTGCAGCATTTTCGGGAATGCACTTGACAATGCGATCGAGTGCGAAATGAAGATCCCGGAAAAGGAGAAACGCCTGATTCATGTGACGGTATCAAGGCAGAAAAGTTTTCTGATTCTCCGGTTTGAGAATTATTATGAAGAGGAATTGCAGTATAAAGAAGGTTCGCTGATCACAACCAAAAAAGAAAAATCATCTCATGGATATGGACTGAAGAGTATTAAGTATACGGTCAATAAATATGAAGGTGCGGTCAGTATTGATACGAAGGATCATTGGTTTGACCTGAAAATTCTGATTCCGATGAAAGAAAATAAAAAAGAGAATTAAAAAGATTTTGTAAAAAAGCGTCATGGTTATGTGAAAATGCATAAAAACATGGCGCTTATTTTGTGAAAAAGTTATAGCACAGAAACCGTTTGTGCGGAAAAAGTGCAGATTATGCAGATTTTTACCAGGGGAGAAATGATGTGATAGGATAAGAACATAAGATAAATAAAACGGAGGAAAGAGGTTATGAAAACGAAAGAAGAAAGAAAACAGCGAAAAGCGGAAAGAAAAAGAAAACCGCATTTTGTGAGACATTCTTTTGGAATGGCATTTGGAGTGATTTTTCTGGGAGCAGCTATTGTAATTCCACAGATTACAATGCCTTTTAATGGAATGCTCCAGGGATTTATGGGTGATATGGATATTGATATTACAGAAAAAAAGACGCAGGATATCTTAAATCAAGGGAAAGATTTGTCTATGGATATCGAACGGGAAGGAGCAGTACTTCTGAAAAATGAAAATGAAACATTGCCATTAGCGAAAGATGTAAACAAGGTCAATGTATTTGGCTGGGCTTCTACACAGTGGCTTGGAGGTGGCTCTGGCTCTGGACAGATTATAAGTACTGATGAAACAATTCTTACAGCGCTTAAAAATTATGGAATTGAATATAATGAAGAACTGGAAAAAATGTATCAGGATTTCTGTGGTGAAAGAGAGTACAAAAATGCACTGTCAAGCTGGCCGAAAGATTTCAGCCGTCTATATGAGCCGGATATCAATGATGGAGAATCCTATACAGAAGAATTATTGCAAAATGCAAAGGATTATTCAGATACAGCAATTGTTGTAATTGGTCGCCCGACTGGTGAGAGTAATGATAATCCGCAGAAGCAGTATAAGATCAATAAAAAGGATGGAGAAGTTGTTGTAGACGATACCAGAACTTCTTTAGATTTATCAACGGAAGAAGAAGCATTACTTACTTATGCAGGAGCGAATTTTGAACATGTGATCGTTGTGTTAAATACCGGAAATGTAATGACGCTTGGACAGATTGAAACGATTGATGGAATTGATGCATGCCTGCTCGCCGGATATACAGGACAGTATGCAGCGAGTGTACTGCCGGAAATCCTGTGGGGAGATGTAAACCCGAGTGGACATACAGCGGATACATGGGCTTATGATTTTAATACAGCAGCCAGTTATGCAAATGCTGGGGAAAATGGTGTAGGAAGTTATTCTAATGGAAAAGGACTTTATCCGTATAATGGAACCAGTAATGGTAACCTTGGAGAAGAATTTCAGTATGATCAGGTATCCTATGAAGATTATGCGGAAGGAATTTATGTTGGATACAAATGGTATGAAACTGCAGATGCAGAAGGCTATTGGAACCAAGTAGAGAATGATCATGGAAAAGGATACGAAGGGGTTGTACAGTATCCGTTTGGATATGGTCTTTCTTATACAACTTTTGACTGGGAGCTGAAAGATCACAGCGTAGAGATAGCTAAAGATGGATCAGTATCGGCTACAGTAAAAGTGACAAATACAGGAGATAAAGCAGGAAAAGATGTTGTAGAATTCTATTATACAGCTCCATATGAGAAGGGCGGAATCGAAAAAAGCGCGGTAGAGCTTGGTGATTATGCAAAAACAAAATTACTTGGACCGGGAGAATCAGAAGAAGTTGTTGTAACTGTATCAGCAGAGGATATGGCAAGTTATGATGCTTATGATAATAATAAGAATGGTTTTGCGGGGTATGAGCTGGATGAGGGTACCTATACTTTTTCTATCAGAACAGATTCCCATACTGTAAAAAATCAGTTTAATATTGATCTTAAGGATAACATTCAATATCAGGAAGACGGAACAACCGGAAATACGGTATCGAATAAATTTACCGGTGCAGACGCAGTAGACGGAGTCAGTCTGGATGGTTCGGAAAGTGAATCAGGAATTATATATTTAACACGTTCGGATTTTGCAGGAACATATCCAAAAGAAAATACCAAAACAAGGGAAATGGCAGAAAATGTCAAAAAACTGAATCTGTATACCGATGAGATGGCAAATGACTGGATCGATGAAAATGATGAGCCGATCACAACAGGTGCAAAGAATAATCTGAAGGTAGAAGAAAACGGTAAGCTTACAGAGCTTGGAATAGAACTTGGATCTGATTATGATGATCCAAAGTGGGAAGATGTATTGGATCAGTTGACAATCAAAGAAATGCAGACAGCTGTAAATTATGCATATGTAAATACAGGGGCATTTGAAAGTGTTGGAAAGCCAATTGCGTTGGATTTTGACGGACCGAACCAGGTTGGATCGTTTACACAGGGAATGAATGCATCAGGAACTGGTTTCGCAAATGCAACAGTACTGGCACAGACATGGAATAAAGATCTGGCATTTAATCAGGGATTACAGATGGGACAGGAAGGAGCAGCCTTTGGATATGGTGGTTTATATGGTCCATCCGTTAATATCCATCGTTCTCCACTTAATGGTAGAAACTATGAATATTTTTCAGAGGATTCAATACTTTCTGGCTTGATGTCCGGAAATGAAGTAAAAGGTGTTATGAGTGCAGGTATGTATGTGTATATAAAACACTTTATCTGTAATGATGGAGAGTCCGGAATTTACCGTGATTCTGTATATCTGTGGATGCCAGAGCAGGCATTACGTGAGGTTTATCTGAAGCCATTCAGAATCCTGGTTGAAGATTATGGCGCAACCGGACTTATGACTTCTTATAATCGTATCGGAGCTGTATGGGCTGGCGGAAGTGAAGCACTTTTGACTGGAATTCTTCGTGATGAATGGGGATTCAAAGGAACGGTTGTCACAGATTTTTCTGACCATGCAGAATATATGAACGGTGGACAGATGCTTCGTGCAGGTGGAGATATCTGGATGAATATGATGAGTCCGATCAATGGAGAAACAGAGTCGGCTTCTTATCAGAAAGCACTTCGTGAAACGGCAAAACATATTATCTATACTTATTTGAATGCTCGTGTGACAAACATGAATTATGCAGAAAAAACAGGAAATACGGATATATTAAGACCGACGATTACAAAGCAGACGAATCTGGTTCAGAAGATCGTAAAGGTACTTTATGTTCTGGCTGCTGTTTTAATTCTCTGGATGGCTTATGCTCTTTGGAAAGATGTGAAAAAGAGAAAAATTTTAAAAGCAGAAGGCTATTATGAAAAGAAGAAACAGGAAAAGCTTGCGAAAAAGAAAAAATAAGAATGTATGAAAGAGGACTGCATATGATAGACAGTATTAAAAATTCATGGCAGCACTTCGCAGACAAGCATCCCGGAGCCTCCAAATGGATCCGGGAGGGCGGTCTGTTCGTGATCGTCAGCAACCTGATCACAGTGCTCAAATATTTACTCTTGTTGTTCCTGCCGTTGGCATTTGCAGGACTTCCAAAAGTAGATTTCGGATTTCCGGGAATTGACATTACTTTATTCGGTGAGACTTTCAAGTGGAACATCATCGGATATGACGCCGCACATGGCGGACTTCCTTATTTTTGTGCGTACATGATCGCGATGGTAGTCGGAGAGTGTATTAACTTTCCGATCCAGAGAAATTTTGTATTCCGCAGTAAAGGAAAAGTATGGTATCAGGCATTCTGGTATCTGATCGCATTCTGTATTGTTACCTGTATCGTAAACTCGATCAACTGTATCTGGGTTGCGGTAGCCGGGATGTTTGTGCCGGGATGGTTATACAATATTGGAACGACAGTGTTGAATGGAGGGGTATCGATGGTGGTATTCTTCTTCGTAAATAAGATTATTTTCCCGGAAGGGGAAGGAAAGTAAGCGTTGTCAGGATTGACGGCGAATAAGAAAATAAAACGGGACAAATCCGTTGCGCAGGGCATTCCGAGAAGCCTCTGAGAGTGAAAATTGTGTCAGCAAAGGCTTTCACAATTTCTGAGTCTTCTCTCCATTGCACAACAATTGGATTTGTCTCGTTTTATTTTCTTATTCGCCTGACAACATTTTCTGCAAAACCCAAAAAAAGTGATAGAATAGAAGTAGTAAATTGTCAGAAAAGGAGAATCATTATCATGAAAGAAAATTTAAAAGTACTTATGATCAACGGAAGCCCGAAAGCAAACGGAAACACAGCCATTGCATTAAAAGAGATGGAGAATATTTTCAAAGAAAACGGAGTAGAAGTTGAGACAGCTGTTATCGGTAACAAAACAGTCCGTGGCTGTATCGCCTGTGGTTCCTGCTACGAAAAAGGACAATGTGTTTTTGACGATGTAGTGAATGAGTTAGCTCCGAAGTTTGAAGAAGCAGATGGTCTTGTAATCGCAAGTCCGGTGTACTATGCGTCTGCAAATGCAACTCTGATCGCCTGTCTTGACAGACTGTTCTACAGCAGTCATTTTGATAAAACGATGAAAGTGGGAGCAAGCGTTGCCTGTGCAAGACGTGGCGGATGTTCTGCGACATTTGATGAGCTGAATAAATATTTTACCATTTCCGGAATGCCGGTTGCATCCAGCCAGTACTGGAACAGCATCCATGGGGCAGCACCGGGAGAGGCCGAAAAGGATGAGGAAGGAAGGCAGACGATGCGTACACTTGCAAGAAATATGACTTTCCTTATGAAGAGTATTGCACTTGGAAAAGAGCAGTTTGGACTTCCGGAAAAAGAAGCAAAGATTCCGACAAATTTTATTCGGTAGAACAAGTAAAAGGCAGGGATTTGTGAAATATCACGAATCCCTGCCTTTAGAGTTGACAGTCCAACTTTCTTGTTTTATAGTGGGAGTTGCAATTTGGTAGGAAGTATTTAAAAGAGAGGTTTTGGTCATGGCACTTATAAAATCAATCATTATTTTGATTATAGGGTTTGCTCTATTGATGAAAGGAGCAGATTATTTTGTAGAAGGAAGTTCTTCTGTTGCGAAGCAGCTTCATGTTCCATCGATGATCATCGGTATGACCATCGTTGCAATGGGAACCAGCCTTCCGGAATGTGCGGTCAGTGTAACGGCATCCCTGACAGGAAATAACTCACTTGCGGTAAGTAATGTTGTCGGATCGAATATTTTCAACTTGATGGTTGTTTGTGGAGCCTGTGCGTTATTTGCACCTCTTACGATAAAAAAAGATACATTGAAAAAAGAGTTTCCATTATCAATTATCTGTGCGGCCTTGCTGATGGTGCTTGGATATGTCGGGATGCTTTTAGGACATTTAGATGGCGGTGTATTTCTCCTTATTTTTGCAGCTTATCTGATCTGGATGATTGGCTCTGCCAAGAAAGCAAGAGCAGCACACAAGGAAAGTCAGATGATGCGCGAAGAGGGAGAATTAGTAGACGAAGAAATTCAGATCCTGCCACTTTGGAAATGTGCGTTATTTATTGTTGGTGGCATGATCGCAATCAAATTTGGCGGTGATTTTGTTGTAGACAGTGCTTCAGCACTTGCAAGCGCATTCGGACTCAGTCAGACACTTATCGGACTTACCATCGTTGCGATGGGAACCAGTCTTCCGGAACTTGTAACATCGATTGTTGCGGCAAGAAAGAATGAAGTGGATATGGCACTCGGAAATGTGATCGGTTCTAATATTTTCAATATCCTGTTGGTACTTGGAGTTGCAGCTGCCATCAGTCCAGTGAAATTTCTTACCGATAATATCATTGATACGGTTGTACTGATTGCGATGAGTCTTGTTGTTCTGGTGTTTGCATGGACTTCAAAAATGATCGACCGAAGAGAAGGCGCTACGATGCTTGGAATGTATGCAGTGTATATGGCATATATTTGCATACGATAAAATAAAAGAATCATAAGGAAAAATGGCTGTGGATGAAACCTGCCCCAAAAGTTAGACCTAAATTCTAACGATTGGAAGTCGGTTCAATCCACAGCTATTTTTATTGGGTCAGTGTACATTCTATTTTATACTTCTATAGAAAAAACATTGACATGTCTAACAAAAAGAGGTATAAAAAACGAGAGAATTTTGCGACAAGGAGAAAGGCATAAGATGGGAAAGTACAATTTTGATGAAGTAATCGACAGACATGGAACGGACTGCCTGAAATATGATTTTGGAATGAAACGAAAGGGAAGAGATGATCTGCTTCCGCTCTGGGTGGCAGACATGGATTTTCGTCTTCCGGATGAAATTCTGGATGAATTCCACAAGAGAATTGACCATGGAATCTTTGGTTATACGGATCCGCTGGATGAATATTTTGCAGCAATGAACCATTGGTTCTCCACACGTTATGGATATACGATCGAACCGGAGTGGGTAACACTTGGTGCTGGGATTGTCTATGCACTTGGAACCAGCGTAAGAGCATTTACCGAAGAGGGAGATGCCATGATGGTTATGCAGCCGGTTTACTATCCATTCAGTGAAGTAATAAAAAATGACGGAAGAAGACTGGTGAACTGCCAGCTTCGCTATGAGAATAACCATTATTCCATCGACTTTGAAAAGATGGAAAAAATGATTCAGGAGGAAGGCGTAAAAGCGCTGATCTTCTGTAATCCGCACAACCCGGTCGGCAGGGTCTGGACAAGAGAAGAACTGGAAAGAGTTGCAGAAATCTGTCTGAAATACAATGTAATCTGGATGGTGGATGAAATGCATTGTGATTTCATTTTCCCGGGACATACCTTCACAAGTTGCATGAATCTGGATGAAAAATACCGCGAGATCCTTGCACTTTACAGCTCACCTGGAAAGACCTTTAATGTAGCTGGTCTTCAGCCGGCGAATATCATTATTCCAAATGAAGAATTACGGAAAAAATACCAGTGGGCAAATACACAGGCAGCTTACAGTCAGGGAAGTCTGATGGGACAGCTTGCTGTAAAAGTATGTTATACCAAAGGTGCCGAGTGGGTGGATGAACTGGTGCAGTACATTTATGAAAATGTACAGTATATGAGCAGGTTTGTGAAAGAGAACCTCCCAAAGGCAACGATGGTTGAGCCGGAAGGAACCTATCTGGTATGGGTTGATTTTTCTGGTTATGGTTTTAGTAATGAAGAACTGGAACATCTGATGCTTGAAGAGGCAAAACTGTGGCTGGATTCGGGAATTATCTTCGGACTGGAGACCGCTCAGTTCGAGAGATTCAATGTTGCCTGCCCGCGTGTGACTTTGGAACAGGCACTGACTCAGCTTAAGGATGCATTGGATAAACATTTGGCAAATTAGAAAAAAAGGATGAGAGGACAAGTAAGATGGATAAACAAAAGAAAAATCTTGGAGCAGCAGCATTTCTTCCGCTGATTGTATTTCTTGCATGTTATGTAGGGTGTGGAATTACATTTACACTAATGGGAGTCACGGAACCATTTGGAAAATTTCCGCGTCACGTGGCCCTTTTGGCAGGCTGTGCAGTAGCATTGTTGTTGAACAGAAAAATGAATGTGGCAGATAAACTGAATATTATGACGACAAATATGGGAAATTCAGGAGTTATGATGATTGTTCTGATCTATCTGATGGCCGGCGGATTCCAGGGAGCAGCGGCGGCAATGGGAGGAAAAGACTCAGTTGTAAATCTCTGTCTGCATTTTATTCCTGTGAAACTGTTGGTTCCGGGCGTATTTTTGATGTGTTGTTTTATTTCTACATCAATCGGGACATCCATGGGAACGATTGCTGCAATGGCGCCAATTGCTATTAATGTAGCACAGGGTGCACACCTGAATGTGGCAGTCGTCGGTGCAGCAGTGATCGGAGGCTCATATTTTGGTGATAATCTTTCCATGATTTCAGATACAACTATTTCCGCAGCAGAAGGATGTGGTTCTGAGATGAAAGACAAATTTAAAATGAACTTTTTCATTGCTCTTCCGGCGGCAATTGTGGCAATAATCCTGTACTCGATTTTTGGCGGAGTAGGAAGTGGGGCGATTGAAGCAGGAAGTTACAATATTATTGAAGTTCTTCCGTATTTCATAGTTCTCATTGCGGCACTTATGGGAGTTAATGTTGCGGTAGTCCTTTTTGTCGGAATACTTGCATCCGGTATCATTGGACTTTGTGTCGGAAGCTGTGGATTTTTTGAATGGATCCAGGCAATTGGAAGTGGTATGAGTGATATGTTCAGCATCAGTATCGTTGCCATTCTTGTATCCGGTATCATCGGTCTTGTACGTGAATATGGCGGTGTTGAATGGCTGGTGGGCGCGATCAGCAGCAAGATCAAGAGCAGACGTGGTGCGGAATATGGAATCGGACTGATGTCAGGTATCCTTTCCGCAGCTATGGTAAATAATACGATCGCAATCATTGTTACCTGTCCGATTGCAAAAGAAATCGGGGAAAAATATAAGATCGCACCGAAGAGACTTGCCAGTCTGGTGGATATCTTTGCCTGCGCATTTATTGCACTGATGCCACATGATGGTGGTATGCTGATGATTACGGCACTTGCTGATGTA
Organism: Coprococcus sp. TM115-187; assembly: GCF_027679115.1. Lineage (NCBI taxonomy): Bacteria > Bacillati > Bacillota > Clostridia > Lachnospirales > Lachnospiraceae > Coprococcus > Coprococcus sp. TM115-187. Next base: position 31,442 of record NZ_JAQEKS010000008.1, on the reverse strand, counting down.
TCACCGCTTAATGTACTGAAATATTCGTTCTATATGTTTGGACTGATCATTGCGACCTGCGTTACGATACAGTTCGGATTGATGGACAAGAAAAATTAGACAGGATGAAATTTAAAATATGAAAGATCTAACAAAAGGAAAACCATCCACACTGATACTGGCTTTTGCGCTGCCGATCTTTTTCGCAAATCTTCTGCAACTTACATACAGTCTTGTGGATACCAGAATTGTCGGAACTTTTTTAGGGGAGGATGCGCTGGCAGCAGTCGGCGCGACCTCAACCTTAAGCAATCTGATCATTGGATTTTTGCAAGGGCTTTCCGGAGGTTTTGCAATCATCACAGCACAGAAATTCGGGGCAAAAGACTATAAAGATGTAAAAAAATCATTTGCCATGTCACTACTTATAGGAACAGGAATTGCGTTATTTTTTACAATATTCGGTCTGTTATTTTTGCAGCCGATCTTAAAAATGCTGAATGTTCCTGCAAACCTTCTGGAAACAGCTAAAAGTTATATTTTCATAATTATCGCGGGACTTGTGGTAACTTATCTTTATGATGCCTGTGCGGCAGCGCTTCGTTCACTGGGAGACAGCGTGACACCACTTGTGATCCTGGCAATATCGGTTATCTTAAATATTATCGGAGATTTATTCTTTGTTGTAATATTAAAAAGTGGTGTAAAAGGTGCGGCAATCGCAACGGTACTTGCACAGTCGATTGCATTTATTGTTTGCTGGATTTATATGATAAAGCGATATGAACTTTTGAGGCTTGGTCGGGAAGATTTTAAAAACCCGAGTTCTGCAATGGTGAAAAATATGCTGAGTGCCGGTTTGTCTATGGGGTTTATGAGTTCTCTGGTCAATATTGGTTCTCTGACTTTGCAGACAGCGATCAATAAACTTGGAAGAGATTATATCGTGGCGCAGACAGCGGCAAGAAAGCTGACAGAAATGTTTATGCTTATGTTTGGCGTGTTTGGAAATACAATGGCAACCTATTGTGGGCAGAATCTGGGAGCGGGAAAGATAGACCGGATTAAAAGAGGAATCTGGCTTTCTATTTTATACACCTGTATCTGGTGTACATTTGCTATTATTGCAAGCTATACGATTGGAGATAAGCTTGTCTATCTGGTAACCGGAACAGATAATAAAAATGTAATTGAAAATGCAACCCGATACCTGAAGTTTGATACACTGTTCTACTATGTGACAGCGGTGATCTGTATTGTGCGAAATGCGATGCAGGGGCTGGATGATCATATTACTCCGATTGTCTCAAGCATGCTTGAAATGGTTGGGAAAATTGTGATTGCATTTACACTGGTTCCACATCTTGGATACACGGGGGTTATCATTGCGGAGCCGATTGTGTGGTTTGTTATGGTGATTCCGCTGATCGTGCAGATTTTCCGGATGCCGGTGCTGAAGCAGACAAGCCTTTCTTGACACTATTCATACGCCTGTGCTAGAATAGGCTTGTTTCAGAAAAATAAATACAGATGCGTAAGGTGTCAATCAGACGGAACGTCTGGATTGGTGAAAAGGGAAACAGGTGCAAGTCCTGTATGAACTCGTCACCGTAATTTGCAAGCTTAGGCTGTCATACCACTGGGAGACCGGGAAGGAAAGCCACAAGCGTCTGAGCAATCAGTCGGGAGACCTGCCTTTCGCAGTACAGGAACGGAAAGTTCATGCCACGAGTAACTGGCAGTACGAAAGATAGAAACTTCAGACTGATTTTGCAGAGGGCAAAATGTCAGTTTCTTTTTTGTACGCCCTCGTTAAATTTAGATACGGGGGATTTTTTTTGCTTACAAAAAATATGCTGTAAAGTGTAATGAATATCATTCCGATTCCTGAAAGTATGACAAAAAAGTCAGGGAGGATCAAGATGAAGAAACGAGTATTAGTAGCATTATTGGCAACAGCACTTACGGTGTCTATGATGACTGGATGTGGAAGCAAGAAGACAGAGGACACTTCTTCTACAAAGACAGAAGAAACATCCGAAGACAGCGATCAGGAGGCAGCAGACAAAGTGGCAAAGCTGATCGATGACATTTATGTACAGGAAAGAACAGACAAGACAGATGAACAGTGTAAGGCTGCAAAAGAAGCCTGGGATAAGCTTACTGATGCACAGAAAGAACTGGTAGAAGGCGAGAACGCTGATCCGGATTATTTTGGAAGGGATACAGGCGATGCATCGAAAGATGATCCGCTGAACGAAGATAACATCGGAGAAAATGAAATTCTGGTTGTAAGCTTTGGTACATCTTTTAATGACAGCCGTGCAGAGGATATCGGTGGTGTGGAAAAAGCACTTCAGGCAGCATATCCGGACTGGTCTGTAAGAAGAGCATTTACAGCACAGATCATCATCAACCATGTACAGGCCCGTGATGATGAGAAGATCGACAATATGGATCAGGCACTGGAAAGAGCAGTCGACAACGGGGTTAAGAACCTGGTCGTACAGCCGACACATCTGATGCATGGTGCCGAGTATGATGAACTGACAGAAGCAGTTGAGAACTACAAAGATAAATTTGAATCTGTAAAAATTGCAGAACCACTTCTCGGTGAAGTCGGAGCGGATGAAACAGCGATCAATGAGGATAAAGCAGCTGTTGCAGAAGCAATTACAGCAGAAGCTGTAAAGACAGCTGGATTTGACAGCCTGGATGCGGCAAAAGAAGAGGGAACCGCATTTGTATTTATGGGACATGGAACTTCACACACAGCAAAGATCAGCTATTCTCAGATGCAGACACAGATGGAACAGCTTGGTTATGAGAATGTATTTATCGGAACCGTAGAAGGCGAACCGGAAGATACCGCTTGTGAAGCAGTAATTGAAAAGCTCAAAAATGCAGGATACAAGAAAGTAATCCTTCGTCCACTGATGGTTGTAGCAGGAGATCATGCAAACAACGATATGGCAGGCGATGATGACGATTCTTGGAAGAGCCAGTTTGAAGCATCCGGAGTATTTGACAGTATTGATACACAGATTGCAGGTCTTGGTGAGATCGATGCGATCCAGCAGCTTTATGTGGCACATACACAGGCTGCAATTGATGCAGAATAAATAAAAAAAGAGGGATTTATAAGATGAAAAAGAAACTGTTAGTATTGGTATTATCTGCTGTAATGGCAGTGGGAATGATGAGCGGATGCGGTGCAAAATCAGACACATCAGATACGAAAGCAAAGACAGCAGAAAGCTCTTCTGCTAAAGAAGAGGAAACAGAGGAACAGACAGAGTGTGAGCTTGAAGACGGAACCTACACAGCAGAGTTCAAGACTGACAGCGGAATGTTTCATGTAAATGAAGCGAATGACGGAAAAGGAACACTCACAGTAAAAGACGGGAAAATGACGATCCATGTCAGCCTGCATTCTAAACATATCGTCAATCTTTTTGTTGGGAAAGCAAAAGATGCGAAAAAAGATGGGACAGAACTGCTGGAGCCTACAACCGATACGGTGACATACAGCAATGGTGCTACTGAAGAAGTCTATGGCTTTGATATTCCGGTCCCGGCGTTGGATAAAGAATTTGACGTTGCGCTGATCGGAACAAAAGGTGTCTGGTACGATCATAAGGTAAGTGTGACAGATCCGGTGAAAGTCGAAGAATAATTGAAGATAAGTGAAAGGACTGTTTCCCTGAGAAATGGGAAATGGTCCTTTTTTTGCTTGGGCATGAACTGGATAACACTATACTTTTATATGTCAGATAGTGTATACTAGGCAGTGGAAGATCATACAAAAGAGAGAATGTTTTGTATATAAAAACTAAAATGTGGAGAGGAAGTTAAAATACGATGTACTACGTACCAGATGGCACAAAAGAGTGTGGATTTTATGAATGTAAAAAATGTGGGAACCGTTTCTTATCCTTACAGACAATGAACCGGATCCCATGTCCGGAATGTGAGGCAGAGATCGACTATGAGATCGGACCAGACGAATCCATGGAAGATGCTCTGGACACGGCAGAATTACTGGAAAAGATCATCGGTGAAGAAGAAGTAGAGAAAATGGATGGACTTCTGAGTCTTGCAATTACCGGTGGAGACTGTAACTGGATTTAATTTTCGGTTAAAAGTGTTGAATGGGTGGTTAGGAAAAACAAACGAAGTGTGTTATAATAGAAATATGAGTAAAAGAGGGAGAAAATAGATGGATATTCATGATTTGAAAATATTTCTGACGATCGCACAGGAAGGCAGTGTTTCCAAACTATGCAGCCTTCACATTCCCATTTGTTATCAGTGCGATCGCAAGTAAACAAACTATGGCATGTGCAGCAAATATGGGACATCCAATGCCATTCCTTCAGTATGTAGTTCTGATCGAGACAATTATTGCAGCAGCACTTGTTGTTTATACTTATGTTCGTTTCATGGGGGCTATTTTCGGAGGAAAGAAATAAAAGATTTGACCGGACAGATAAAAAAGGGTAAACTTAAATTTATCAAGAATATGTCGGATGAGGGACGCCCTAGACACCGCAAGGGGCCGAAGAAGCAAAGCGTAAGGTAACATCTTCCTTTCGTGGAAACTGACAGGCAAAAAGGAAGGCGACCTGACGAATCTTTGGAGAGTGTGCAAAGAGAGCACCACCTACGAGGCTAGAACCAACTGGTAAAAGGACAGAGAAAACAGATGAACGATTTATTTCGTGCGTCTGTTTTTCTGTCCTTTTTATATGGGCACTTATATGAGATGGGATTGTTAGCAGGGGTACGTGGTGGCATACAAAAGTAATATCCGAGGAAGAAGGGAAAGGGCATTTTTTGAATAAAATTTGACAGAAGAAAAGGAAAAGCAGGAGGAAAAAAGATGAGAATGATGCTTGTGGGAGCCGGTGCTGTCGGTGAAAGTATTTTAAAAGTAATGCAGTGGAGAGACCGGAAGGGGGAATGGCTGAAATATGTTCTGGTCTGTGACTATGATCTAAAAAGGGCAGAAGAAGTTGTTACTATGATGAAGGGGGATACCCGTTTTGAAGCTTCTAAGATCGATGCGACAAATACAGAGGAAATGGCAGAAATGATCCGGGAACATAAGATTGATTTTGTGATGGATGCGGCACCGCCTTTTGCAAGTAATATGATTTTTGACGCTGCGTTTAAAACAGGTGCAGACTACGGAAGTATGGGAACCTGGTCTGTACCTATGGAAGATCCGGCGTATGGTCTGGGAATCGAGAACAGCTATACAGAACCGATGACAAAATACAATTTTGACCGTCATGAAGCCTGGAAGAAACAGGGGAATATGGCTGTAATCTGTATGGGGATTGATCCGGGAGTTGTAAATGTATTTGCAAAATACGCAGCGACAGAGCTTCTGGATGAGATCACAGAAGTTCATGTAAAAGACGGCGGAAATCTGTCTGTTCCTGGTGCAGATCCGGATGATATCATGTTTGGATTCAACGTGTGGACAGTGCTGGATGAGGTGATGAATCCGAATGTGGAGTATGATAAAGATAAGGGTGGATTTATCGTAGAAAAAGCATTTGCAGGCCAGGAAGTTTACGAGATGCCGGAAGGAGTAGGAAAGAATACTCTGGTAAAGGTAGAGCATGAGGAAGTTGTGACGATGGCCCGTTATTTAAGCCAGTATGGATTAAAAAAGGCAACCTTCAAGATCAGCCTTGACGAAAATCTGATCACTGCACTCAAAGTGCTTGATAAACTTGGACTTCGCAGTATCAAGCCGGTGCAGGTAGGAGATGTGAAAGTAGTTCCAAGAGATGTGGTTGCAGCCTGTGCACCGCAGCCAAAAGATATCGGAGATGAGATGACCGGAAAAATGCTGGTCGGAGTACATTGTGTCGGAAAGAAAGACGGAAAGGAAAAAGAATACTTCCTGTATCAGCCATTTGATAATCAGGAGTCTATCGAAAGATGGGGAACCCAGGCTGTTACCGCCCAGACAGGATTTGGAGCAGCACTTGCACTGGAGCTGATCGGAAGAGGAATCTGGAAAGAAGCTGGGGTCTATGCACCGGAATATTTTGATCCGAAACCATACCTTGAATTAATGAAAGAAAGTGGTTATAAATACGGAATTATAGAGAAATAATCTGGATGCGCTCAGAGATGGTCTGAGAAAATAAACAAAATAAAATTACGCGCAGAAACGGTACAAAGTCATAGAAGAACTTTGTACCGTTTTGTGTGTGACAGGAAATCAGATCAGCTTACATTCTTTGGCCCATTTGGTGACAAAGGTAAGAAACTTATCAAGTGCAGGAGAGAGTTCAGGTGTATCCAGATAGGCTACGGACAGATTCCTGCGGAAGTGTTCGGTAAAGGAACGGACACAGACGTTGAATGGAATATTATGAAGCAGAAGTTTGGGAAGTACAGTGATGCCAAAGCCCTGTTCCACCATTTTAATCGCGGTATAGTCTTCATTGATCCGAAATCTTACGTTAGGCGTGATATGGTTTAATCGGAATAATTTTCCGGTTTCATAATCAAAATCATCGGCGGAGAGAACAAAATCCTGTCCGTCAATATCGGCAAAAGATACCGTCAGCTGATCGGCAAGAGGATGGTCCAGGGAAGTAACCAGAACCAGTTCGTCGGTGCCGACAGGAAGATTTGGGAAATCCTTTGCGACATATTGCGAAACAAAAATACAGTCCAGTTCTTTTTTGTGAAGCTTTTCCGTCAGGTTCTGAAATCCGTCAACATAGAGCCGAAAGGTGATATTCGGGTATTCGGCAGAAAAATTTTTCAGTACTCCGGGGAGCCAGTTATAGGCAATGCTCTGCACCGTTCCGATGCGGATAAAGCCACTGTCCAGATTATTGATATTTGATACAATCTGATTGATCCGTGTATTGGCGGAGCGGATATGCATAAGCTCCTCAAAGATGGGTTCTGTTCCGGGAAGCGCTTCCATTCCGTTTTTTGAACGCTTGAACAGCTTAAGACCAATCTCTTTTTCATAATTGCGAATGGTCTGGCTGACAGCTGATTGTGTGTAGTTGTGTTTTTGAGCAGCTTTTGAGATGCTCTGATTCTCATAGACATCAAGAATCACATCGTATTTAGACATGATGAAACCTCCCGTGGTGTTGATAAACAATGCTCTTTTACTATCTTACTTAATATAAGGAAGATAATCAATATCCGTGGGATTTTATTATAAATTTGTAACTGTTCAGAGCCAAGCAAAATTTCATAAAACAGGTGTAAAATGCTTGCATTTTTAAGACTGTTTTTGAAATTTTATTTGGCGGATACGCCACACCGACAAAATGCGTAGCATTTTGGAGGTTGGCTCTGAACAGTTACATAAATTTTTTTAAAATCAAACATAAGAAAAAGTGAAAATATAAGCGCAAATCAAAGAGTTAACAATGTATTAAGAAAAAGTGAAGTCTGATATCAGTTTTACAGACTTTTCAATGACCGGAAACTGGAATAGCATAGAAGCAGGGGAATGAAATTCAAAGGCTTTTAACATGTATCATGAATTAAAGGAGAAGAATAATGGGATACAATTACTGGAACGGAACAGAAGCGGCACACCGCCGTGTTATGATGAAGGCGGCAGGATATTCGGATGAAGATATCCGTCAGAAACCGCATATCGGAATACCGAATTCTTATATGGCAGGTTCTCCCGGAACTGCGCATCTTCGTCAGGTGACAGAAGCTGTAAAAGAGGGAATCTGGGCAGCAGGAGGAATCCCGGTAGAATTTGGAATCCCGGCTACTTGCGGAAATGTGGCAAATGGTGCGGATGAGATGAAGTATGAGCAGGTAGGAAGAGATATCGTGGCAATGTCCATCGAATTTGTATCCAGAATACATAATTTCGATGCGATCTGCTGTGTGGCATCCTGTGATCTGATCATTGCCGGATGTTATCTGGCAGCGTGCAGACTGGATATTCCGGCTCTGGTAGTGACCGGGGGATCAATGCAGGCCGGAAATTACTGTGGTAAGACAGTTGTAGAGGCAGATCTGGATGCGGCAAGATTCTCAGGTGCTTCCGAAGCTGAGTTATTTGAAATGGAAGAAAGTGTCTGCCCGTCTTTTGGTGCATGCCCTTCTATGGGAACAGCGAACACGATGCAGATGTTAGGTGAGGTATTGAACCTTGTTATGCCGGGAACATCTACGATTCCTGCATCAGATAATGCAAGACTTCGTGCTGCAAGAACAGCAGGAAAATATATGGTACAGCTTGCCAGATCCGGAAAGACACCAAAGGATCTGATTACCAAAGATGTTCTGGAAAATGCGATCATGTTTGATATGGCAGTTGCAGGATCAACCAATGCGGTACTGCATATCCTGGCATACGCATATGAACTTGGTATCAAGCTTACACTGGCAGATTTTGAAAAGTATGCGAAGAAAATTTACTGCATCAATGCAGTGATTCCAAGCGGACCGTATACAGTTGTAGATTTTCATTATGCCGGCGGTGTAAAGCAGGTTATGAAGCAGCTTGCCGGTAAAATCCACACCGACGCGCCAACGATTTACGGGGATACAACTTGGGGTGAACTCCTCGATTCTGTGAAAAGCGCGCCAAATAAAGTCATTCATTCGCTGGAAGATCCTGTAGCAAAAGAACCGGGACTTAAAATCATGCGGGGAAATATTTCTCCGGCAGGAGCGATCGTACGTCCGACAGCAGTGTATGAAGAAGTAAAATACATCAAGGGTGCGGCAAAAGTGTATGAATGCGATCAGGATGCGTATAAAGCCATTATGGCAGGCGAGATTGTCGCGGGGGACATTCTTGTTATCCGCTATGAAGGATGTAAAGGAGCACCGGGTATGAAAGAGCTGATGCTTAGTATCGATGCTCTGATCGGACTTGGACTTGATAAAAAGGTTGGGCTTATCACAGATGCACGTTTCTCCGGATTCAACTACGGAGCAATCGTCGGACATGTTTCTCCGGAAGCCTACGACGGCGGTGTGATCGCCCTGATCGAAAATGGTGATGAAATTGAGATGGACATTGCAGGGGGAACCGTCAATCTTCTCGTATCCGATGAGGTCTTGGCAGAAAGAAGAAAATCCTGGGTACGTCCGCCGCTTAAGCAGCAGAAGGGTGTTTTAAATATTTACGCACAGAACTGCAGACCGGCAGAAGAAGGCGGTGCAATGCAGCCATGGGCACTGGATGCAGACTACGGATATCATCACGAATAAAAGTATTGGTATGGATAAGGAGAGAACGGGTATGTTATTGCTTTCAAAAGAGGATATTAAATGTGTAATTACAATGAAAGATATGATCGAAGCGGATAAGCAGGCATTTAAGATGGTTGTCGATGGCACGGTAGATACACCGCTTCGTACAGTCATCAATGGAAAATATGACGGCGCATTTCTGTTTATGCCGGCCTATGCTCCGGAATTAGATGCAGCAGCCATGAAGGTGATCAACATTTTTCCACACAATATCGATAACAATCTGATGACATCACCGGCGCAGACCATGCTGATCGATGGAAAGACAGGATATGTGATCGCGATGCTGGATGGAACTTATGTGACACAGCTTCGTACGGGGGCTTCTTCCGGTGCAGCATTCGATCTGCTTGGAAAAAAGGAATGTAAAAAAGGTGCAATGATCGGTACAGGGGGACAGGCAGCAGCTCAGCTTGAAGCAATGTTTGCAGCCAGAAAGCTGGAAGAAGTAAAGATCTTTGACCTGAATGAAGAAAGATGCAAAGCATTTGCCGAAGAAATGCAGAAGGAACTGGCTAAATACGGTGCAACAATCATACCGGCTAAGGATTCAGATGACTGTATCGAAGATGCAGATCTTATTATTACTGTGACTCCTTCCGCAAAACCGGTGTTTGACGGAACAAAGGTAAAGGCTGGTGCAACTATCAGCTGCGTAGGTACTTATGAACCTCATAAGCATGAGCTGGATCCGGCAGTTCTGCCGAGAGCATCTAAGATCATCTGTGATTCAAAAGAGGCGGCACTTTCAGAAACGGGAGATCTTCTGATTCCGATCGCAGACGGAATCATTACAGAAGAGGATGTGCTTGGAAGTCTTGGAGATGTGATCAATGGAAAGATCAAAGGACGTGAAAATGACGAAGAAATTATCGTATATGAAACTGTAGGAGTTGCTGCGCAAGATCTGGTAGCAGCAAAAGTGATTTATGATAAGGCAGTAGAAGCCGGAAAAGGACTTCGCTGGGGAGAATAATCTAAAAAGAGGATGTAAATACAAAAAACACGGAATATTTCCGTGTTTTTTGTATTTTAAAGAATAGCTTTGTGATAAGATAAACGAGAACAATAATTTAAAGAAAAGGAAACAAGAGAAATGATAACTACATGGATTCAGGCAGTATACCAATTTTTATGGGGAGATCTTTTCAGGATACCACTTCCGGGAGGCTCCTCTTTTGGTGTGTCATTGCTTATTATTTTACTGATTCCCACAGGAATCTATTTTACGATCAGAACAAGATTTTTGCCGGTTCGTCTTTTTGGAGATATGGTTCGCGCGCTTACCGGGAAAAAGAAGGAAGATGGCAGTCTGTCGACTTTTCAGACACTGATCGTCTCAACTGCAACAAGAGTCGGAATGGGAAATCTGGTAGGAGTAGTCGCTGCCGTTTCCGCAGGCGGTGCCGGTGCGGTATTCTGGATGTGGATCACAGCAGTCATCGGTTCTTCAACCGCTTTTATCGAGGCAACGCTTGCACAGCTTTATAAAGAGAAAGATCCGCTTTACGGAGGCTACCGCGGAGGTCCGGCATATTATATGCATCATTATGTAGAGAGACGGACAGGAAAGACAAAGAAACATGTCTGCATTGCGGTGCTCTTTGCAATCTCAGGGCTTATCTGCTGGGCCGGGATCAGTCAGGTGATCAGTAATTCGGTTGCATCTTCTTTTGAAAATGCATTTGGGATTCCGCCAATTTTTACGACGGTGATTCTGGTAGCCGTTGCGGCAGTGATCGTACTGCGAAAAAATGCCACAGTAAAGGTGTTGGATATTCTGGTTCCAATCATGGCAGTCTGCTATTTTGTGATTACGATAGTCATTATCTTGTTGAATATCCGAAGCCTTCCGGGTGTATTTGAGCGGATTATCCAGGAAGCGTTTGGAATCCGTCAGGCAGCAGCCGGAGGGTTCGGAGCAGTTCTTATGAATGGTGTAAAAAGAGGGTTATTTTCCAACGAAGCGGGTTCGGGATCAGCACCATGCGCAGCTGCGGCTGCAGAATGTGATACGCCTGTAAAAGCAGGATTTATACAGGCATTGGGTGTATTTATAGATACAATTGTGATCTGCAGCTGTACGGCGATGATCATGCTTCTTGTGCCGGAAAAGATGATAGCAGGACTGGAAGGAATGGAACTTTTGCAGACAGCAATGAATTATCATCTCGGTAAATTTGGCGTGATCTTTATTGCGGTTACGTTGTTCCTTTTCAGCTTTTCAACGTTTCTTGGAATCCTGTTTTATGCAAGAGGAAATGTGGCATATCTTTTAGGGGATAAGTGGTGCTGGCAGACAGCATATAAAATCCTCGCACTTGTGATGCTCTTTATCGGAGGAATTGCGGCTTATCATATTGTATGGGATCTTGGCGATGTGGGAATCGGACTTATGACGATTTTTAATATTGTGACTTTGTATCCTATGGGTGGAGAGGCACTGGAGGAATTGAGGAAGTACGAAAAAAATAAACAGCAGGAGGAACTGGAGGATGTCAAAAGATGAATATTTAATTACAGATGCACCTCTTAAAGCATTAACTGTTTTTGCAATGCCTATGATTTTAGGCAGCTTTTTTCAACAAGTATATAATATGGCTGATTCTATTATCGTAGGTCAGTTTGTTGGTTCGTCTGCACTGGCGGCAGTCGGTGCCTGCGCCGCACTTACGAATGTCTTCATTTGTATAGCATTGGGTGCCGGTGTAGGTGCAGGAGTGCTCGTGAGCCGTTATTTTGGAGCCAGAGATTATAGTAAAATGAAAACAATTGTGTCAACATCATTGATCAGCTTCCTGATTCTAAGCGTACTTCTGGGTATATTTGGCTTTTGTTTTTCCCATTCGATGATGAGTTTATTACAGACACCTGCTGATATACTGGATGAAGCAGTACTATACCTTCGTGTTTATTTTGTGGGATTTCCGTTTCTGTTTATGTATAACATCCTTTCAACGATGTTTACTTCGATCGGTGAATCAAAGATTCCATTGGGACTGTTGATATTTTCTTCTATTTTGAATATTTTTATGGATCTCTGGATGGTAGCCGGATTTGGTTTGGGGGTATTTGGTGCAGCTCTTGCAACCCTCATTGCGCAGGGGATTTCGGCAGTGTTTTCACTTTTGATTTTCTTTAGCCGGATGCGTCGATATAAAAGTCATTTTGACTGGTTTGACGGGAAGGAATTGCATTCCATGCTTCGGATCGCTGTGCCATCTGTTCTTCAGCAGTCTACAGTGTCAATTGGCATGATGATCGTACAGGCAGTTGTAAATCCATTCGGTACACAGGCACTTGCCGGTTATTCGGCAACGATGCGGGTAGAGAACGTTTTTTCACTGATTTTTGTATCCATTGGAAATGCAGTTTCACCGTATGTTTCCCAGAATTTTGGCGCAAAGAAAATGGAACGTATCAAAAAAGGATATCATGCGGCACTGGTATTGGATTTATGTTTTGCAGTTCTTGCTTTTATAGTCATTGAAACGCTGCATACCCAGATTTCCTCGTTATTCCTGGGGAAAGACGGAACCGCCCTGGCATATCAGGTGTCCGGGGATTATATGAGATGGCTTGGTTACTTTTTCATTTTTATGGGTATCAAGATGGCAACAGATGGAGTACTCCGTGGACTTGGTGTTATGCGCCCGTTTCTCGTTGCCAATATGGTAAACCTTGCAATCCGCCTGGCAGTTGCTTTGATTTTTGCACCTCGTTTTGGTATCGAATTTGTCTGGCTTGCTGTACCGGCTGGCTGGTTTGCCAATTTTGTGATTTCCTATGTGGCACTTAGAAAATCGTGGCCAACTGATAAAGCAGCTTCAGTTTGCTAACTGTCTGTTTATTCCGGAAATAGAATTACCCGCACCAACGGTGCGGGTAATAGCATAAGTCAGCAAGAATATAAAATCAGAAATATAATGCCAAAAATCCTTATGGAAGCGGATGACCTGCAGCCAGGTACAGCTCATACCATTCTTCACGAGTCAGTGTTATCTCACATGCTGCGATAATTTCTTTCAGGCGGCTTTCGCTTGTAGTTCCGGTAATGATTTGCATATTTGCCGGGTGGCGTAAAATCCACGCAGCCGCAATGGTAGTGTCGCTGACATTATATTTTTCAGCCAGTACATGAAGCTTTTGATTCAGTTCCGGGTATTCGTCACTTCCGAGAAAGCATCCTTTCCATGCCGGCATCTGAAATGGTGACCAGGCCTGGAGGGTGATATCGTGGAGGCGGCAGTAGTCGAGCAGACTTCCGTCGTGGTCAATTGAACCGGGGGTTTCCATATTGACTTCCATGCCATTTGCAACAAGATTGGAAACCGGAATGCTGAATTGAACCTGGTTGACAACGAGCGGTTGGCAGACATACTTCTGTAGCAGTGCAATCTGCATCGGTTTGTGGTTTGAAACACCAAAATGGCGGACCTTTCCGCTCTCAAACAGAACATCAAATGCGGCAGCAACCTCTTCCGGTTCTACGAGTGCATCCGGACGGTGAAGCAGCAGAAGATCGAGATAATCTGTCTGAAGCCGTTTTAAAATACCATCGACAGATTTCAAAATGTGCTCTTTTGAGAGATCATAATAACCTTGCCGGATGCCGCATTTTGACTGCAGGTAAATATCTTCCCGTTTCAGGGATGGATCGCCGGCAAAGGCTTCGCCGAACACAATCTCGCTCATACCGCCGCCATAGATATCCGCATGATCGAAGAAATATGCGCCCTGTTCCAATGCAGAGTGAATGAAATGGTTCATTTCCTTCTTCGATTTTTCAGAAAGTCGCATGCATCCGACTGCAATGGAAGGAATTTTTTGCAGATGATTGCCCAAAATAGTTTCTCTCATGATAAAAATCTCCTTTGTAATGATTTGATATTCGCGGAATTTTTCCGTAAAGCAAGTATGGAAGAAGTCCGGAAGTAAAGAAATAATAATTGTTATACTTTGGACCATGGTATCATCATATCATAGAAGCGCACTCGAGGGTCAATGAAAAAGAGATAAAAGACGAAATTCCTACGAACTGTGAAGTTAAGCAGTTTGTAGGAATTTTTTTGGAAAAAATTACAACCTAAAAATCAATGTAAATACAACCTTATAATGTTAAAATAAACATGCATATTCAACATATTTGTTGAAAAATAATGGTGCTTGAATAAAGGAGGGACAGCCGGAATGAATTTAAAAGAAGTTTATGAGATTTTTTATCCGGGCAAATGTAAAGAAAATCCATCTGTGTGGAATGTTCCCCCCAAATACCGTTCGAAAAAAGATTTTTTTGAAGAACTTCTTCCAATGGAAATACGATGGATCAATTTTAAAATCTGGAATGATAAAGCACGAAGAAGCAGATTTTTTTCGAATTGTAAAGGAGAAGCCCGATATATTGCATCATTACGCACATTTTTATTTGAACAACCATGGACTATCTCGAGGATAGAAGGAAAAGCGAATGAGCTTTTGAGTGGTCAGATTTCCGAAAAGGTTATGAATGAAAGCTTTTTACGGATTGTAGAGAAAGAAGGAATCGAGATTTCGAGGAAGCTTAGATCATATTTGTTTGATGACGAGACAAATCAGTTGAAAACAAAATGGGGGAACGTACTGACGTTTTATGTTCTACTGGCTATTTTACCGGAAGAAATTAATCAGATTTACGTACAGTATTTGTATAATCAAGAACAGAGTGCGCAACTTAAGGGAGAAGAGGAGAGTAATGGTGCAGCAATAAAAGATGCTGCATTATTTCAATATGAATATCCACCGGATATGAGCATTGTATCGCCGGGAGAAAAAATAAATCATACATGGGTAATCAAAAATGTAGGGGATACTCTATGGGAGAATCGATATTATGAATGTAATCAGTCTATGATGGAATTAGATGAAAAAAACAGAATTCTTCAGATTCCGAAATTTGTTTACCCGGGAGATAAAGTGTCTCCAAGTGTATCATTTTATGCACCGGACAAACCGGGAACTTATGTTATGAACTGGAAAATGAAGGATAGCAAAGGAAAGATTGTTTTCCCGGATAAATTGGGAATAGGATTGCATTTCATGGTAATGGATTTTGAAGAGGATAAAGCAATCCGGGGTGAAAATTATAATGTAATAGAAGAAATACCTCGACTTTCTGTCCCGATTATTGCAGGGAATTTGTATTCTCACACCTGGATTATTCAAAATACAGGAATGACTATTTGGAATGAGTATTATTTGGAGTGTATCAACGGAGATAACTTTTCTTACGTGAAAAAGGAATTATGCGTACCACTTAAAGCGCATGTTATGCCGGGGGAAAAAATCTCTGTCAAAGTGGAATTCGCAACGCCACCGATAGAAGGTATCTATACCATGGTCTGGCAAATTATGAAGAAAGACGGAACACCGGCGTTTGCAAAAAACAGGAGGCTGGAGGTTCTGTTGAATCTGATATAAAAGATGTCGGAAACCATTTGTTTAGAGGAAGGAATCAGAGGAACAGTATGAGTTATGTAGTTACAATTTTCACTGAAAAGCATTTATATCGGGTGAATATTGAAGAAGGAACAAAATATACCATTGGATCTGGTGAAAAAGATGCATTTCCGATGTCAGAGCTTGGCGTAGACGGGCAACTTGGGATCTGTTTTCATGCAAAAAAACAAATCCTGAAGTTGAATGCAAAAAAAATCCCCTTGTCAGTAAAGGAAATGAAAGAAGAAGCTAAGTTAGTTAATATTTGTGAATTTCCGAAAATAGAAGTAAGGTTTACCAGGGATACCGGAGAATATTCAGAATCATATCCGATTCCTTATGAGTGTCAGATTCATATCGGAAGATCTAAAAAAAATGATATTGTGTTAAATGATTCTTATGTGAGCAGAAATCACCTGCTCATTACATCTGAAAGAGGAAAAATACGAATAGAGGATTTAGGGAGTAAATATGGCACTTATCTGAATGGAAGTCCCCTTAAAAAGGCAATGCTGAAATCCGGTGATGAAATTGATATTTGTGATTTGCGTATTATTTGCAAAGAAAACACTTTATATTTTTATAATCTTCATGAAACACCGGAACTCAAATATCAGAAAGAGATAAATCATCCTGGGATGGCGACGAATATTGTTTCTATGCAGAAAGGGTATCCGGTATACCATCGTTCGCCGAGAATCAGAGAATCCTTGCCTGTGGATGAGGTGAGATTGTCGCATTTACCTAATAAACCACAAAGATTTTCTATCAGGAAAGCCAACTTTTTGCCACTTTTAAGTAGTGGCGCCATGGCAGGAGCTTCGCTTGCAATGTCGAGTTTTTCTCCTGCTATGCTTGCTATGCGTGCAGCAATGATGATTTCCCCTGTTGGAAGCCTGATTGGAAATAGCAATAAAAAAGCGCGTAAGATGCTTATGGTCGAAGAGGAAGAACGTTTCCAGAAATATGCGGACTATATTGCAGGAGAAAAAGCGCATATTCATGCTATCGGAAAAAAACAAAAGGAAATCATAAACCAGGAGAATCCTTCGCCGGAAATATGCGAAACAATTCTGAATAAGATGTCGACTTCTTTATGGGAGAGAACAGCGACAGACTCTGATTTTCTGCAGGTCAGAATGGGCGCCGGGTATGCCCCTCTTTGTGTAGATGTAAAGCCGCCTACAGATGTCAACGATTTCCATATGGAAAGGGATGAACTGGAGGAGCTGACAGACCGTATTATACAGGAGACTCATTTGGTAGATGATGTCCCTGCCAGACTGGATCTTTTAAAGTATAGTTCTGTAGGCGTGATCGGAAACAGGGGCAAGGTGACAGACTTATTAAAGAATATACTGGTTTCGCTTTCTACATTGCACTTTTTCAGAGATGTTCGTATTGTAGGCGTTTTTGATCCGGAAGAAGAGGAAGAATGGAAATCTTTGCGCTGGCTTCCTCATATCTGGGACGATGAATTGCAGACCAGATATTTGAATTTTGATCCGCTTACAGAAGAATCTCTTGCAAGTCTTTCGCTGAATAGTGAAAAAGGATATGTAGATTCTTATGCTAAATTCCGTGAGAAAGTAAACAGTATCATTGCGGAACGAAAGGATCCGGATTTTCAGGCGAAGTGGAAAAATGGGACGAGTCCGATTCCACATTATATTTTTCTTTTCGCTTCCAGGAAAAAAACGGAGTGCTTTTTATCAATGCTTTCCGAAAATGATCCTGCTATGGGGATATCAACAATCTTTTTATATGATGAACAGTATTATCTGCCGAATTTCTGCCAGTATATTGTAAATGTGGATGATCCGTATGATGACAGAACGGCCACCGCTTTTTATAAATACAGAGCAGATGAGAAAATGTGGTTTACCATGGATCAGCCGATTCCACAGAGAAAGTTTGATGCGTTTTGCAGACAGATGTCGGCTATCGAGGTTGAAGATGCTGTCAAGGGACAGATCCCGGTTTCGCTTACCTTTCTGCAATGCATGGATACAAACAAGGTACGCGACCTGAACGTGCTGGAAAGATGGAAAAAGAATGATAGCGCTGTGAATATCACTGCGCCGTTAGGGGAAGGTGAAGGCGGCAAGCTGTTTTCATTATCTCTTCACAGACACTGCTCTCATGGTCTTGTCGCAGGTATGACAGGATCGGGAAAGAGTGAACTGCTTATTTCATGGCTTTTATCTATTGCATGTAATTATCATCCGGAGGATGTTTCTTTTGTAGTGATTGATTATAAAGGCGGAAGTACGGCAACATCGCTTGAAAAGCTTCCACATGTTTGTGGAATTATTACGGATGTTGGCAGTGGGATTGACAGATGTTTTCAATCGCTGGAGCATGAGCTGAGGCGAAGAGAAGCCATTTTTGCTTCGGTAGGTGCAAAGGATATCAAGGAATACATAAAAGGATATCACAAGGGTGAGTTTAAAGGAGCGGTGCCAAGACTTCTGATCGTATTTGATGAATTTAAAGAGCTGATCAAGGAAAGACCGGTTGTCAAAAAAATAGTTGACTCCATAGCTGCAAAAGGAAGTTCTCTGGGCGTACATCTGATTCTGGCTACCCAAAGTCCGGCAGATGCAGTAGATGAGGGAACCTGGAATAATACCCAATATCAGATTTGTATGAAGGTGCAAAATGCTGCCGCCAGCAAGGTGATGATTCATGAACCGGATGCGGCGATGATTACACAGGCAGGAAGAGCTTATGTAAGAGTCGGAACTTCCGAAAAGGCAGAAATTTTCGCGTTGATCCAATCCGCCTGGTCCGGAGCTCCTTATCAGGAAAATAAAGAGCAGGGTGCTTTGGAAGTGCGCTATGTAGAAGTAGATGGATCGCGTATCAAAACAGTAGAAGAAAACCACACCCGATTTGTTTCGGATAAGAAAGAAATTGAGGCAGTGATAGCTTATATAGCAAGAACAGCAGAAGCGGCAGGTATAGAGAAGCAGCCATCGCCGTGGAAAACAGAACTTCCAGATCTCTTTAGCTGGAAGAAACTGCCGGTTGAGGGTGGCTTTGACGGAGAAAAATGGGAGATGACAGATGCTCCTTGGTTATCAGTGCCGATAGGTATTTTTGACAGACCGGAGCTTCAGGTGCAGGGAATACAGTATATGGATTTCCTGAAGGAAGGCAATTTCGGTGTCTTTGGAAGCTCGCAGACAGGAAAGACATCATTGCTCCGGACGATTGCAACATCTTTATGCCGTATGTATTCTCCGCAGGATATGCATCTTTATATCATTGCGGATATGGCAGGTATGGAGGCCTTCCCGCAGGTGGGAGGCGTTGTGGGATCCGGACAGGAAGAGAAGCTGGGTAAGCTTATAAATATGCTGATCAGTTTCCTGAACGAGAGAAGAAAAATCTTCAATCAGGAGAGAGTGGATTCTCTGAAAGCTTACCGGGAACTGGTTAGTGAAGAGATGCCGGCTGTTTTTGTTTTGATTGATCGCTTCAGTGGTATTCTGGAATCGAACCAGGATTATAAAGACGTATTTGTCCGTCTTTTTAGCGAGGGTCCATCAAAAGGAATCTATTTTGTTTATACAGGTGTGAACAATACAGGCGTGCCTTATAAGCTGACGGCAAATGTTTCCGGGGCTATTTCTTTCATGCAGTCTGACCGAAGTGAATACAGCACTTTAATAGGACAGGTGAGAGAGGCAAGATTGCCGGATAGAGTAGGTAATGCTCTGATCAAAGTAAATCAGGAACTGATCAATTTCCAGAAGGCAATGTATGAACCTGGAGAAAATGATAAAGAGCGTGAAATGGCTTTGAAAGCAGAAGCAGAGGGCATGACAAGAGCCTGGAAAGGAAAACCTGCTTTGAGAATACCGGTTCTTCCAGAAAGCATTTCTGTGAAAAGTATGGCAGATCTCAGTAGCAACGAGCAGGGAATTGCCGTTGGACTGGATGCAGAAAGCATAGAAGCGGTTCATGTAATGCCTGGAGAAACGACGGCAATGGCAGTTACCGGAAGAGTTGGATGTGGAAAGAGCGCAATGCTTCGCAGAATAGGACGGATGGTACTGGAAGTGAATGGCAATACACTTTTATATTGCCTGGACTCAGAGAGAAAATCTCTGGCTGACTTGCAAGAGAGGGGAACTGCTTATGCGCAACTGTCAGAAACTGAGAAAGTACAGGATTTATTTTCCCAGATCTTCAAAGAACTGACAGATCGCATGCGAAAAAGAAAAGAAGCTGCGGCCGAAATCACGGAAGAGCCTTGGATGATCCTGCTTATCGATGACATCAAAGAATGCAGCAAGTTACCGGATGATATACAGCTGCAGTTACACAGGATTATGACAAAGACAAAAGGTTATGGTGTGCTGGTCCTCTGTGGAATCCGTCAGGGTGATCTTTTCAATTTTTATACGCAGGATCAGCTTGGTGTGGACCTCAAATCTTCCGGTGTTGCTCTGGCTTTGTCAGATACGGCAGTGCATTATGAAGGCTTTTATAAGAATAATTTTACGCAAAGCCAAAGAAATGCAGAGCTAGAAAAAGGCTTTGGAATCTTTTTTGCAGGCAATGGCAGCAGGAAGATCAAGTGCATAGATAGTTAGGAGGATGGGAAGATGAATCGAATCATAGTCACAATAAGAATAAAGCAAAAAAAAGAATATGATTTGGAACTTCCTGTAAATCAGAAGATCAAAGACTTGATGCAGGATATTTCAGATTCTCTGGAAGGATTGGATCCTTTGGCATGCTTTGACCCGGAACAGGTCAGTCTTGTGGATCAGAGGAATGGAAGAAGATTAAACGCAGAGAATTCTTTGTTGGAAGAGTGTGTATGGAACGGAGATATCCTGGAAATACAGGGATATAGATAGAAGAATGTATCTAAAATAAAAAGATTACGAAATAAAACGATCTTAAAAACGATGTATGTTTTTAAAGATAAAAAAGTCAGAAATGATGTATTAAGGAAAGGTGGAAATCAAATGAAAATTATTGTAACTCCAGAGGAAATGAGAAGTAACGCAACAAATATCCGCACTGAAAAGGCTAATTTTGAACAGTGTATCAGCAACATGCGCACAATTGTAAACAGCATGAGTGGCGTATTCGAAGGTGAGGCTGCAACAGCTTTTGTATCAAATTTCGAAAGCTACAATGCGCAGTTTACATCTTTTGGAGAACTTCTGGAAAGCTTTGCACAGAAGCTGGATACAGCTGCCAATACTATGGAAGAAACTGACGGAGGACTTGCTGCATCTATGGGACAGTAAGAAAAGGCAATTTGTGCGGGGATACGTCCTCGCACAAAGATGTGCTGAGACAGAAATGAGTGATGAAAAGAATGAAAGAACTAATACTATCTCCGGAAGAAATCTATTATATCGGAAAAGCAAGTGGCGGAAAATATCTGGATTATGATTATATTGCCGCTATGCAGGATATTGGAAAGCGGGGGAAAATAAAAGCGCAGGAAATTCTGGATGGTCTTGAAAGGAAGGGATATGCCGAGGAGGATTTCTTAGGCAATCTGGAAGTAGAGCCGGCATGTATAGAAATGTTGCAGCCGGTTTATCAGGGGATGTATGAATCTGAGCTGATTTTACGGGAAGAGTCAGGAGCATCTGTACATTATAAATTTCATCATATGGAGAATCAGATTACATCTGTAGAGTGCCGGGCGCAGGAGTACCGTGTCAGGGCACAGGACAAAGAAGGAATAGAAAAGATGCTGTATTCTCTTTTGGAGGAAGATGTGCATACAGAGGAAAGAGAAGCATACATTGCGATTGACCAGGCAGAAAGGAGCATCATTCTGAAAGGTACTCATATCGGAAAGGATACCTGTCTCTATTTCTATGCAGAAAAAGGTGGTTCTTTCTATGAGATAGCTCCGGAACAAAAAGAAGAAACGATACTTCACCTGGTTGAAAAAAATGTCGTTTGTGAGCAGGCAAAAAAGATTCTGATGGGAGACTGAGAGAATGGCATACAAAGATGAAAATGGAAAAATAACAATTGATGATGTCGCAGCCGGAGAGGATATCAGGAAAATCGAGCGGGCACAGTCTATCCTGCAAAATGCATTGCAGAGTCTGAGAGCAGCTCAGACAGAAGGGGCAAATTCAAAAGGTGAGACAGCCCAGGCTATTTATGATAAATCCCAGGAACTGATTAACCAGATTCAAAGGCTTGATAGTAATTTGGAGGAAACGACAAATTATATTCGTCATGTGCTTGCTGTTTATAAGGCGAAGGATGAAATGCTCAAGGAGATTATGGCAGCAGCACAAAACATGAATTAGAGTGGAGGTATCCAACATGGCTAATATTAGAATTGACGCAGATGGATTGCAGAACAATATTTCATCTATGCGAGCCTATATAAATGAACTGGATTCTTTGAATGCACGGACACAGACGCTTATGACACAGATTGCTTCTTCCTGGGAGGGAGAGGCAAGCACGGCTTATATTAATATTATGACAGAGAGAATTCAAAAAGCAGGGCAGATGAAAGAGCTTTTACAGGAATTTATATCCTATATGGAGTCTGCCAGGACAAAATTTGTGTCAAGAGATCAGGAAAGTTCGTACTCTATCAGGGGATGCTAGGAGATGAGAAGATGATTATAGATGTGAATCCACAGACAATTACGGGAATCGCCCAGACGATTGCAAATGCCTATGGAGAAGTGGAAGAGGCAGTAAGAATTTTGACATCCATCACGGAACATAACAACTGGAATTGCAAAGAGAGGGATGCTATCAATGACTATACCCGTTCGAATGCCCAGGAGATTTTGAAAATCAGTGAAAAATCCGGAAATTTTGCAAATGTCATGAAGGTGGTTGCAGAGAATTTTACGACAGATGAGAAAAATATATCAGAAATGTTTACCAGCGTAGAGAGCATCATTGCCTCCATGCTTACGATCCAGCCGATCGGAAGTGGGACTACGACAAGCAATATCCCGGAGGGTGTAATGCCAATTAATAAATCAATCGGAGCAGGAGATATCAATCTTTCTTCTGTAATCGATCTGGCAAGTATGAAATTGTAGGGACAGGAGGAGAAGAATGGCATCCAGAATTATATTAGATCCAGAAGTCCTGTTGGCGCAGGCTGGTGAAATGCAGAGCCTGACAGCAGAATATGAATCCCTGTTTTCGAAGGTTACGGGTACTCTGAATGACACCAACAATAATTGGAGTGAACTGTTAGCACATAATTTTGCAGGGAAAATAAGCAGCGCCCAGCAAAGCTTTGCAAGTATTACAGAGCTTCTTTCCAGTGGGGCGGCAGCAGCGAAAAACAGTGCTACAACCATGCAGTCGGTAGACCAGTCTCTTTTTAAGGTGTTCGGAGGAGAAGCTGGTGAGGGAATTAGTCCCGGACAGGTACAGGGGATGACTGATGTCATAGAGGATTACAGAAATTGGGAAAAGAAATCTAAAAAAGTAAAAGCAAAAAGTAAAAAGAAAAAAGACGGTTTTTTGGATTCTTTGAAAGCAGATATGGCAGGAGTGTCGAAAGCAATTGTAAAAAAAGGAAAGAAGACTGTTGCAAAAATAAAAAAATCCTATGATGAAAAAGGATTTGTTTATAAGGCACTTCAATATGGAAAATCTGCTGTAAAAGTTGGTGCAGGTGTTGTCAAAATTGCCGGTGCGGTAGCTCTGGTAGCAGGCTCCGGTGGTGCAGCACTTCCTGTAGCTGCTTGTATTACTTTAAGTGCCTGCAATGATATTTATAATGGCATGATGGATGCAACATACACCTATACCGGTGACTATAACAAGGTTGGTAATACAAATGCATTAAAGGAGTTTCTTGTAAAAAAAGGTGGAGAGACAGGAGAAATCCTCTTTGGAGATGAGAAGCTGGGAGAAAAAATGGGCAGCTGGGCCTACACAGGATTGGACGTTGTTTCTTTCTTAAATGGTGTAGATAAACTTGGAAAATCTTTTGGTAAGCTTCAAACTATAACAAGCGGCACCGCAGAAACGTCAAAGGTATGGGGAGAAATTCACATGGATGACGTTATCGACAATGATCTTAAATATCTCAGCAAAGATGGAATTATTAAGACTGTACTTAATATAGACCCCAACTCTGTAGCTAATTTTGGATATGACGTCGTCACAGGTACGATTAAATCTATAAAGTCAGCAGGAAAACTTGGCAATACTATAGCAGATCTGGCCGTTGGTTAGGACGAGAAAGGAAAATAAAATGGCAAAGCAATTACTACCAAATGGAAGTGTTGTAACCTTAAAAGGTGCGACAAAAAAGTTAATGACAATAGGCGTTGAGGTTGAAATGGAAGGGGATGAAAAAACCTACGATTATATCGCAGTTCCCTATCCGGAGGGGTATATCGATTCGGAAACCATGTTTCTCTTTATGCAGGAGGATATCGAGAACGTTTCTTTCGTAGGTTTTGTAGATGCAGAAATGCAGGTTTTTCGAACTGCATTAGAAGAAACAGATGAAAACGATGCTGAGAAAGAAAGTGATTCATAGTATGATCAGCGACATTTATTTGGCACGTAATCGGAGCATAATGAGAATCTCCGCCGCCTGCAGCTGTCATACAGGCAGACGCAGGAAAAATAACGAGGACAATTTTTTCTTTGCGGGACGCTATATGGCAAGCTGTAATAATGGACTCGGAAGTATTTTAGAGAAAAATTTTCCGCTAAAAAAGGACAGATTCTTTGCTGTTTTTGATGGCATGGGAGGCGGAGAATATGGTGAAATTGCTTCCTATATGGGGGCAAAGGCAACAGAGGAATACTTGAATGCAGAAGAAGCAGATGATATTGCAGGTAAAAAAGGCTATCTGGAAAAAATGTGTACGCATGTAAATGACAGGATATTTAAGGAAACCCTTCGTTTGGATGCGGAGATGATGGGATCTACTTTGGCAGGACTGTATTTTACAGGAAACCAGGTTTGGACTGTAAATGTGGGGGATAGCAGATGTTTTCTCCTGCGAGATGGGAAGCTTCGGCAGATTTCCGAAGATCAGACAGATGAAGTCTATATGAAAGAAAACGGTATTCAAGGACGAAAGCCTTATCTGACCCAGTATATGGGAATGAATCCGGAAGAAGTGCGCGTACTCCCCTATATGGATTGCCTGCAGACGAAAAGGGGAGATCGTTTTCTTATCTGTAGCGATGGCGTGAGTGACATGGTGCCGGTAGATTTTCTGGAAACCATGATGCAGCAAACGCAAAGTACGGCGAAGTGTGTCGATGCAATTCTCACAGCAGCGTTAGATGCAGGCGGTAAGGACAATATTACAGCAATTGTTTTGGAAATAAACAGATAGAATTACAGGAGATGTAAATGGATGAGGAGAGATATCCAGCTCTGCCCTGGCAGGGATGGAAGATTGTAAAAAGGCTGGGACGAGGCGGTTATGGCAGTGTGTATCTGGCACAGCGGAATTCGGCGGGTGTCATGGAAGATGCTGCTGTAAAGGTGATTTCTTTCCCAAAAAATGAAGAAGACATTGAAGCTGATTTTACAGATGGATATGATCTTGTCAGTGTAAGAAATAAGTATAAAAATATGCTTCACAGATACGTAGATGAGTATCAGATCATGCTGGCATTTAAAGGGCAGACCAATATTGTCAGCTGCGATGATTTTGAAGCAAAACCGCATAAAGACGGAATTGGATGGGATGTTTTTATCCGTATGGAACTGCTGACCCCATTGACTACATTGATCAAACAGTATGCAGGAATTATTCCTGAGGAAATGGTTATAAAAGTCGGAAAAGATATCTGTTCGGCGCTGATGCTTTGTGATTCTAAAAATATCGTACATAGAGATATTAAGCCGGAAAATATTATGGTATCGGAATTTGGCGATTATAAATTAGGTGATTTCGGAATTGCCAGAACTATGGATCATACGACCCAGGCAACGACAGTAGGATCAGAGCGTTATATGGCGCCGGAAGTGATTAAAAGAGAAGAATACGGAAAAGAGGTAGATATTTACAGTCTTGGACTGGTGCTTTACTGGATGCTGAATAACCGTAAGCGTCCGTTTATTGATGCGGATCATTTACCAACTCATGATGAAATCGAACTGGCACAGGCAAGGAGAGAAAAAGGGGATCCTTTGCCACGGCCAAAATACGGAAGCAGGGATTTACAGAATATCGTTTTGAAAGCATGTGCATATGCACCAAAAGACAGATTCTCTTCTGCCAGAGAAATGTATCAGGCGTTGGAGGTATTACAATCAGGTGGAAGTATACCAGAACTGCCGAAGCCTGAACCACCCGGAAAACCGAAACTGCCGGATGATGATAGCGAGCTGACGGGAGGATGGGTTTCCGTAGATGATGGTAAGGAGAATGGAAAGCATTTAGATGATGAGGATGAGTGGAGTTCTGTACATGTCACTGAAGATAAAAGGAATATAGAAGAAGGACCTGCTGTTTTAGAAGGGGCTTATCCGGATGAGAAGGAACTTAAAACAATAAGGAAGGCTTTGAATATATGTACAGTTATAATGGGAATCTGTACGCTTGGAATTGCGTTGTTATGGTGTATTCCTATCAGAAAGAAAATTCTAGGAAGAATCGAAAGACGAGAGCCAATCAGTGACGGATTAAAGATAGCGGCTACTATGATCGGATTTATACCGGGGCTGTTACTTCTTGTAAATGAAGATATTTAATTAAAGTGGCTGGGAAAATTTCCAACCATAAGAGAAACAGGAAAAGAAAGGAAGAGAGAGTATGAGGAATCGAAAAGTTAAGATTTTTGCACTTGTTCTGGCAGGTTGCCTGAGCTTATCTGGATTAACAGGATGCGGCGGTGGAATTAAGATGACAACTGACGATACATCGTCCAAATCAGATAGCGGATTGATGGGATCTGCAAAAAAAGAAGCAGAAAAAAGTGATGAATCAGAAGCAGATTCTGCCGATGAAGAGGATAAAATAAGTGATGATATGATTGGGCGGTATGTATCCCAGGGATATGAAAATCCTTCCTTTGGATTTGCAATTTCCCTCCCAGATACTTATACGTTGGAAAATAGAAACAATGTCGCACTAAACGATGCGGACATTGTAGAATCTTCTAATTCAGAAGGCACTTATGATTATTTAAAATCTTTAATTTCGATGGGAAGTGCGGTAGTTTTTTCGGCGGAGGATGGGAATACATATATTGAAACGAACATTCAAAATGCAGCGGTTTTAGATAAAACAGCTACATGGGATGAAGAAAAGAAAATAGCGGAAAATTCAGTGATGACTGAGGATGATGCTAAAAAATTGATGGGAGAAGATGCACAGGTTACTGAATTTCAAAATAATGTGGAAGAAATCACATTTTTGGGTGAGAAACATTATGCGGCACAATATACATTTAAGAACTATGATGTTTCGTATTATGGTGTGACTGTGTTTTTGGTGAATGAGCAGGATTCACGGTATATGTTAGCTGTCAATATAATTGGAGTAGATCTGAATGTAGTAGATCAGGCGGATCAGTTCTTTAGTGTATATACGGAGTAAGGTGAAGGGGAAAAAAGAAAGGTATGAAAAAGTTTTGTATATTGTTTAGCCTTTTGATGTCCACAATGGTGTTTACAGCATGTGGAGCTGGCATTAAGTATAGTAGTGACAGTAATAGTAGTGGTAGTAAGCAAACTAAAAATGCAGAGCTGGTGGATTTAGGATCAGATCCGCAGGCTTATATGCTTTACGGGACCTA
This sequence comes from Coprococcus sp. TM115-187, assembly GCF_027679115.1. Lineage (NCBI taxonomy): Bacteria > Bacillati > Bacillota > Clostridia > Lachnospirales > Lachnospiraceae > Coprococcus > Coprococcus sp. TM115-187. The sequence continues at coordinate 3,956 of NZ_JAQEKS010000008.1, read as the reverse complement.
TCGGAATGAAGAAAACTATAAAGATGAAGATGGTTCCTATGCGAATGAGCATGCGGATGATTATGACTATATGACTCTCCAGCTTGAGGATTCGGAAAAATATGAGGTGCAGATTCTTCCGATACAGATATATGCAGACACTGATTTCCTGATTTATGACCTGTCTGGAAAAACAGACAAAGAACTGAAAGAAGAGGAAGGTCTGACAGACCAGCAGATTGGCGCATTGCATGAATATTGGCAATATAATCACATTCATGCCTCTTTTGTCGAAAGAAAAAAATATAGTGAGGATGGAGAATATTCTTATTCGGTAAATACTCTCTTCACATTTGCCTACGAAGTAGTAGGAGACAAACTCTATATGGGATTAGAAGCTTTGATTATGGATGATGAGGATGAAACTAATCTGGGATATCATGTACAGGATCGCAAGGATTGGGTTGAATACTCTTATGGCTTCGATGGACTGGATTTAATTTTGTCTAAGGACGGAAAAAGTACAAGACTTAAATCTGCGGATATACTTTACGCAGAAAAAAAGAATGAAGGACTTTATGAATGGGGATATGCCAAAAATTCTAGTTCCGGATATGATGGGATAGTTCATTTGTCTTTGAATACGGAAGACGGTTATGATTCTTATATTGAGTGGGCAGATGGAAGAACAGGTGAGAATGTAAAAACACAGATTGATGGCAATCAGTTTACTCTTACCTGGGACAGCACCTATCGTTACAATTATGATCTTGGAGAATCTGAAGAAGGCGAAGGTGGAAAAATCACAGGGATTTTCCTGATTACTAACCGACCAAATGGAGGAATGGATGGAGGCTTGTCCATCTGTGTTGATGGAAAATGGTATCCTTATGTTTATGATTCCACTGCATATTGGAATGGTGAATTAAGTGATAATTTAGAGACAGATGCTGATGTGAGCAGTATGAGTGAAGATAAGCTGGGAGAGTTAAAAGAAAACCAGACAGCAGTCTCAAGCGGACTCATGGGAGCCTTCAAAGAGCAGGGACTTGATTCTACGAAGATAGACGAGTCGACGGGAACAGTACAGATGGATAATAATGTGCTTTTTGCCTGGGATAAGGCAGATTTGTCAGAAGAGGGAAAAGCTTATCTGGATCAATTCCTTGCAGCCTATGTACCGGTAATATCCAGTGCGATAGAAGATGGAAAGGTATCGACAATCGTAGTGGAGGGTTATACCGATTCAGCAGGAGACGAGGCTTACAATTTAAAACTCTCGGAGGAAAGAGCAAAGACTGTTGCAGATTATATCAAAGCAGGTTATCCGGAACTTGCGAATGCTATCGAGGTTGTCGGTAATGGAGCAAATAATCTGATTCTGGATGGAGAAGGAAAAGAAGATGCCGCAGCATCCAGACGTGTAGAAGTCAGATATGTCCTGAAGACAGAGTAGTAATAAAAACCAAATATAAAAAAGTATAAAAGGAGAAGATAAGAATGGCGGAAAAAATTGATCTTAATACACTTCCGAAGGGACTTACAAAGGAAGAATTTACAGCTTTGCCTAATTTTAAAAAGATACGTTCTTTTTTCACCTGGGCCGGGGTGGTATCTATTGGATCAGGGGTATTGATTTGTTCAGAGTATGGAAAGGTATGTCAAAGCGTACTTCGGGCTGGAGGAAGCCTTGAGGAAGTGAACCAGCTATGGGCAGTAAAGCTTAATATGCTGTTTATGGTAATTAGTATTGTTATAGGAATCCTCCTGATAAAAAAGAAAACAACAAAAATGGCGTATATTGTTGCTATAACAGAATTGGTATATGCACTCCTGGCAATTATATCAGGCGGATCCGTAGGCGTTGGGGTGATAGCCTTAGCACTCTCTTTGGCTGGTGCAATCCGAATTGATAAGAAATGGAAACAGTATCAGGAAATATCTGTTGGAAACAAACCGGGGAACAATACCGGGAATACCACAGCCAGAACAACACAGAACAATACATATACAGAAATTCACACATCCGAAACTACTAATAATGGAAGCTCCTGGCAGCAGGCGAAAAAAAATAATGATTTTGTATCAGCTGACAGCCCTAAAAGCCTGGAGGAAACACTGAACATTTATAAAAAAGAAAAAAGTTGGTCTGCAGAAAATAATATGATAGAGACTTTGAAGAACAGCAAAGTATGGGTTCCATATATTAGTGAAAAAAACCAGCTGGATATTCTGAAAAATGGAGAAAGATATTATCTTCCAGTGTTTACAAGTAGAGCGGAAATGAAGGAATATGGAAAGAAATTTTCGCAAAGAGAAGTATGCTTTTCTGATGTGATGGATATGGCAAAGAGATCACAATATACATTAACCGGTCTTGTCATCAATGCGTTTACTGATTCCGTTATTTTGGACTGGAATCAGCTCGGCACGATAAATCCTGGTGGCGATGAAGAAGAAGAAGAAACTATGTATACGAGATAGTTGCAAAGAAACCTTACTGATATTCTGAACTGCTTCCCGTCAAGTAGACAATTAAAAAAATAAAATTTATTTCTGCCACTAGATGAAAAACTGGTGGCAGTTTTTATGCGGCTAATATATATTGTTCATGTTTTTCCATTGGGGCTAAAACTCCAAGATTCCTTTGTAATCGTCTATTGTTGTAATATTCCATGTAGCTTTCAATCATGCCCACAAGTGCTGTACGACTCGTAAATCTTTTCCCATAATAACGTTCTCTTTTTATAATCCCCCAGAATCCTTCCATCGGACCATTATCAATACATTTTGCAACCCTGGACATGCTTTGCGTCATTCCGGCAGCTTCCAGTTTATTATGGAAGCTTCGATTTGTATATTGAAATCCTCTGTCACTATGACACAGCGGGCGTGCATCTGGATTACTGGCAATGGCATTGTCGAAAGTATCAAAGACCAATGCGTTATTATTGTTATCTCGAATTACATAGGACACAATCCGTCTATCATACAAATCTAGTATTGCACTAAGATAAACCTTATGTTTTTCCAAACCGATGTAATATTTAAATTCCGTCACATCTGTAAGCCATTTCTGATTAGGTGCATCTGCAAAAAACTCTCGGTTTAATACATTTTCCGCTATGTATTGTGGATTTGCGGATTGACGTGTGCATCCATTGTTAGCATATTTAATTGTGGATTTAATATTTTTCTTTCTGCAAATACGAAGAACCCGTTTGTCATTTACCTTTATTCCATAATAGCGTTCCAGATCATCTCGTATTCTTCGATAGCCTTTGTCAGGAGAATCCGTGTGTATCTTTTCGATTGCATCTGAAATACGCAAGTTTTTAATTTCATTAGCTGGAATCTCTCTATGAAGCCATTTATAATAAGCAGATCTGCTTACATTTCCAAGTTTGCAAAGTGCACTGATTGGGTAACCGTATGTTTCGTTTTCCTCTTTAATTGCCTGATAAATCTGCCCTTGCCTCAACAGGCTTAACCCCGCCTCCTCTCTATTTCGTCGAGTTTTTTTTTTTTTAGGAATGATGTCTCCATTTCAGCTTTTTTCCGCTTGGCTTTTTCCATCTTCAATTCTGCTTAAAGTTTTTCAATTTCTGAAAGAGAATTCTCTGATTTCCTTTTGCCACGATTGTCTTGTAGTGCATTAATTCCACCGTTTTCATATTTAACCGTATAGTTTCGTGCCTGCTGATAAGAAACTTTAAATTTTTCAGATGTTTCAGTGTAATTATGATCATGGCTAATGCAATATGCCGCAATTTCTACCCGTTCATTAAATGCCGTTTTTCTTCCTTTGGTCATGATGCCTGTATCTCCCATTCTGGAAGCTTTTAGCTCCTCATGACCATTATACTTCTTAATCCAGCTTCTGAGTTGACTGGTCGAAAGAATTTTGAACTTTTGACAAATTTCCATATGAGAACCTTCGCCGGCTAAATATGCTGCGACTGCTTGCTCTTTTTCTG
>NZ_JAQEKS010000007.1:0-135949 GCF_027679115.1 Coprococcus sp. TM115-187 | reverse complement strand
GCCATGCCTCGCAAATCCGCATAAATACTGAATGTGTGGAGTTTTGCTCATGGCTAATACATAAAATATATGGAGGTGTGAGATTGAAGAAAAAAAGCAACTCAAAACTTAAGATCATTCCGCTTGGAGGCCTTGAAAAGATCGGAATGAATATCACTGCCTTTGAATATGAAGACAGTATTATTGTAGTAGATTGCGGATTGTCGTTCCCGGAAGATGATATGCTCGGAATCGATCTTGTAATCCCGGATATCAGTTACCTTAAGAGCAATGCGGATAAGGTGAAGGGGTTTGTGATCACACATGGACATGAGGATCACATTGGAGCGCTTCCTTATGTGCTTAAAGAGATTAATCTGCCGATTTATACAACAAAGCTGACTATGGGAATTATCGAGAAAAAGCTCACAGAGCACAATCTTCTCCGCTCAACTAAAAGAAAAGTAGTGCGCCATGGACAGTCGATCAATCTTGGAAAATTCAGAATTGAATTTATCAAGACGAACCACAGTATCCAGGATGCATCGGCACTGGCAATCTATTCGCCGGCAGGTATTGTTGTGCATACCGGAGACTTTAAGGTAGATTATACACCGGTATTTGGTGATGCGATTGATCTGCAGCGTTTTGCAGAAATTGGCAAGAAAGGGGTACTGGCATTGATGTCAGACAGTACCAATGCGGAGAGACCTGGTTTTACACAGTCAGAAAGGACAGTGGGAGCTACATTTGACCGGCTTTTTGCCGAACACTCCAATACAAGAATTATTGTAGCAACCTTCGCTTCGAATGTAGACCGTGTACAGCAGATCATCAATACGTCTTACAAGTATGGACGTAAAGTAGTTGTAGAAGGCCGCAGTATGGTAAATATCATTTCGGTTGCATCAGAGCTTGGCTATTTGAATGTGCCGGAGAATACGCTGATCGAGACAGATCAGTTGAAAAACTATCCAAGAGAGAAGACAACGATCATCACAACCGGAAGCCAGGGAGAATCTATGGCGGCTCTGTCACGTATGGCAGCAGATATCCATAAGAAGATATCGATCATGCCGGGTGACACGATCATTTTAAGCTCTAATCCGATCCCGGGTAATGAAAAAGCGGTATCGAATATCATTAATGAACTCTCTGAAAAGGGAGCGAATGTTATTTTCCAGGATACGCACGTATCCGGACATGCATGCCAGGAAGAGCTGAAGCTGATCTATTCACTGGTAAAACCAAAATATGCAATTCCGGTTCACGGAGAATACCGTCATCTGAAAGCGAACGCAGGTATTGCCAAATCTCTTGGGATTCCGAAGGACAACATTTTCATCCTCAAGTCAGGCGATGTACTTGCACTGGATGATGAAAGCGCAGAAGTTGTAGATAAGGTACACACAGGAGAAATCCTGGTAGATGGACTCGGTGTTGGCGATGTCGGTAATATTGTTCTGCGTGATCGTCAGCATCTGGCAGAAGACGGAATCCTGATTGTCGTTCTGACACTGGAAAAGCGTACCAACCAGCTTCTTGCCGGACCGGATATCGTATCCCGTGGATTTGTTTATGTACGTGAATCTGAAAGCCTGATGGAAGAGGCACGGAAGGTTGTTACGGAAGCGGTTGAAAAATGTCTGATGAGCCGTCATGCTGACTGGAGCAAGATTAAGCTTGTGATCCGCGACACAATGAATGACTTTATCTGGAAAAGAACCAAGAGAAAACCAATGATCCTTCCGATCATTATGGATGTATAATATAAAGATGCCTGTGGCATTTTTATGAAAATAAGCAGATGCGAAGATATCTGCATAAAGAAGCGCAGTCAGAGTTGAAAAGAAAATAAACTTTGTCTGCGCTTCTATGATAAATGTATAGGATAAGAATTCCCTTGGAAGAAAAGAGGAAGATATGATAGTAGAAGAACGACTGACGACTTACCTCCATTCTCTGGAAAGTGCGGACATTCCCGTTCTCGATGAGATCGAACAGGAAGCCCTTGCGGACATGGTTCCGATCATCCGCAAAGAGACAAAAAGTTTTCTGAAAGTAATGCTGGAGATCAAACGTCCGGTAAAGATTCTTGAAATTGGGACAGCAGTTGGATTTTCGGCAATTCTGATGGGAAAATATTCTCCGGAGGAATGTCGCATTACAACAATCGAAAATTACGAAAAAAGGATTCCAATTGCCAGAGCCAATTTTGCCAGGGCAGGTATGGAGCAGAAAATTACGCTGCTTGAAGGTGATGCACTGGAGATTATGAAAGGCATGCCGGATGATGCAGGATTTGATTTTGTGTTTATGGATGCCGCAAAGGGACAATATCCGGCATATTTAGAACAGGTGATGCGTTTCCTTGTGCCGGGAGGGATCCTGATCACGGATAATGTGTTGCAGGACGGAGATATTATTGAGTCACGGTTTGCGGTGGAAAGAAGAGACCGCACGATCCATAGCCGGATGAGGGAGTATCTGTATACTCTGAAACATCATCCTGAGCTTGAGACGTCTATTCTTCCGCTGGGAGATGGAGTGGCACTGAGCGTGCGAAAATAAAAACAGGAGATAACAGTAACAGAAAGGAAAAAAATAATGGCAAGACATCCTGAATTATTGATACCGGCAAGCAGCCTGGAAGTGTTGAAGACTGCAGTCGTATTTGGAGCAGATGCAGTTTATATTGGAGGAGAAGCATTTGGACTTCGTGCAAAGGCAAAGAACTTTTCCAAAGAAGATATGATGGAAGGAATCCGGTTTGCACATGAGCATGATGTAAAAGTATATGTAACTGCAAATATTCTGGCACATAACTACGATCTGGAAGGCGTGCGGGAATATTTTAAAGAGTTAAAGGAAATAAAACCGGATGCATTGATCATTGCTGATCCGGGTGTATTTGAGATCGCAAAAGAAGTATGTCCGGAAATTGAAAGACATGTGAGTACACAGGCCAATAATACAAATTATGCAACTTATATGTTCTGGTACAGACAAGGGGCGAGCAGAGTTGTATCTGCAAGAGAACTTTCCATGCGTGAGATCAAAGAAATCCGTGCACATATCCCGGATGATCTGGAGATTGAGACATTCGTACACGGTGCAATGTGTATTTCTTATTCCGGAAGATGTCTGCTCAGTAATTTCTTTACAGGCAGGGATGCAAACCATGGCGCATGCACCCATCCGTGCCGCTGGAAATATTCTGTTGTGGAAGAAACCCGTCCGGGAGAATATATGCCGGTTTATGAAAATGAGAGAGGAACGTATATTTTCAATTCAAAAGACCTCTGTATGATCGAACATATTCCGGAGCTTATCGATGCGGGGATTGACAGCTTCAAGATCGAAGGAAGAATGAAAACGGCTCTGTATGTGGCAACTGTAGCGAGAACATACCGGAAAGCAATTGATGATTATCAGAAAGATCCGGAGCTTTACAGGAAGAATATGCCGTGGTATCTGGACCAGATCTCGAATTGTACCTATCGGCAGTTTACAACCGGATTTTTCTTTGGAAAACCATCGGAAGAGGCACAGATTTATGACAGCAACACCTATATCCGGGAGTACACATATCTTGGAATCACAGAAGAGATTAAAGACGGTATGGTGAAGATCGAACAGAGAAATAAATTTTCGGTGGGCGAGACGATTGAGATCATGAAACCGAACGGAGATAACGTGGAGGTTCAGGTAAAACGGATCGTAAATGAAGAAGGAGAAGAACAGGAGAGTGCACCACATCCGAAGCAGGTACTGTATGTAGAACTATCCGGTAGGGCTGACAAGTACGATATTCTCAGAAGAAAAGAGGAAGCAGATGAATAAAAAAACGTGGAAGCCATATGCGGCGATCGTACTGATCCTTCTGTACGGCGTGGATATATTCTGGCTTTCCGGATTTTGTGTCTATTATTTTGGTGAGTGGGGAATTCCAATGTATGAGGGTCTTCTTGCAGTGCTGGCACTTGGAATAGTAGTGCTTTTCAGGGAAGACGTAAAGCGTGCATTCCCATTTCACAGACCGACGATCGCAAAGACTGTCGGAACATTGCTGATGTGGATCGGAACCCTTCTGATCACGATGATTCCGACATCGATCCTGCTTTATGTATTTCCGGAGCAGATGAGTGGGGCTACAGAAAGTGTGAGTGAATTATCCGGCGGACTGCCGTTTGGACTTGCATTTCTTCTGATCTGTGTCACGCCGGCGATTTTTGAGGAAATAGCATTCAGAGGCGGGCTTTTCAGCTGTTTTCGTGGCTTTAGGAGTCCATGGCCGGCAATTCTGATCAGTGCAGCAGTGTTCGGTGCATTTCATGGAAGTTTCTGGCGGTTTGTGCCGACAGCGATGCTTGGAATCGCCATGGGATATCTGCTTGCCGAGACGGATAACATGTTTTATAACATGTTCTTCCATCTGATCAATAATGCGTTACCGACATTGCTTTTACAGCTTACTTCCAGTGTGGCTTCAAAGCAGATGGAAAGTGCAGAAGCTATGGCATCGACAGGCATTTTGCTTGTGACGGTGGCGGTGTATTTTATTTATGCTTCGGCAGGACCGTTTCTGCTTTATGCGGGGAATTACCTGATCCATAAAGGACAGCCGGGATACGACAGGGGACTTTTGCCAAGAGAGAAAAAGAAAACTCTGCTGGGGCTTGTGCTTGTAAGTAGCGTCTTTCTGGGACTTGGCATTCTGCTTTTTGGTATAGGAATGTTTGAGTAGAGTGTCCTGTCTGCCGGTGTGAAAGAAGTATCATGAATTTTAAAATGGACAGACAGGATCTAGACCGGCAAAAATTAAAAATGAGAAGGAAGAAAGCAGGGGCGGAGTTTTTGGATCGCCCCTTTTTCAATTCGCGAAACGTAGGAACGTGAGATGCCAAGAGAAGCTGCAACTTCTTTCTGGGTATATTCTTTTTCACCATAAAGACCGTAGCGTTTTTTCAGTACCAGCTGTTCGCGGTCGGTGAGAACGGATTCCAGTTTTTCATAGAGAAGAGAAATATCATTTTTCAGGGCAAGCTGCATACAGGCATCTTCTTCATCAGATTCGATGACATCATACAGGCGGATCTCATTCCCTTCCCGGTCTGTACCGATCGGTTCGTATAGGGAGGTTTCCCGGTTACTTTTCCGCTTGGTGCGCAGCATCATCAGAAGTTCATTTTCGATGCAGCGGCAGGCGTAGGTGGCAAGCCGGGCTTTTTTGTCTGGGTTAAAGGTGGAAACTGCTTTGATAAGACCGATGGTTCCGATGGACAGAAGATCTTCTGTATCGTCCTCCAGATGCTGATATTTTTTTATGACATGAGCGACCAGACGGAGATTGCGCTCGATCAGAATATGACGGGCCTCATTGTCACCGTCTGCACTGCGTCTCAGAAGCTCGGATTCCTCTTTTGGAGTAAGAGGCGGAGGAAAGGATTTCAATACGATTACCTCAAAATAGAGTTACTAACATTGTATGTAAAAGTGAAATGTTCTGTGCTTTTCCATTCGGGTTATTTTGCGCTTGTGGTACGTCTGAAAATGCGTTATAATGAGCGTTGAATCATGTAGTAGCAGATATGGTTTACAAAAGAAATGAGATTACGAGAGAAAAGGAAAAAATTATGGGAATAAGGACAAGATTAGCGGTACTTGCCTGTAAGACATCCAATGCAGTCCTGCGGCGGATGGGACGAGGCGGAACGAACCTGCCGGGCAAGATCGCATTAAAAATTGACAAAGATATTTTAAAGGAATTATCACGTGGGGTGAAGGTTACGGTAGTGACCGGAACCAATGGAAAGACGACCACGTCCCGTATGATCGAGCAGGCATTTGAAGAAGCCGGATATAAGTACTTCGCAAATAAATCCGGTGCCAATCTTCTGACCGGGATCATTACGGTGTTTGCACAGCACTGCAGTCTTTCTGGCAAGTGTTCCTACACACACGCACTGATCGAGTGCGATGAGGCAGCGTTCCGCAAGACCAGTGAGATGCTGCCGGTAGAGTGTCTGGTAGTCAACAATATTTTCCGTGACCAGTTGGACAGATATGGGGAGATCACCCACACGTTGAATGCAATCCGCGAAGGAATTACCCACGTACCGGATGCAACCCTGTGCCTGAACGCGGACTGTTCATTGACGTCATCTCTTGCAGATGATGTACCGAATAAGGTTGTATGGTTCGGGGTGGATGTGCCGATTTACAAAGAGACAGCGTTTGAATTGTCTGATGCAGTGTACTGTATTCATTGTAAGACAGAATATGAATACGATTACAGAACTTACAGCCATCTTGGCGGTTTCCGCTGTCCGAAATGTGGATATCACCGGCAGACACCGCAGGTTGGCGTGACGCAGGTAGTGCGTACCGGAGCAGATTCTTCGGATATCGTGTTAAATGCATTCGGGCATAGCCATGATGTGCACATTAATCTTCCGGGAGGTTACAATATTTACAATGCGGCAGCTTGTGTTGCGGCTGCGGAGATTGTTGGAATCGATGAAGACACAGCAGTTGATGCACTCAGTAGATTTGAGTGTGGTTTCGGACGTGCGGAACAGTTTGAACTTGGCAAGTCTAAAGCACGTATGATGCTTGTCAAGAACCCGGCAGGGTACAATCAGGTCATCAACCAGATCTCTAATGATGAGGAAGAGTGCAAGATTGCGTTCCTTCTGAACGACCGTTATGCAGATGGAACCGATATCAGCTGGATCTGGGATGTGGATTTTGAAGCACTTGCCCGCCAGAGCGCACGCTTTACCCGTATTCTGGTATCCGGAGTCCGTGCAGATGATATGGCGCTCCGCCTGAAATATGCAGGATTTGACACTGGACGGATTGAAGTGATCCGTGACTATGAGAACCTTTTAGAAGCAATCGGAGCGGATGAGACACCGACATTTATTATGCCGACTTATACCGCTATGTTTGATCTGCGCGGCGAGATCAGCAAGCATACCGATATCAAGGCATTTTACGAATAAGGAGGGAATTATGGAACTGAATATCTGTCATCTCTATCCGGACATCCTTAATCTGTATGGAGACCGGGGCAATATCATCACAATGAAACGTCGTATGGAGGATCGGGGAATCAAGGTCAATGTAGAAGGCTGCTCGATCGGAGAAACGCTGGATGCAAACCGCTATGATATCTTCTTCATTGGCGGAGGTCAGGATTTTGAACAGGAAGTCCTTCTGAAAGACCTGGGGACCGGAAAAGCAGCAGAGATCCGCGCGGCTGTGGAAGATGAAAAGACCTTCCTCGCAATCTGCGGAGGCTATCAGATGCTTGGCCAGTATTATAAGACCTGGGATGGTGTCCAGCTCGATTTTACCGGCGCGATCAACATTCATACCGTTGGATCAAAAGAGCGTATGATCGGCAATTATATGTTTGAGACCCTCCCGGAGAGCAGTGGAGCTGTCGTAGTCGGTTTTGAAAATCATTCCGGCAAGACCTACCTGGGTGAAGGCGTATCACCACTCGGCAAAATGCTCAAAGGCTACGGCAACAACGGAGAAGACCAAACCGAAGGAGCCCGCTACAAAAATGTCTTCGGAACCTATTCACACGGCTCCCTTTTACCAAAGAACCCGGTACTCTGTGATTTTATATTACAAACTGCCCTAGAACGCAAATACGGCAAAATCGCCCCACTCGTCCCACTGGACGACACCTTAGAATTAAACGCCAACGAATACATGAAACAAAGATTAAGTAAATAACTCTTTTAGCAAAATGCCTCTGCACACAAGGTTTCGACCTGCATGTGAAGAGGCATTTTGTCCCCACTATGATACAGCAAGGCAAAACTTTGCCAGTAAAGTACAGTGGTCGTCGTGGGAAAATCATCTCTTTCGATTCACATATTGTGCAATGGAGAGAAGACTCAAAAATTGTGGAAGCCATTGCTGACACAATTTTCGCTTTCAGAGGCTTCTCGGAATGGTTTGCACAATGGAATCGAAAGAGATGATTTTCCCACGACGACCTCACAACCTACTCGTACAAAAATTTCCTCCAACTCATCTTGACAAAATCCCCTACCCATACTATCATAAGGATACATTTTCTAAAAGATATCGGTTTTCTTTTAGCAAATCGCTCATGGCATTTCGCCATATATTTTCTGAAATAAAACTTCTGAACTTTTGCCGGGGAAAGGCAAGGGTGAATTTAATATGGGATTTTATAAGGTACATTCGGCAACGATTCTGGGGCTGAAAGTAGAATTTGTGCAGGTAGAGGCAGATGCAGGGAACGGACTTCCAATGTTTCATATGGTGGGATATCTGTCTTCTGAGGTAAAGGAAGCAGCAGAACGGGTAAGAACTGCCATGCGCAATGCCGGTTATACCATGCCGGCGAAAAAGATTGTGATCAATCTGTCGCCGGCATGTGTCCGCAAGAAGGGATCTGTATTTGATCTTCCAATTGCAGTTGCAGTACTTGGGGCAATGGGGATTTTCCCGGAAAAAGCAGTGGAGGATATTTTACTTGCAGGGGAGCTCGGACTGGATGGAAAGCTACAGCCGGTAGAGGGAATCCTTCCGATTGTTCTGGAAGCAAAGAGGGCTGGCTTTAGGTGCTGTGTGATTCCGAAGTCAAATGAGGATGAGGGAAGGCTGGCGCAGGGAATACAGATTTTTGGGGCAGAGACTCTGGAAGAGGTATGCAGATGGCTGAAGGGTGAGTATATGCCTCAGATGGAGAAAAGTGACAAAGAAGAGGCTCATGGAACGGAAGAATGGGACATAGATTATAGTGATATTCAGGGACAGGAAGCAGTAAAAAGAGCGACGATGGTGGCGGTGGCAGGAGGACATAACCTGCTTTATGTCGGTCCGCCTGGTTCCGGAAAGACAATGCTTGCCAAACGGATCCCGACGATCCTACCACCGCTTGACCGGGAAGAAAGTCTGGAGATCACGGGGATTTACAGTACGGCTGGACTGCTTAAAAGAAAGAATCCGCTGATCTGGCAGAGACCGTTCCGGGAGGTCCATCATACTGTGACACGGGCAGCACTCATCGGAGGCGGACGAATCCCATCGCCGGGAGAAGCAACACTTGCGCATGGAGGTGTCCTTTTCCTGGATGAGCTGGCGGAGTTCCCAAGAGGTGTTCTGGAGGTGCTCAGGCAGCCGCTGGAAGAAAAATGCATTCATCTGGCAAGGCAGCAGGGAGCTTATATTTTTCCGGCAGACTTTATGCTGGTTGCTGCAACGAATCCATGTCCCTGTGGAATGGCTCCTGGTCCCCAATGCACCTGTACGCCCGGGCAGATCCGGAATTATCAGGGAAAGTTGAGCCAGCCGTTTCTGGATCGGATTGATATCTGCATGGAGGCACCCAAGGTCGAATATGAAGAACTGACCGGAAAGGGAACAGGGATGGATTCCAGAACCATGCGGGAAAAAGTGATGCTTGCAAGAATGCGTCAGATGGAACGTTTTCGGGAAGAAAAGCTGACAAAAAATGTACAGATGGGACAAAATGAAATTGAAAAATACTGTCATCTTGGGAAAGAGGAAGAACGGATGATGCGCCAGGCTTATGAAGTGATGAACCTGACGGTGAGGAGCTATCATAAGGTGTTGAAGGTGGCACGGACAATCGCAGATCTGGAGGAAAAGGAGGAGATCGATCTTGCGACACTTCGAGAGGCACTGGGGTATCGGGTTATGGATAAAGAATACTGGGGATAAGAGAAATGAGTGAAATGTGGTATACATATTGGCTGGCGTGTGTGGAAGGAATCACCGGTGGCAGGAAGTGTGAATTATGCAGAAAAAACGGATCTGCGGAAGCAGTCTATTATATAGAAGAAAAAGGAATCAGAGAACAGACAATTACAGAAAAAGAGTGGGAGATCCTGAAAGAAAGTAAGAAAAAAAGGAACTGGAGGGAAGCGTATCAAAAAGCGGTGGACCGGGGAATTCAGATGGCAGTCCGTGGTCAGAAAAATTATCCGAAGCGGCTTGAAGAACTTGCGGGAATGCCGTATGCACTCTTTTTTATCGGGGAGATGCCACAGGAGGGAATCCCGTCGGTGGCGGTGGTGGGTGCCAGAAGATGTAGCAGCTATGGTGAAAAAATGACGCTTCGCTTTGTGGAAAGACTTGCGGAGAGTGGAATCCAGATCATCAGTGGAATGGCACTGGGAATTGACGGGATGGCACACCGGGCTGCATTAAATGTTGGAGGAAAAACATTTGCGGTCCTTGGAGGCGGAGCGGATGTATGTTATCCGGCGGCACATAAAGGACTCTATAATGATTTGATAAAGCGGGGCGGCATACTGTCTGAACAGCCACCGGGAACTCCACCGGTTGCCTGGCATTTTCCGGCAAGAAACCGTCTGATCAGCGGACTTGCCGATGTGGTACTTGTTATGGAGGCAAAAGAAAAGAGCGGATCCCTGATTACAGCAGACATGGCTCTTGAACAAGGAAGAGACATTTATGCTCTCCCGGGGATGGTGACAGAGCCGCTGAGCTGTGGTTGTAACCGCCTGATCCGGCAGGGAGCAGGGATTCTTCTGAATGAAGAAGATTTGCTGGAAGAACTGGTTATAAAAGGGCTGCTAAAGAAGAAAATCGCAATTATATCAGACACGAAAAATAAAATAAAGCTTGAAACGAAAGAAAATTTGGTGTATAGTAAGCTCGGTTTGTATCCGCGGGGGCTGGATGATTTACAGAGAGAAACCGGACTTACTCCACAGGAGGTGATGGGAATCTGTGTATCTCTTCAGTTGAAAGGATGCATTCAGGAAAGATCAAAAAATTATTATGTCAGAGCTAAATGATCTGACACTATTAATATGGAGGAATATAATATATGGCACGTTATCTTGTGATTGTAGAGTCACCGACAAAAGTGAAGACCATAAAGAAATTTCTCGGCAGCAATTACGTGGTAATGGCATCAAACGGACATGTAAGAGATTTGCCGAAAAGTCAGATGGGAGTAGACCTGGAGCATGACTTTGAGCCGAAATACATTACAATCAGAGGAAAAGGTGAGATCCTTGCAGGACTTAGAAAAGAAGTAAAAAAAGCAGATAAGATTTATCTTGCAACTGACCCGGACCGCGAAGGAGAAGCAATTTCCTGGCACTTGATGAAAGCACTTAAGCTGGAAGGAAAGAAAGTATACCGGATCAGCTTTAACGAGATCACTAAAAGTGCGGTAAAGGCATCCCTGAAAAATGCACGTGATATCGACATGGATCTGGTAGATGCGCAGCAGGCGCGTCGTGTGCTGGATCGTATCGTGGGATATAAGATCAGTCCGGTTCTCTGGGCAAAAGTAAAAAGAGGACTTAGTGCCGGTCGTGTGCAGTCTGTGGCACTTCGCATCATTGCAGACCGGGAAGATGAGATCGCAGCGTTTATTCCGGAAGAATACTGGTCACTGGACGCCGATTTCAAGGTAAAGGGAGAAAAGAAGCCTCTTGTAGCAAAATTCTACGGAACAAAGGATGAGAAGATTACGATCCATAATGAAGAGGAAATGAATAAGATTCTTGCAGAACTGGAAGATGCAGAATATAAAGTGGTCGATGTAAAGCGCGGTGAGAGAAGCAAAAAAGCACCGCTTCCGTTTACAACCAGTACCCTTCAGCAGGAGGCATCCAAAGCATTGAATTTTGCAACTTCAAAGACGATGCGTATCGCACAGCAGCTTTATGAAGGTGTGGATATCAAAGGAAGTGGAACGGTTGGTCTGATCACTTACCTGCGTACGGATTCGACCCGTATCTCTGAGGAGGCGGATGCAAATGCAAGAGCCTACGTTGGAAAAGCCTACGGAGAAGAGTATGTGGCAGAGGCTGCATCGGAACAGAAGCAGAAGAATGACGGGAAAAATATTCAGGATGCACACGAAGCCATCCGCCCGTCAGATGTTACCCGTGTTCCGGCAGAAATCAAAGAATCTCTTACAAGAGATCAGTTCCGTCTGTATCAGCTGATCTGGAAGCGTTTTGTGGCGAGCAGAATGCAGCCGGCAAAATATGAGACAACTTCTGTTAAAATCGGAGCAGATGATTACCGTTTTACGGTATCGGCATCTAAGATTATATTTGAAGGTTTCCGTCTGGCATATGTGGAAAGCGATGAGGAAAAACAGAGTGGAAATGTAATGGTCAAGAGTATCGATAAAGATTCAGAACTGACGAAAGAATCCTTTGACTATAAGCAGCATTTCACACAGCCACCTGCACATTACACCGAGGCATCTCTTGTAAAGACGCTGGAAGAACTTGGAATCGGACGCCCGAGTACCTATGCACCAACAATCTCTACGATCATTACAAGAAGATACGTTGCAAAAGAGAACAAGAATCTTTATATGACAGAGCTTGGTGAAGTGGTCAATAATATTATGAAGCAGTCTTTCACAAGCATTGTCGATGTCAACTTTACCGCTTATATGGAAGGACTTCTGGATATGATCGCAGAAGGAAAGGTAGAGTGGAAATCGGTTATCAGCAATTTCTATCCGGATCTGAATGAAGCGGTTGAAAAAGCAGAAAAAGAGCTGGAAACAGTTAAAATTGAGGATGAGGTAACCGATGTAGTCTGCGAAGAATGTGGAAGAAATATGGTCATCAAATACGGTCCTCATGGAAAGTTCCTTGCATGTCCCGGATTCCCGGAATGCCGCAACACCAAACCGTATCTGGAGAAGATCGGAGTTGCCTGCCCGAAATGCGGAAAAGACATTGTACTGCGTAAGACAAAGAAAGGCAGACGTTATTACGGATGTGAGGATAATCCGGAATGTGATTTTATGTCATGGCAGAAGCCATCAGAAGAAAAATGTCCGAAATGCGGAAGCTATATGGTAGAAAAGGGAAATAAACTTGTCTGCGGTAATGAACAGTGTGGGTTTGTTAAAAATAAAGAGAAAGATGAAAAATAAATCAAATTTCATTGAACTATTCAGAATTGTATGATAATATATTTATATGCACATTTTTTTGACTAATTTGTGTGCATAATTTCAACAATATTTCATATTCGTGAAAAATGCGAACGGAAACGCACATTTTTAATAAAAGTATATGGAGGCAGATATGAGCGTACAATTATTGGATAAAACAAGAAAAATTAACAAACTGTTGCACAATAATAATTCAAGCAAAGTTGTGTTTACAGATATCTGTGAAGTTCTGACAGAGATTCTGGCATCGAATGTACTGGTAGTTAGTAAGAAAGGAAAGGTACTCGGTGTCAGCACATGTGAAGGAGTCCCGGAGATCCATGAACTTTTGCAGGACGAAGTGGGAGAACATATTGATCCGATGTTGAATGAACGTCTTCTCAGTATTCTTTCCACAAAAGAGAATGTTAATCTGCAGACACTTGGATTTACAGCTGATGTATCCCAGGGATATCAGGCGATCATTACTCCGATCAACATTGCAGGAGAGAGACTTGGAACTCTGTTTTTATACAGAAAAGAGTCCATGTACGAAATTGATGACATCATTTTGAGTGAGTACGGAACCACTGTCGTGGGACTTGAGATGCTCCGCTCTGTTAATGAAGAGAGTGCAGAAGAGACCAGAAAAGAACAGATCGTACAATCTGCGATCAGCACCCTTTCTTTCTCTGAGCTGGAAGCAATCATCCATATTTTTGATGAACTTAACGGAATGGAAGGGATTCTGGTGGCAAGCAAGATTGCAGACCGTGTGGGAATCACCCGTTCTGTAATTGTCAATGCACTCCGCAAATTTGAGAGTGCGGGTGTGATCGAATCCCGTTCATCCGGTATGAAAGGAACTTACATCAAGGTTGTGAATGATTACGTGTTCAAAGAACTGGATAAGATCAAAAAAGAAAAAATGAATTAAGGATAAAAGTAAAAGAGGGGTATCAGACAAATCTGATGCCCTTTTCTTTAACGGGGAATTATATTTGTAAAAAGGAGAGAAGAGAGCATGTATGATGGAGATAAAGCTGTACTTACGATGGTACAGTATCTGAAAGAAGATAAGGAAAAAGATGAGAATATTTATGAGGCAACAGTCATAGAATATCAGAAGGAGATGGAGCAGGTACATCTGATCCTGCGCTCAGGCAGTCTTTCTGATATTTCACTGGATGCAGTATATGAATGCCGGATCCGGACGATCACTTGTGAGACTGTGTGTACAGGGATGATAAAGGAGCGTTATGAGAACCGTGCAGGTATGATTCTGGTCCTGCAGGTGACGAATGGATTTTATGAAATAAATCTAAAGTAATTATAAAATTCAAAATCGAATGTTGACAAAAAAGAAAGAGAGTGCTATCTTATACCTAGAAAGTTTTTAGCACTCGATTTTGTTGAGTGCTAACAAGATAGAGTTAGGAGGAATTATAATGAAATTAGAACCATTAGCTGACAGAGTTGTATTAAAACAGTTAGTTGCAGAGGAGACTACCAAATCAGGAATCGTACTTCCTGGACAGTCAAAGGAAAAACCACAGCAGGCAGAAGTTGTTGCTGTAGGACCTGGCGGAGTTGTTGATGGAAAAGAAGTTACGATGAATGTTTCAGTAGGTGATAAAGTTATCTATTCCAAATATGCAGGTACAGAAGTAGAACTCGATGATGAAGAATACATCATTGTAAAACAGAATGATATTCTTGCAGTGATCAGATAATCCGGCAGGATATCATATACAGATAAAAATCAGATTTTCAGATCAGAACAGAATTTTATTTTTAAGAATCAGGAGTGATAGAAATGGCAAAGGAAATTAAATACGGAGCAGACGCAAGAAAGGCACTGGAAGCAGGTGTCAACAAACTTGCTGATACAGTAAGAGTAACAATCGGACCAAAAGGAAGAAACGTAGTCCTGGATAAATCATTCGGAGCACCGCTTATCACAAATGACGGTGTAACAATCGCAAAAGAAATCGAACTGGAAGATGCATTTGAAAATATGGGAGCACAGCTGATCCGTGAAGTTGCATCTAAGACCAACGATGTTGCAGGTGATGGTACAACAACAGCAACTGTTCTTGCACAGGCTATGGTACACGAAGGAATGAAGAACCTGGAAGCAGGTGCAAACCCGATCGTATTAAGAAAAGGTATGAAGAAAGCAACAGACTGTGCTGTAGAAGCTATCAAGAAGATGAGCAGCAAAGTTACAGGAAGAGAGCAGATCGCAAGAGTAGCAGCTATCTCAGCAAGTGATGACAGTGTTGGTGAGATGGTAGCAGAAGCTATGGACAAAGTTTCCAACGATGGCGTTATCACAATTGAAGAGTCAAAGACAATGAAGACAGAGCTTGACCTTGTAGAAGGTATGCAATTCGACCGTGGATATATTTCAGCATATATGTGCACTGATATGGAAAAGATGGAAGCAAATCTTGACGATCCATATATCCTGATCACAGACAAGAAGATTTCTAATATTCAGGAAATCCTTCCACTGCTGGAACAGATCGTACAGTCAGGAGCAAAACTTCTTATCGTAGCAGAAGATATCGAAGGAGAAGCTCTTACAACTCTGATCGTCAACAAACTGCGTGGAACATTCAATGTAGTTGCAGTAAAAGCACCTGGATATGGTGACAGAAGAAAAGCTATGCTGGAAGATATTGCAATCTTAACAGGCGGACAGGTAATCTCAGAAGAACTTGGTCTGGAACTGAAAGATACAACAATGGCACAGCTTGGACGTGCAAAATCTGTAAAAGTTCAGAAAGAGAATACAGTCATCGTTGATGGTATGGGCGATAAGGCTGCTCTGGAAGCCAGAATCGGACAGATTAAAGCTCAGATCGAAGAGACAACATCTGATTTTGATAAAGAAAAACTTCAGGAAAGACTTGCAAAACTCGCCGGCGGAGTTGCAGTTATCCGTGTAGGTGCTGCTACTGAGACAGAGATGAAAGAAGCAAAACTCCGTATGGAAGATGCTCTTAATGCAACAAGAGCAGCAGTAGAAGAAGGAATCATTGCAGGTGGTGGATCAGCATACATCCATGCATCAAAAGAAGTTGCCAAACTTGCAGAAACTCTGGAAGGTGATGAAAAGACAGGGGCAAAAGTAGTCCTCAAAGCTCTGGAAGCACCATTATTCCACATTTCAGCTAACGCAGGTCTTGAAGGCGCAGTTATCATCAACAAGGTAAGAGAAGCTGAACCGGGAAATGGCTTTGATGCTTACAATGAAGAATATGTAGATATGGTGAAAGCAGGTATCCTTGATCCTGCAAAAGTAACAAGAAGCGCACTGCAGAACGCTACAAGTGTTGCATCTACACTCCTTACAACAGAATCCGTTGTTGCTAACATCAAAGAAGATGCACCGGCTATGCCGGCGGGCGGAGCTCCGGGAATGGGCATGATGTAAGCTAAAAATATGATTTTTAGAAAACTCCTCAGAAGAGGAGTTTTCTTTTTATTATAAAAGTGTTACAATAGTTCTAATATATAAATTTGGAGGTTAGGATATGGGTGATTTTTACACAGAACAGCTGGTGAAGAGGCAGAAAGCATCTTCGACGACGCTGATCAAAGCAATACTTATCATACTTACTGTTCTGTCGGTCGTACTTATATTTATGATCCCATTCGGAATAATTGGTCCGGTGATCATGATTGCACTGGATGTTTTTTTGTTCCGGAGTATGGATGTTGAATATGAGTATTTATTTGTGAATGGGAGTCTTGATATTGATAAGATTATGGCAAAATCCCGTCGGAAAAATATGTTTTCCATGGAGATGACGGATCTTGAGATGATGGCACCTTCCGGTTCGCCGGAACTCAGACCTTATCAAGGACTGAAAGGAACCGATTACAGTTCAGGTATGCCGGGGGCAGATACATATGAGCTGATCGTTGTAAATAACGGGGAAAAGAAAAAAATTATTTTTGAGCCAAATAAGACAGTTTGTGAAGGACTGAAGATGCTGGCACCAAGAAAAGTATTTTGTAAATAATTCCCGAAAGACGTGCAGAAAAGCTTGCAGGTTCCGGGGTACAATTGCATCCGGAAAGACGGTTACGTAAAATTATCAGTGATCTGTAGAAATGTGATTGTCACGGACGGACGAATGTACTCGATAAAGGACTTGACATAGCATAGATTTATGCGTTATCATAGCAGATAATCAAAATTACAGACGAGAGAGAAAGGAAGAAAAATCATGGGAAAGATTATTGGAGAAGGAATCACCTTCGATGATGTACTTCTGGTACCTTCTTATTCAGAAGTAATTCCAAATCAGGTTGATTTATCAACTTATCTTACAAAGGGCATTAAGCTTAACATACCGATGATGAGTGCGGGAATGGACACTGTTACCGAACATCGTATGGCGATCGCTATGGCACGCCAGGGAGGTATCGGTATTATTCACAAGAATATGTCGATTGAACAGCAGGCAGAAGAAGTAGACAAGGTTAAGCGTTCTGAGAATGGTGTCATTACAGATCCATTCTATCTGTCGCCGGAGCATACACTGGCAGATGCTAATGAACTGATGGCGAAGTTCCGTATTTCCGGAGTTCCGATCACAGAGGGAAGAAAGCTGGTAGGTATCATTACGAACCGTGACCTCAAGTTTGAAGAAGATTTCTCCAAGAAGATCAAAGAATCCATGACAAGCGAAGGTCTTGTAACAGCACAGGAAGGTATTACCCTGGAAGAAGCAAAGAAGATCCTCGCAAAAGCAAGAAAAGAAAAACTTCCAATCGTAGACAAAGATTTTAACTTAAAAGGTCTGATCACAATTAAAGATATTGAGAAACAGATCAAATACCCACTGTCAGCAAAAGACGCGCAGGGAAGACTTCTGTGTGGTGCAGCGATCGGTATTACAGCGAACTGTCTTGAAAGAGCAGAAGCTCTTGTAAAAGCAAAAGTTGATGTAGTAGTACTTGATTCGGCACACGGACATTCAGCAAATGTACTTCGTACCGTAAGAATGATCAAGGATGCATTCCCGGATCTTCAGGTGATCGCAGGTAACGTTGCAACAGGAGAAGCAACAAAAGCGCTGATCGATGCAGGTGTTGATGCAGTAAAGGTTGGTATCGGACCTGGATCCATCTGTACAACCCGTATCGTAGCCGGTATCGGTGTACCACAGATCACAGCTGTTATGGACTGCTACGAAGCAGCAAAAGAGTCGGGAATTCCGATTATTGCAGATGGTGGTATTAAGTACTCAGGTGATATGACAAAGGCGATCGCAGCCGGAGCCAACGTATGTATGATGGGAAGTATCTTCGCAGGATGCGATGAGAGCCCGGGAACATTCGAACTCTATCAGGGAAGAAAATACAAAGTATATCGTGGAATGGGATCTATCGCAGCAATGGAGAACGGAAGCAAAGACAGATACTTCCAGACAGATGCGAAGAAGCTTGTACCGGAAGGCGTAGAAGGACGAGTTGCCTATAAAGGATCTGTAGAAGATACTGTATTCCAGTTAATGGGCGGTCTCCGTTCCGGAATGGGTTATTGTGGAGCAGCAGACATCGAAACTCTCAAGACAACAGGACGTTTCGTAAAAATTTCTTCTGCATCCCTCAAAGAAAGCCATCCACACGACATCCACATCACAAAAGAAGCACCAAACTACAGCGTAGATGAATAAGATGCAAAATTAATCAAGAGAGAAGAATCATTTCCGTAGGAGAGACGATTCTTCTCTCTTACATTATCCAACTATTTTCAAACTTCACCCAAACCTTCAACAGTCAACGGAATCCAGCGGCAATTGTTTTTTTGGAGGGGTACACGTCCCCTTCCGACTACCTTAATAAAAAAATAATAATTTTTTCAACAATTTCTCACCATTTTATGATAGTCTGGATATAGTTGGGATTCCAACAGAAAATTTGCAAAAAACACAAAAGATTGAGATGACGAAATGAACCGAAGAAAGAAGAAAAACACCAGAGCCAACCTGTACAGGGGGGGCGATGGAAAAAGCTATTATGAGGCGAATAAGAGGCGCAGAATGAGCCGTTATATAAAGGTGGGAAGTACGATCCTGATCACACTGCTTCTTGCACTTTCTATTATGAAGATCAGTGGAAGAGGAATCTTTGCACAGAGAGCATACAGTGAGCTTTCTGATGAAGTGATCAGTGCCCAAAAGCCGGATATTGATGTAGAACTGTTGACTGTGAATGAATATTCAAGACCGGGACTTTCAACCAATGAGATTACCGGAATAGTCATTCATTACACTGCCAATCCTGGTTCGACAGCGATGGAGAACAGAGACTATTTTGAGGGACTGAAGGACAGTCACATTACGCAGGCAAGCAGTAATTTTGTAGTAGGACTGGACGGGGAAATCGTACAGTGCGTACCAACCTGGGAGGTTGCTTATGCGTCCAATACACGGAATTTTGATACGGTGTCCATTGAGTGCTGTCATCCGGATGAGACCGGAAAGTTCAACGAGGCAACTTATAAGAGCATGGTACAACTTACAGCATGGCTGTGTGAAAAGTTTTCGCTGACAGAAGAAGATGTGATCCGACATTATGATATTACAGGGAAAATCTGTCCGAAATACTTTGTCGAAAATGAAGATGCCTGGAAGCAGTTTAAAAGTGATGTAAAAGCGGTTCTGGATAACGCAAAATAAAAAATATCTATTGATTCACTTTCAAAGAGTCTGCTATAATATTTTAGTATAACGGGCAATTGAAGATGCCCGGAAAGCAGTAGAGTGAGAAACGAGGAATTGATAGATGAACGATTTGGAAGTATACCGTGAAGAACTTGCAAACTGTGATGCGAAGATCACAGAGGCATTAAAAGAAAGATATGCGATCATTGAAAAGATCATGGCATACAAAGAAGAGTATGGTATGCCGATCCTGCAGCCGGAACAGGAAGAAAAGCAGAAGAAGAGACTGATGTTCAGCCTTCACAATGATAAGCACAGAGACGAGATTTATGATGTATTTGAGCGTATCCAGCGCAACAGTAAGAAGATCCAGGCAAGGAAGCTTTTTGATTACAACATTGTCCTGATTGGGTTTATGGGAGCTGGAAAGAGTACGATCTCTGATTATCTTAGTACTATGTTTGCCATGGAAGTGGTTGAGATGGACCAGCTGATTGCAGAACGCGAAGGCATGAGTATTTCCGATATTTTTGAAACCTATGGGGAGGAATACTTCCGTAATATGGAAACCAATCTTCTGATCGAGATGCAGGAGAAGAAGAATGTGATCATTTCCTGTGGTGGTGGTGTGGCAATGCGTGAACGCAATGTCGCAGAGATGAAGAAAAATGGTCGTGTAGTACTCCTTACTGCACATCCACAGACCATTCTTGACCGTGTAAAAGATAGTGACGACAGACCGCTGCTTAATGGACACAAGAATGTAGAATATATCGAGCAGCTGATGGAAGCAAGAAGAGAAAAATACGAGGCGGCTGCAGATATCGTTGTAGATACAGATAACAAGACGGTTCTGCAGATCTGTGAAGATCTGATTCAGAAGCTTCTGGAAATGGATGAGAATCATGTTTAAGACCTTTTATCCGGACGAATATGTAGCGTCCACTTATGTACTGGATTTTGAAAAAATGTATCGGGAAGGCTGTCGTGGACTGGTATTTGACATTGACAATACGCTGGTTCCGCATGGAGCACCGGCAGATGAGAGAGCAATCTGTCTTTTTGACAGGCTGCGCAGCATCGGGTTTGATACATGCCTGATTTCCAATAACCAGGAACCACGTGTAAAGCCTTTTGCCGAAAAGGTGCAGAGCAAGTATGTGTTTAATGCGCATAAGCCTTCCACGAAGAATTATATAAAAGCCATGGAGCTGATGCAAACGGACAGAGGAAACACTGTATTTATCGGAGATCAGCTTTTTACGGATGTGTGGGGAGCGAAGCGTACCGGGATGAAGAGTATTCTGGTGAAGCCAATCTATCCAAAAGAAGAGATTCAGATTGTGCTGAAAAGATATCTGGAGAAGATTGTATTACATTTCTATAAAAAAGAGAACGAAAAGAGAATGTCCTGCAAGTAGGCAGGGCATTTTTTGATAGGAAATTCCGAAGGAACTTCCTATCAAATAAAAGGCACTGCGTGCCGAAAATGTGCACTCGCACGAAGATGAAGAATGTCGCAAGCGACTGCGCTCGGCGCGAAAATGTGCCAAGGCACATTCTTTTTAGTAAAGTAAATAGAAATCCCCCGGTTCTCATAACGAGAACCAGGGGACATCAGGGGAGATACTATATTTACAAAATCTTATAAGTAGTCATGTTTGGCAAGAACATTCAGGATGTTACGTCCTTCTTCTGTACCTTCGATGATACGGCGGGCACGTACACTGTCACCGATGTTCATGATTTCAACATCTTCATCTTCGAATTCTTTACGGACTGCATCGAGGATCGGAGCGTTTGCTCTCATACCAAGACATACAAATCCATAATCAAATAGCATTTCTTCTTCATTTCCTTCTGGCGTTTTAACAAGGAAGGAATCTGCTTTAACTTCAAGAAGAGCAGTATTCGGACACTGTTTTACACCATATTTATCCATCAGTGCAAAGGTTCCGACTTTGGATACCGGATCAATTCCGTTACCGATTACCGGCATCATTTCCACAATGCTTACATCAGCGCCACGTGGAGCAAAGAATTCTACTACGTCAAGACCTACGGCACCGCCACCGATAACAACGACTTTTTTACCTTTCAGATCTTCTGGATATTCCATAACATGGTTGATCATATTTGTAATAGAAGAAACTTTTCCGCCCTCTTTGTCAATATTCTCATGAAGACCCTTGATCGGTGGAAGGAGTGGATTAGAACCGGTAGCATTTACAATAATGTTCGGGTTCATGCTTCTGATCGTTTCAATCGTAGCTTCCGTGTTCTTGAAGATGAACAGGTTTTTCAGCTTGCTTGCGCGATGGATCAGATAGTTCGGGAAGTCAGCAAGTCTCTTCTTATCCGGGATTTTGGAGATCAAGGCGGCAAGTCCGCCGAGTTCCGGTTTCTTCTCGATCAGGAAAGTAGTGCATCCAACCTCGGCAGCTGTACATGCAGCTTCCAGTCCGGCAGTACCACCACCGATCACAACAACGTTGCAAGGCTTGTTGATTTTCTGCTTTTTGTAATCTTCGCCGCCATTTACAGACGGGTTAACAGTACAACGGATCGGACGGTTGATTCCGATACGGTGTCCTGCACATCCGATGTTACAAGAAATACATTTACGGATATCACATTCATCACCGAATTCTACTTTATTTACCCATTCCGGATCAGCGATCAGTCCACGTCCCATACCGATCAGGTCAGCATCGCCTCTTGCAAGAATATCTTCAGCAACCTGTGGGTTACGGATGTTACCCATTGTCATACATGGTTTGCCGTAACGTTCTTTTACAGCTTTTGCCATATAAGAACGCCATCCATCCGGAAGGTAATTGGCATCAATCTGGTACTGGATGGATCCGTTCAGACCGGCAGATACGTCGAATACGTCAACTTCTTCCTGGAAGTACTGCAGGTAATCAAGACAGTCATCCAAAGTATTTCCGCCATCCATAAATTCGTCCGCACTGATACGAACAAAGATAGGGAAGAATGGTCCAACCTGTCTTCTAACTTCTTCAATAACAAGTTTTGCAAGTCTTGCACGGTTTTCCAAAGATCCGCCGAATTCGTCTGTTCTTTTATTTGTAAGAGGTGAAAGGAACTGGCTTATAAGGTAAGAATGTCCTGCGTGGATTTCTACAGCGTCAAACCCTGCGATCTGAGCACGTTTTGCGGCTTCACCGTATTTTTTTACAATATGCATGATTTCATCTTTTTCCAGTGGACGCGGGATTTCACCGCCTGCTTTTGAAGGAACATCAGAAGCAGAAACCGGCTGCATATTGATACGTGCTGACTGTGCAGAAGCACCGGCATGATTGATCTGGATTGCAATGCAGGATCCATGTTTGTGTACTGTTTCGCAAAGTTTGAAAAGTCTTGGAATGTAGTTATCCTGATCGATACGAAGCTGTGTGGTTCCGTTAGATCCCTGTGGAGAATCAACGCTGGCGTTCTCTACGATGAGAAGTCCTGTACCGCCTTTTGCACGCTGCTCGTAATAATTGATATGAAGAAAACTCATTTCACCATTCTGTTCACCGTAGTTGGTTCCCATTGGAGTCATGACGATACGGTTCTTGATCGTCATATGTTTGATGGTAAATGGCTCGAAAATGTGTTTGTATTTGCTTTTCATTAGAAATTCCTCCGTAAAAATGACTTAATAATCAAAATAAAATGATGTGAGTGTTAAAAGTAAATTTTGCCACTCACTGATGTAATCGGATTGCTCCATTGCTATGCAATTCCTGCAATCTTCAAAAAATCTTAGTCACACGAGGTTGTCTTATACTGGCTTGGGCGTACCGGTTTTTGTTAAATCCATTATAACTACAAAAAACTGAAAAATACAAATTGAAAATACATAGAAAAATAATAGAATATAACTATAGAAACAGTGAAAAAGATAAAAATAAAATTATACCAGGAAGACGAGAAAAGGAAAAAGATAGACAATTTAAACAAAACTATAGAATAATTAAATAATTTATGCTATGTTTAATATAAGAACAGGAAAGAGGGTGATGGTTTTATGAATCTGAATCAGTTGCATTACTTTGTGACACTAGCACATATAGAACACTATACCAGAGCGGCGGAAATGCTGTCCATTACGCAGCCAAGTCTTAGCCATGCCATCAGTATGCTGGAGCAGGAGCTTGAGACAAACCTGTTTGAAAAAAGAGGGCGTAACGTTGTACTGACAAAGTACGGAAAAGTATTTCTGGAATATGTAGAAGAAGCTTTAAAGATTCTGGACAGTGGTGTAAAAAAGACAAGGGCGTTGACAAGTGACACCGGCGGGGTGATCGATCTCGCATATATTTTTACGCTTGGAAGTGTATTTGTTCCACAGCTTGTAGGCGGTTTTTTGAAGGAACACGAAGACTGGGATGTGAATTTCCGTTTTTCTGTCGGAAATACGACAGAGATTATACAGGGGTTGAAAGAGGAGAAGTATGACATCGCTTTCTGCTCGCGAAAAGAAAAAGAATCCGGGATTGATTTTGTACCGATCGCTAAGGAAAAATTGGTTGTTGTTGTTCCAAGAGACCATGAGCTTGCCGGAAGAGGATCTGTTGATCTGAAGGAAACACTTCCTTATCCCCAGGTATATTTCACCAAGAACAGCGGGCTCAGACCGGTGATCGACCAGTTGTTTGAACAGACCGGAGGGACGCCGAAGATAGCATATGAGATTCTGGAAGATGCATCGATGGCAGGTCTTGTGGCAGAAAATTTTGGAATTGCGGTAATGCCGGAGATTCCTATACTTAAAAATCTGAATGTAGATGTACTGGATATTGAGAATCCACCATATGAACGTTATATATATCTGGCGAAGCTGAAGGAAAAATATCTGGCGCCGGTTGTAAAAGAATTTATTGAATATGTAAAAGAAAGCAATGGGAAGGCACTTTAATAGGCCTTCCCATCTCTTTTGACAAACTGGATGAAACGTTTGACAGCGGGAATCTGGTATTTGTCGCGGATGTATCCCATATAAACGGTGTGGGTAAGGTCTGCATCAGCAAGCGGGAGTACGGTTACATTTGCCTGATCAACCGCATCGACCCTGGCAACAAGGGCGATTCCGAAATCTTCGGCAACCAGGGCAGCAATTGCGTTTTCATCCGGACACTCACAGATGATGTTTACCTTCAGCTTCTTTTCTTTATAGAAGTTACGGGTGAAGCCACCGAGTCCGGAATAGCGGTCATACCCGATCAGAGGATAGTCGGTAAGGTCACTGCAACAGACGGATTCTTTCTGGACAAGAGGATGTTCTTTTGGAGTAATTACAACCATATTCTGGTTCAGAATGGGTACAAAGGAAATATCCGGTTCATCCGCAACGAAAGAACCAAAGATCACATCGTGGCGGTCGGATTTGAGCTCCTGGATCATATCTGCAGTGTGCGTTTGGTTAAAATTGAAGGTTACATGCTTGTTACGGTCTATATCCAGGAAGGATCGCACTGTATGCGGAATATAGTAGTTTGCCAGCGGAAATACATAGGCGATATCAATATGTCCGCCGCTTCCGGCAAGCTGCTTCATCTTATGCTCGGCAATATGTACCTCCTCGAGGATCCGGTTGACATGTTCCAGGAAGGCGCGGCCGGATTTGGTGAGGACAACATTGCGTCCATGATGTTCAAAAAGCATCAGTCCAAGTTCTTCTTCCAGAAGCGACATGGACCGGCTGAGGCTTGGCTGGGAGATCTTAAGTAATTCTGCAGCCTGTCGGAAATGCTGCAGGGTTGCTACTTTTTGGAAATATTCAAGCTGATTTAGCGTCATGGTAAAAAATCCTTTCTATATTATATAAAATAATCATACCATAACTGATGCTAAAAAGCTATCAAAAACGCATATAAGATGTATTTGAACTATCAAATGATATCGTCTATAATTTAACTATCAAGAGGTTGTTTAAAAATTAACAAAAATTGGGCAAACGTTAAAAACATTCTCAAAGAACAAAGAAATAAATTTCGATGGAAGAAGAAAAGGAGAACAAATCATGGCAGAGAGAATTACAGGACACACAGAACTTATCGGACTTATGGCTTATCCAATCAGACATTCAAGCTCACCGGCAATGCATAATGAAGCATTTGCTTACCTTGGACTGGATTATGCTTACCTTGCATTTGAAGTTGACAACAGCACACTGGAAGATGCAGTAAAAGGACTTCGTGCTCTGAAAATGGTAGGATCTAACGTGTCTATGCCAAATAAAACAGTTGTTGGACAGTATCTGGACAAATTATCTCCGGCAGCAGAGCTTTGTGGAGCAGTTAACACAATCGTAAATGAAGATGGTGTTTTAACAGGACACATCACAGACGGCATCGGATTCATGCAGGCATTAAAAGATAACGATATCGATGTGATCGGAAAGAAGATGACAATCGCAGGCGCAGGCGGAGCTGCTACAGCAATTGAAATCCAGGCTGCACTTGACGGCGTAAAAGAAATCTCTATTTTCAATATTCATGATAAATTCTGGGCAAATGCTGAAGAAACAGTAAGAAAGATCAATGAAAAGACAAATTGCAAAGCTACTCTTTACGATCTGGATGACAAAGAAAAATTAAGAGAAGAAATGAACGATTCATACATCTTCGTAAACGGAACAGGTGTTGGTATGAAACCACTGGAAGGAATGTCAGTTGTACCGGATAAATCATTCTTCCGTCCGGAACTTATTGTTATTGATGTTCCTTACTCACCACTGGAAACAAAGATGCGTTCTATGGCAAAAGAAGTTGGATGTAAGACAATGAACGGTCTTGGAATGATGTTATTCCAGGGAGCAGCAGCATTCAAACTCTGGACAGGAAAAGAAATGCCGATCGAACACATGAAAGAAGTATTAAACATCAGATACGATGATTAATACCCGGCAGGCTTGTATTGAATTTAAGAAGAAATCGAAAAAATTTGAAAAACAGGAATGTGAGGAAAAGAGATGAATAAGAAATACATACCCAGCGCCCTGATCCTTTATTTAAACTACTTTATCCATGGTGTCGGATGTTCCATCCTTGGACAGGCAGTCATCAAGGAAGCACTTGCCGCTTCCTGGGGCGTAGAAGTTATGGCAATCACTGCAATTTCAGCAGCACTCGGACTTGGACGTCTGATCGCGCTTCCGTTCGCCGGACCGCTTTCTGACAAACTCGGACGTCGTATTTCAACAGCGATCGGTAGTGGATCCTATGCAATCTACCTGATCGGACTTGCACTTGCATTTAATGCAGGAACAAATGGCGGATACCAGATCGCATATATCTGTGCAATCGTTGGTGGTATCGCAAACTCTTTCCTGGATACAGGAATTTACCCGGCTGTTTCAGAAATCATTTACAAAGCACCGGGCGTTGCAACTATGGGGATCAAATTCTTTATTTCTGTAT
The DNA here is from genome assembly GCF_027679115.1 of Coprococcus sp. TM115-187. NCBI lineage: Bacteria > Bacillati > Bacillota > Clostridia > Lachnospirales > Lachnospiraceae > Coprococcus > Coprococcus sp. TM115-187. The sequence continues at coordinate 108,890 of NZ_JAQEKS010000007.1, read as the reverse complement.
CGCAGATGCTTTTACCGTTCGTACTTGGTGTAACTGTCGCTACAACAGCAACAGGAGCAACCTCTTACAACACACTGTTCTATGCATGTGGAATCGCTTATCTTGTACTTCTGGTACTGGTTATGATCTTCCCACTCCCGGATACAGATCAGAAAGCAGCGGGAAAGAAAGAAGGCCTGATCGACAGCTTAAAGCATACCCATTTCTCTGTAGAATCCATCGCAATGATCCTGATCGGATTCACATGTACAGGTACCTTCCAGTTATGGCTGAACTGTGCACAGAACTTTGCAAAAGAGAATGTTGGCTGGGCTGATCCGTCCATCATGCAGACATACTATTCAGCAGGAACAATGCTTGCACTCGTTGTAACTGCACTTTTAACAAGAAAGATCAAAGACGTAAGATTTATCCTGGGATACCCGGTAATCTGTCTTGTAACAATGATCGCTGTTCTGGTTGGAAAGAGCCAGACACTTATGATTGCAGGTGCATTCCTGATCGGATGGGCAGGAGCAGGCGGACTTCTTCAGATCGCAACTTCTGTATGCAACATGCTTTTCCCGAAGATCAAAGGAACTGTAACAGCACTTGTTATGATCGCATCTTCCCTGTGTAACTACACCATCCTTACAGCAGCATCCAAAATGCAGCCGTCACAGGTTATGGTTATGAATATTGTTCTTACAGCAGTTGGAGTCCTTCTTGGATTATTTGTAAACTTACGTTATACTAAGATGGTAGAACAGGCTCAGGCTGACAACTAGAAAAAGGAGAAAACAGACATGAGTAAATATGTAGAAGTTCGTGGCGTTAAGATCGGTGAAGGAGTACCGAAAATCTGTGTACCGATCGTCGGAAAGACAAAAGAAGAAATTCTTGCAGCAGCAAGATCTTTTGAGAATGTTGCGCTTGATGTTGTAGAATGGCGTGTAGACTGGTTCGAAGGTGTATTTGACTTCGCACAGGTTGAAGATGTATTAAAAGACCTTCGTCCGGCACTTGGCGAAACTCCGATTCTTTTCACATTCCGTACTTCCAAAGAAGGCGGCGAAAAAGCAATCGAAGCTGACGCATATGCAGAGCTGAACAAGAAAGCAGCAGCAACAGGACTGGTTGACCTTGTGGATGTAGAAGCATTTACAGGGGACGAAGTTGTAAAAGATATCATCGAAGGCGCGCATGCACACGGCGTAAAAGTCGTTGCATCCAACCATGACTTCGATAAGACACCGGACAAAGACGATATCGTAGGACGCCTTGTGAAAATGCAGGAACTCGGCGCAGATATCCCGAAAATTGCAGTAATGCCACAGTGCAAAAAGGATGTACTTACACTTCTTGAAGCAACACGTGAAATGGCAGAAGAACATGCAGACCGTCCGATCATTACAATGTCTATGGCAGGTACCGGACTGATCAGCCGCCTGTGCGGTGAAGTATTCGGTTCAGCACTTACTTTCGGGGCAGTAGGAAAAGCTTCTGCACCTGGACAGATGAATGCATCAGATTTAAGAGAAATCCTGACTCTGATCGATAAGAGCATCTAGTGAAGAAACATCCGGAGAAGTCCTGTGGCGGATCCGTTATGTTTAACCTGAATGAAGAGTGAAAAAGGCAGGATAAAGACCCGCAGTCATACCGGGGATTCCGGTGGATTGCGGGCCTTTATCATATTCTGGTTTTGTTAAAAAACTAACCGATTTCTGAAAGTGAAAAAATTATAGAAAATTTTGCTATTTAAAGAGATAAAAGCAAATAGAAAAAATAGACAAATTCTTCGGTAATTGATATCATTTTTGTATGATTACATGAATGGAGGGCAAATGAGAATGAAGAAAACAGTAATCTGGCTGGATAACTATCTGGAAGAATTTTTTATGGTGATAAGCCTGATCCTGATGACAGTGATCATGGGGATCCAGGTGTTTTCCAGATATGTACTCGGCTCAGCGCCGTCCTGGTCGGAGGAGATTACCCGTTACCTGTTTGTATGGTCGGGATTTTTGAGCGTCAGCTATTGCACAAAAAAATGTATTTCCATTAAGATCGAACAGTTTGTGTCAATTTTCCCACGAAGAGGGAAGGCACTTTTTAAACTGGTCAACCATACCTTTGAACTGATGGTATTTCTTTACCTGATACCGTTTGCGTTTAAGTATATGATGTCAGCAGTAGAGAGCGGACAGGTAAGTCCGGCGTGCCACATCCCGATGTATTATGTGCAGGCAGCACCGCTTGTAAGTTTTATCCTGGTAGCGATCCGTATTATCCAGCGGTGGTTTGCAGAATTAAAAGTAGTAAGAGAAAAAGATGAGAAAGGAGAAAAAGCATGCCGGCAGCAGTAGTATTTATCTTATTTGTAATCTGTCTGATCATTGCCATTCCGGTATCGATCGCGCTTACGATCGCTTCGGTTCTTCCGGGTGCTTTTGATCCATCCTTCACAGCCAGCGGACAGTTTGTGATCCGTTCTATGCTGGGAGGAATTGACAGCTTTCCGCTCCTTGCGGTTCCGATGTTCGTACTTTCCGGAATCATCATGGCAAGAGGCGGCATTTCCAAAAAATTATTTGATGTATTTTCCTATTTTCTTGGAAATCTGACAGCGGGTCTGCCGTGTGCGGTCATTGTAACCTGTCTGTTTTATGGTGCAATCTCAGGCTCCGGACCGGCGACGGTTGCAGCAGTCGGAAGTATGACGATCCCGATTCTGATCGAGCTTGGATACGATAAAGATTTTTCCGCGGCGATCGTAGCCGTGGCAGGTGGTCTTGGAGTTATTATTCCACCAAGTATTCCGTTTATCATGTTCGGAAGTGCTTCCGGTGAATCAGTAAGTGACCTGTTTATCGCAGGGATCATTCCGGGACTTCTGATCGGTGGACTTCTGATGGTTTATGCAGTTTATTACTGTAAAAAGAATGGAGAGGACAAAGAAAAGATCCAGAAAGTAGTCGGGGAACTTCATGAGAAAGGACTTCTGAAGGTTTTAAAAGAAAGCTTCTGGGCACTTTTGAGTCCGGTTATCATTTTGGGATGCATCTATTCCGGAATCGCATCGCCGACAGAAGCGGCAGTCATTTCGGTATTTTATGCACTGATCGTCAGCCTGTTTATTTATAAGACGATGACGTTTAAAGATATCTGGCCGGCACTGGTGGAAGGCGTGCGCACCTATGCACCGATCATGTTTATTCTTGCAGCATCGATTGCATTTTCAAGAGTTCTGACTCTGATGCAGATCCCACAGATGGTAAGCACCTGGATCCTGACGCACTTTACCAATAAGATCGTCCTGCTTCTGGTGATCAATGTATTCCTTCTGATCGTGGGAATGGTCATGGATACCACACCGGCAATCCTGATCCTGACACCAATCCTTCTGCCAATCGTAACAGCAGTCGGCATGAATCCGATCCACTTTGGAATCATGATGGTTGTCAACCTTGCAATCGGATTTGTAACACCGCCGATCGGGGTTAACTTATTTGTGGCAAGTTCGCTTACAGATATCCCGATCATGCGGATTTCCAAACATGCGATGCCAATGATCGACTACTTCCTTGTTGCGCTTTTGTTAATTACATTTATCCCGGCGATCAGCCTGGCACTGATATAGGAGGTAGCAGCATGAAGAAAGCAGTAAGAATGGCGGTAGCGGCAGGAATGTGTGCGGCACTTGCACTCAGTGCGGGATGCCAGAAAAAGACGGTTGCGGATGATGAAGTACAGCGATATGCATGGCCACTTGCAACGGCGAGTCCGGAGGATACCGTAACACAGATCTATGCAGAAAAATTTGCGGAAGAAGTAGAAGAATTAAGTGATGGCAAGATGAAGATCCAGGTCTATCCGAACGGTACGATCGGAGGGGACAGGGAGCTCCTGGAGAGCTGTAAGGATGGGGACATTCCGTTTGTGATCCAGAATACCGCACCGCAGGTAACCTTCATGCCGGACCTTGCGGTGTTTGATATTCCGTGCCGATTCAGTACGATTGATGAAGTACGTGAAAAGGTAGATAATCCGGAGTTCTATGGGCTTCTGGAGGATGTCTATGAGAATGGCGGGTACAAGCTCCTTGGCTATGCAGACCAGGGCTTCCGTGTCATGTCAACGAACAAAAAGGTCGAATCATTGGCTGATTTTAAAGGACAGAAGATCCGTACCATGGAGAATTCCCACCATATGGATTTCTGGAAAAAACTGAAAGCATCTCCGACACCGATGAGTTTCAGTGAGGTGTATATTGGGCTGCAGCAGGGAACCATTGATGCCCAGGAGAATCCATACGAGGTTATCGTATCCAACAAGCTTTATGAACAGCAGGATTATGTGGTGGAAACCAATCACCTGCCGCATCTGATCTCTATGATCGTCAGTGATGAATTTTTTCAGGATCTGCCGGAAGATAAGCAGGCAATCCTTGTAGAAGCTGCTGAGATCGCCAAAGAAGAGGCTCGCCAGGCATCGGATGACCGGATTGCAGACAAGATCAAAGTAATTGAGGACAGTGGAACACAGATTGTTACACTTAGTGATGAACTGAGAGCAGAAATCCGTGAGGCAGTGCAGCCGGTTTACGATGAAATCGAGAAAAATGTGGATAAAAAACTCTATAATGCCTATATGAAATAGCAAAAAAATACGGAAAATCAGGGAAATCTGTAATTGATTGAAATTTTTTGTTGAAAAATAGAGTTTTTTATTATAGAATTATAAGTAATGTATATAAAAAGTAAAAGGAATGCCCCAGGGCATATATAAGGAGGATATTACAATGATTTCAGCAGGCGATTTTAGAAATGGTCTTACAGTACTGATCGAAGGTAACATTTATCAGATTCTGGAATTCCAGCATGTAAAACCGGGAAAGGGAGCGGCTTTCGTTAGAACAAAACTTAAAAACATCATCAGTGGTGGTGTAGTAGAAAAGACTTTCCGTCCGACAGAGAAATTCGATACCGCTCATATCGACAGAAAAGATATGCAGTATCTGTATTCTGATGGTGAACTCTATCACTTCATGGATGTTGAAACATTCGACCAGATCGCAGTTGATGGAGATACAGTAGGAGATTCCCTCAAGTTTGTAAAAGAGAACGAGATGGTTAAGGTATGTTCACATGAAGGTAACGTATTTTCTATTGAACCGCCGATCAGTGTGGAACTTGAAGTTACAGAGACAGAGCCGGGCGTAAAAGGTGACACAGCTACAGGTGCTACAAAACCGGCTGTTGTTGAGACAGGAGCAAGTGTTCTCGTACCTCTTTTCGTTAACCAGGGTGACAGAATCAAAATTGATACCCGTACAGGAGAATACAGCTCAAGAGCATAATCCTTTCGTCATAATTCACAAAATTAAGACAGAGATAAAAGCCGAAAGCAGAGGCAAGTCCTCATGCTCTCGGCTTTTTTGCATGTCAATACCATTTTGGAGGGGAAAAGAATGTTCTTGTAATCTGAAAAAAGGGCAGATATAATTGGCAGTACACACCTGCTTGAATGCAGGTGATATTCAAATCATAAGCTGCCTTAAGATGGCAGAAAAGGTTCTTTGCGGCGCATGGCTTTCTGGAAGGAGAACGGATGAATTATACAGAATTTATGAATGCTATGTTATGCGAGATCAGAGGACAGGTAGATGCGCAGGTGAGGACGGAGTTGTACACCGTGACGAAGAATAATGGAACCAGAAGAACAGGGATTCTTTTTAAGCAGGAGGACAGCAACCTTGCACCGACGATCTATCTGGAGGAATTTTACCAGAAGTACCTGAAGGGGCAGCAGGTACCGGATCTGGCGGATTCCATTTGCAGTATTTATCAGGAGATACGGGTGAAGAAGACCTGTGATTGTCAGAATCTGTTTGATTTTAATCATGTAAAAGAGCATATCGTGTACAAGCTGATCCGGCGGGATGCAAACGAAGAACTGTTAAAGCAGATTCCTTATGAGCCGTTCCTGGATCTGGCAGTGGTCTATTATATCCAGATAGACAACACACGCTTTGGCTCGGCGGCGATCCAGATCCGCAACGAGCATCTGCGGTACTGGCGTGTGGAAAAGGAAGAAATCCGCCGTCTTGCCGAGAAGAATACACCGCGGATCTATCCGGTGCAGATCCGGCAGATTGTGCGCTTTATGTATGTGGCGACGAACGAGCAGTGCAGTCTGGGGGCAGCAGTGATGCGGTATCCGGATTTCCGGGAAAAGGTCAGGGGGATGATCAGAGGGGATTTCTATATCCTGCCAAGCAGTATCCATGAAGTGATATTGGTGCCGGAAAGCTTTGGACTGGAGCCGGAGCGGATGCAGGAAATGGTAAAAGAGATCAATCAGACCGGAGTGGCACCGGAGGAAGTGCTTTCGGATTCCGTGTATTACTTTGATGGGGAGGAGATTCGGATCGTGGCGAAGTAGGGATAGATTATAAACGTGTATAGAGTAGGGAAAATTGACAGGGAAATTAAGGAAGTTAAAGAAGTATTTAAAATGGTTTTACGTTTGATTACATCAAAGGATAATCTGGACTACAAAAATTCAATTATCACATTTATGAAAATAGATGATAAGGAATGGAACAGGCTGCTGCGCAACAAGAAAATTCTTTACAAAAGAGAATAATATTGATATACTGAATGTAGAGAAAAATTCATTCATATGATTATCTAAGGTGGAAGATTTCGTGCGATCCACACGCCGATGGTATAGACAGGGGAAACCTGAGAGATGCAGGAGAAGCGCACGCCTGCTGGATAATCATTTGAAGAAGACTTAAAGAGGTGTCGCAGGTTTGCGGCACCTTTTTGTGTATACGATGAGCCAAGTGCAGATTTGTGCTTGCACAAGAATCTGTATTTTGCGAATGTACATCACCTGGCTGTTAAGCGAGATGGTGTACAAAGCATACGAATCAAGTAGGAGTCAGCTTACGTAATCATACAATAGAAATAAAGAAAGGAATTCCGAGCATGAACACAGAAATTTTAGTAATTGAAGATGACGACCTGGTAAGACAGGGAATCGTAGACATCCTGGAACTAAAGGGATGGAATGCGGTTGCAGCGAAGTCTTGTAGCGAAGCACTCGTAAGGATTCGAGGAGAAGAATATATGCTGTATGTACTGGATATGAAGCTGCCAGACGGGAACGGAATCATGCTCTGCAGGGAGATCCGCAGATATACAGACAATCCCATTCTTTTCTTATCAGCCTATGACAGTGAAGAATTTATCGTAGAAGGATTTGAAGCGGGAGCAAATGACTATGTGATCAAGCCTTTCCGCACATTTGAATTTATTGCGAGAATCAAGGCTTTGCTGCGACGTACCGGTATGCAAAACGGCAAGAAAGTGAAAAAAGGAATCAAAAGCGGAGAATATGAACTGGATTTGCAGAAGCAGATTTTGCAGAAGGATGGTGTCCGAATCGATCTTACAAGGACCGAATATCAGATTCTGTGCAGCCTTCTTGCAAACGCACCGAATCTTGTTGCGAGGGAGTTCCTGTTGGACACTATCTGGGATTTCAATGAAAATTATATCGATGACAATACCTTGTCTGTACATATGAACAGGCTGAGAAAGAAGCTGACTGCAGAAAATGAGCAGGATCCGATTGAGACAAAGCGTGGAGTTGGTTATGCATGGACGCTGAAAGCTGAGGATGTGTATGATGAGATCTGAGAGAAAGACGGAGAAATGGAGAATACCGGGAAAATGGACTCTGATTTTTCTTTTGATATTGCTGGCTTTTTATGGATACCAGAATATTCTTGCAGAAAATTATGAAAGACAGGTTGTTTCCTGGATCGGACAGACAGAAAAAGACAGAACGGTTTCTGCCTTTACAGAACCGGATGAAGAAGCATATCAGAAGGGCTGCGAGGCATTGAAAGAGGCAGGGTATGAAGAGACAGGAAAAATCTGGCTGGAAAAGAGAATCCGAAGTTACGGAATAGGTGTGTTTGTGGCTGCGATCGGCATCATCTGCATTGTTGGTCTGCTGACAGAACTGCACATGGAGAAAAGACGGAAAAAAGCACTGGATAATCAATTGGCAGAAAAAGACAGGGAACTGGAAGCAAAGCTGGCGGAAGAAAAAGAATTTCTGCATCGTGACCGGCAGAAAATGGGAACTTACATGGAAAATATTTCCCATCAGCTAAAAACACCGATCGCGGGAACACTTCTGAATCTGGAGGTGCTTCTTGTGACAGAAGAGGATGAAAAACGGTATCAGAAGCTGGAAGACTGTGTGAAAAAGGTGCAATGGATGTCCGATATGACGATCGTGCTTCTTAGGCTTGCGCAGATTGATTCCGGGAAAATCTGGATAAAGCGGAAAAAAGAAAATCTGACCGGACTGATCGAAGAATGTATAGACAGAACACAGCCTTTAGCGGAAGAAAAAGGAGTTGGATTTGAAATGGATGTTCCAAAAGAATGCCTGCTTTCCTGCGACGGATTCTGGCTGAAAGAGGCAATGGAAAATGTACTGAAAAATGCCGTAGAATATGCAGATACAGGAAGCCTGATTCAGATTCTGCTGAAAGAAGATACGGACTATTATAAGCTGTATATCACCAATCGGGGAAAACGGATTAAAGAAGAGAAAAGAGAGCTGATTTTTGACCGTTTCTACCAGATGGAACAGGGAAGTGGAATCGGAATTGGTCTGCATTTGGCAAGGGAAATTGTCACGCTCCATCAGGGAACACTGAAGGTTGTGGATCGAAGCGGCTTGGAGGAGGCGACAACCTTCCAGTTTATACTGCCGAAGATGATCGCAAAAGATCATGCACAGGAAGAAATAAATCTTACGATTTCGTAAGAAGGGGGTAAGTGAATCGAAAGACTGATCTGATATAGTAAGACTAACAAATGAAGGAGGTGGCAGAAGATGAAAACCGTAATCAGACTGGACAAGGTAAGCAAAAGCTATACCCTTGGTGAAAAGAAAATCACAGCATTAAAGGAGTTTTCTTTTGAAGTGAAAAGCGGTGAATTTGTGGCAGTGATGGGACGAAGCGGATCCGGGAAATCTACTTTTCTTAAGATTGCAGGAACACTGGAAAAGCCAGATACCGGAGCAGTCTTCCTGAATGGAATACAGATTAACGGGCTTTCCCAAAAGAAGATCTGCAAGATCCGGCAGAAGAAAATCGGGTTTATTTTCCAACAGTATCAGTTACTGCCGGAGTATACGATCTGGGATAATGTGTGCATGCCGCTTTATATCGCGCATACGGTACCGGATAAAGCTTATATCCGACAGCTTCTTGAAAAGGTCGGATTATGGGACAGGAACGGAGATTATCCGGATCAGTTATCTGGTGGAGAGCAGCAGAGAGTGGCAATTGCCCGTGCAATGGCAGCAAAGCCGGGAGTGATCCTTGCGGATGAACCGACCGGGAATCTGGACTATCAGACCGGACAGGAGATCATGAAACTGATCTGCGCATCCAGAGAGCTTTACCGTCAGACAATTGTCATGGTGACACATGATATGGACAGTGCCAATTATGCGGACAGGATTGTGTATATGGAAGATGGTGCATTGCGATGAAAAGAGAGAAAAGACATGGAATTGAACGGGAACTCAGTATAAAAAGAATCCGCAGCCAGAAGAAATACAGTATCCTGATAGTCTCAGTCCTGCTTCTTACCTGCATACTGATTCAGATTGGTTTTCAGATGTCGGAAGGACTGAAAGCCGCATATATCGAGAATCGTAAAGCAGTATATGGGGAGTGGGAACAGGTATTTGTGGATATGGATGAAAGCTCGGTAAAAGTAGCAGAAGAGAATCCATTTCTTGCACAGACCGGGAAAATAAGTATCTATGGGGCGATCGCCGGAGATTATCTGGAAAACCGTCAGATGAATATCGGGACAATGGACGAGACGGCGTGGAAGCTTGGCAGACTGGAAATGAAAGAAGGACGCCTGCCGGAAAATGAGCATGAGATCGTACTGGAATACAGTACACTTCGCTCACTTGGATATGAGGAGATGCTTGGAAAAGAGATTACACTGGATATTACACCGGCGCTTTCCATTCTGGAGCAGGGGGAATCAAAAAGCTATTCGTATACTTTATGCGGGATCCTAAAAGATTATCAGATAAACTGGGAAATCTGCAACCGGCATCGGTTTCCAACTGGAATTGTGACACAGGAAGGCGGGAACAGGATCGGCTCTGTTCAGGATATGCATATGCTTGTAAAAGCGAAAGAAGGCAGTGAAAGTGTTTATAAAGATCTGAAAGACAGCGAAGAATTTACCTGCGGCATGGATGACAATGTGGAACAGGACAAACTTTCTGATGTAAGTCTTCCGTATATGGATTTTCTGGAAAATATCCGTTTGCTGGTTGGTGGTGCGTCGATCTGTATCCTGTTTCTTACGGTATCGCGTTCGATTATCTCAAGAGAACAGTTCTGGAGGTTCCTGGATGCACTTGGAATGAGAAGAGGGCAGATGTACCAGATTATTTTCTGGGAAGCAGTTCTGTTTGGTGCAGGAGCTGTTATTGTTGGAAATCTTGCAGGGATTGGGATTTACCAGCTGGTTATCCCTGCTTTTGAAAAGATAACCGAGCAGACATTACCACAGGCGATTGCATGGGAAGGAGTCCTTTTTGGAACTGGCTTCAGTATCTTATGTATTGCTGCAAGTTATGGACTCAGTGCAGTACAGCTTCGCATACTTCTGAAAGAAAAAAAGAAGAAAGTTCAGAAAAGAAGGGGAAAGTACAGGAAGATCGTCCGGTTCACGCCGGGAAGAGTTTTACTTCATAAATGGCAGATGCATCGTGTGCGTAAGAGTGTAGAAATTGTTCTTCTGGCAAGTGCTTTGCTGATCGTGGGATTTGGAAAGATGGAAATATCAACCAGACAGGAAGAACTGAAAGTATATCAAAGGCTGACAGGAAATGGATACTATTTGAGTACAATGGAGATTACGAATTCTCCGGGAATTTCCAGGCAGACAGTTGATAAACTGGAACAGGTTGCCGGAGTAACTTCTGTAGAACAATATCATAACAATGAAAAAGAGGAGTTCTGGATTGATCTGTCAGAATATGCTGAAAGCGAGTATTTTCAGAAAGTAGTCGAAACATTGGTGGCATATCTGAATGAGACATCAATAAAGGAAAAGATATCTATTGAGAAAGTAAGATTGTCTTTGCTTACAATAGACAGATGGCAGGATATACAGCGTTTTCTGAGAAATCTGGATGAAGGCAGCCTGACAAAAGAAGAATTTGAACAGGGAGATTTTTGCATTCTGGATCTTACAGAGTTGCAGGAATATGACGGAAAATATCTGAGTGCATTCAGCCCGGACGGACAAGGAATATCAGAAGATACGGTACAGGTTGGTGATGAACTTCCGGTTTATACATTGAATGAGAATGGAAGTAGAAACGAAAATCCGATTCCAGTAACAGCGATTTTACGTGGCATGAAGGAAGAAGATGTGCGGAATCCACAGATAGGTGGATCTGGTATATCGATGATTGTTGGAAAGAATTTCTGGAAGAAATTTGGGAAAAGCAGAATTATGGAATATGATCAGATCGTAAAAATTCTGGTATCGGATGATGCGGATGCGTATGATACGGAAGGGCATATTCTAAGTATTTTAAAACAGGGAACAGCTGTAAATGTGCAGAATAACCATGAAGAGTATAAGAAAATACGTCAGGAATTATATTCCTTTATAGGAATGTACAGCATTTTTGCAGTGTTTTACATGATTCTGATTTCCATAGTTTTGTATCAGATGTTTCTTGCGGAGAAGCAGGAAGAAAAAAGAGAAGGGGAAATCTTACAGTCACTTGGAATGGAAGAAAAGTTCCTGAAGAAAATGCATCGGATAGAAGTTCTTTGGATGACGGGATGCGCAGGAGTGATTGGAGTTCTTACGTTATGGGGTGCTTGCCGACTGATATAGAGGAGGCTTCAAGATGAAGAAAACCTATATCCTATATTGCTGCATAATCAGCGTTATTCTAATGCCGTTCAAATGGTTTGCACCGGAGAATATGACGGATTTATCGGAATGGGGATTTAAGTGTATTTCCAATCCGGTTGGAATCGAGTTGCTCATTATTGGTGTTCTGCTGATTCAGGCAAAGCGTATAGAAGCAAAAGAACGGATTCAGATGGGAATTGGATTAGTGGCAATAAAAAAGACTGTCAAGCCATAAAAGCTTCACAGTCTTTTCACGTCCCTGATCAGAATCGAACTGACGCACCCGCCTCCGGAGGGCGGTGCTCTATCCACTGAGCTACAAGGACATTTACTAATATAGCACTTGCCCAGAAAAAAATCAAGAAGAAATTTCGAACAGGACAAGTAAAACGGGATGAACAGAATAGCAGCCGAAATACCATTTGAAAGTGATTTGATACACAGAGTGGGCATCAGCATAAAGCAATTTTAATGCAGAAAAAGAATAAATAATCGCTTCGACAAAACCAGTCAAAACAAGTCTTCCTTCGCTATTGACGTAAAAGCGGGCATTGCGTATGATAGGTGGCAAAGGAGGAAATGCCATGTCGGAAGAAAAAAGGATGCCCGTCCTTACAGGCAAAAAGAAGCAGATTTTTTACACTGGTCTTGTGTATCTGCTGGTCTGCTTTATGACGGCGGGAGTTACCGTTTTTCTTACGAAAGAGAAAAAAGATGAGGTAAAAGAAGTAAGTGCAGTTGTTACAGAAGAGCCAAAAGTAAATACCGGATACGCAGCGATGGAAACCAATCCACTTCTGGAGAACCGGGACGAAGAGCTTGCGGATGCAGTAGAAGCATACTATCAGGAACTTTCCGGAAAAGAAGCCTATGCCGAAGCATACGATGGGATTGCGATTTGCACGAAAGACGGCAAAGCAAAAGGCAGCAGGATCCTGTATGTACGGTACAATATGAAGATCCGTGGAATTTATACTGAAGTACCGGGACTTGAAACCTTATATGCGGTCAAGGACAAAGATGGAAAATTCGATATTCAGGCAGAGATCTCTGACGAGCAGATTCAGACGATAATTGAAGAAGTTTCCGCACAGACAGATGTGCAGGAGCTGTTTGCACAGGTAGAAGCGGATTATGAACAGGCACTTGGTTCAGATGCAATGCTCGCACAGGCGGTGGAAGATCTGAAAAATGCAGTGGATCAGTAACACTGTAAATACAGCGAGCCAGTAACGTCTGAAAAAAGCGGTAAAGTCTATGAAAAAATGTTGTGCGTCAGCAGAAGTGGATGCTGTCTTGCCAAAAATTCATAAAGAATGCAGAATTTCAGGCAACATCCAGTCTCCGGATTACGATTTTCTATTGCGCTTACATAAGGATTCAGATATAATAAATAAAGCGGCGCAGGCAAAGAGTCTGCGCTAACGTTTATGATGAAAAAGAGAGGAACGATCGATACTATGAAGAAGATCCTGGATCTGATTACAGAAGAAATGGAACAGGCATTTGCAGATGCCGGATACGAGAAAGAACTGGCGCGTGTTACACTTTCTAACCGCCCGGATTTATGTGAATATCAGTGCAACGGTGCGATGGCAGGTGCAAAGAAATATCACAAAGCACCGATCATGATCGCAGAAGAAGTTGTGGCAAAGATTCCGGAGAACGGATATATCAGCGGAGCAGAAGCAGTTAAGCCAGGTTTCATCAACCTGAAGACCAACCCGGCAGCAGTCGCAGATTATCTGAACCAGATGGAAGCAGACGAAAAGCTTGGCGTGGAAGAAGTAGAAAATCCAAAGACAATCGTCATTGATTATGGCGGACCGAACGTGGCAAAACCGCTTCACGTTGGACATCTCCGCTCCGCGATCATCGGAGAAAGCGTAAAGAGGATCACCCGTTTTATGGGCAATAAAGTAATTGGTGATATCCACCTTGGAGACTGGGGATATCAGATGGGACTGATCATCACAGAACTGAAGAAACGCCAGCCGGATCTTCCGTATTTTGATGATAACTTCATTGGAGAATATCCAAAAGAAGCACCATTTACCATCAGTGACCTGGAGGAAATCTATCCGGCAGCGTCCGCTTATGCAAAAGAGCATGATGATTACAGAGAAGAAGCATTGGATGCGACCTTCCAGCTGCAGAGCGGAAAGCGCGGCTACCGTGCAATCTGGGATCACATTATGAATGTGTCTGTGACTGACTTAAAGAAAAACTATGCGAACCTGAATGTCGAATTTGACCTCTGGAAAGGGGAATCTGACGCACAGAAATACATCCCGGATATGGTGGAAAGGCTGAAGAAGGAAGGTTATGCGCATATTGATAACGGAGCACTCGTGGTAGATGTCAAAGAAGAGACCGATACCAAAGAGATCCCACCGTGTATGATCCTGAAGTCCGACGGTGCAGCACTTTATGATACCACAGACCTTGCAACACTGGTAGAGCGTGAAGAACTGTTCCAGCCGAACGAAGTCATCTATGTAGTTGACAAGCGTCAGGAACTGCATTTTGTACAGGTATTCCGCTGCGCAAAGAAGACCGGCATTGTAAAAGAGGATACAAAACTTACTTTCCTTGGATTTGGTACGATGAACGGAAAAGACGGAAAACCGTTCAAGACCAGAGAAGGCGGCGTTATGCGTCTTGAGAACCTGATCCGCGAGATTACAGAAAAGATGTATGAAAAGATCACAGAGAACCGTACAGTATCGGAAGAGGAGGCAAAAGCAACAGCGAAGATGGTCGGAATGGCTGCGATCAAATACGGAGACCTCTCCAACCAGGCAGCAAAAGACTATGTATTCGATGTAGACAGATTCACTTCTTTTGAAGGAAATACAGGTCCGTACATCCTGTACACCATCGTTCGTATCAAATCAATCCTGAACAAGTACAAAGAATCAGGAAAGAGTATGGACGATATCAAGATCCTTCCGGCTACAAGTGAGAGCGAAAAGGCTCTGATGCTGGAAGCTGCGAAGTTTGGCAGTGTGATGGAGAATGTATACGAAGAACTTGCACCACACAAGATTTGTGCATATATTTATGATCTTGCAAATGCATTTAACCGTTTCTACCATGAGACAAAGATCCTGGCAGAAGAGGATGAACAGAAGCAGAAGAGCTACATTGCCCTTCTCACGCTTACAAGAGACATTCTGACAACCTGCATCGATCTGCTTGGATTTGAAGCACCGGAGAGAATGTAAAAAAGCAGAAGCATCAGAAGTAATGACAATACGATAAAGAGGCGAGGACATATGACAGAGAAATTGTTTTACACAGACAGTCACCAGCAGGAATTTACTGCGGAGGTTGTGTCCTGCCGCCCGTGTGATAACGGATATGAGGCAGTTCTTTCAAGAACTGCCTTTTTTCCAGAAGGCGGCGGTCAGGCAGCAGATACCGGAGTGATTGACGGGATCAGAGTATATGATGTACAGGAAAAAGGAGAACAGATCTTTCACTATCTGGAAGGAGAACTGGAAGAAGGAAAGACCGTGACCGGTCAGATCGACTGGGACAAACGTTTTTCACGGATGCAGCAGCACAGCGGAGAACATATCGTATCGGGAATCGTTCATGCACGTTTTGGATATGATAATGTGGGATTCCATTTGAATGATGAGCTGTGCACTCTGGACTTAAGTGGTCCGCTCACGAAGGAGGAGCTTCGCGAGGTGGAAAATGCGGCAAATGAAGCGGTATTTGCAAATGTACCGGTTCAGATAAGTTATCCGTCCAAAGAAAAATTGAAGACGTTGGATTACCGCAGTAAGATAGAGATTGACGGACAGGTGCGTATCGTGACGATACCGGGATATGACGTGTGTGCCTGTTGTGCACCGCATGTGTATTTTACCGGAGAGATCGGTCTTATCAAACTGGTGCAGAGTCAGAATTATAAAGGCGGTATCCGGATTACTATGCTGTGCGGAAGAAGGGCACTGAAGGATTATCAGCAGAAAGAAGAAAGCGTGAAGGCGATCATGGGAAGCCTTTCAGCGAAGGAAGAATTGATTGCCGAAGCAGTTGAACGCGTAAAAGAGGAATGTACACAGCTGAAGAGTGAACTTGCAGAGTCAAGATATCAGATTCTTGAAGCACAGGCAGAAAAAATTCCGGATGGACAGAAAAAGGTCTGTATTTTTGATAGCAAATTAAGTGGGAATGAACCACGTGAGCTTATGAACCTTGTACTGAAAAAAGGAACAGAAGTATGTGCGGTATTTGCAGGAAACGAAGAGAGTGGATACCGTTATGTGATCGGCAGTGAGACAGAGGATGTGCGCCCGTACAGCAAGATCCTCAAAGAACAGTTTGACGGAAGAGGCGGTGGAAAACCGGTCATGGTACAGGGTTCTGTAAATGGAAGCGAAGAGGCAATCCGAAAAGTTTTTGAGTAAGAGAAGGCGGAGATGAAGAATGCGAGACAGGAAAACAGGGAGAATTATCTGGTATTTGTTCAGTGCGGTTCTGGTCAAATGGGGCGTTGAGATTGCAGTCGCTACATTTGCCCTTTCCTGTGGTCTGCACAGCAACATGGGAATCGGGGCGATATCTTCGATCATTACGATTCCGATGATTGGGTGGATCTACAGGAAGGATCAGGGACGTTACGAAAAAGAGCAGGAATCCTGGTGGAAATATAAAGCCGCTTCCGGATACGGAATGTGGTTTGTCATGCTTCTTGGCGCAGTGACTGCATGTGTGGCAATGAATGATATTGTCATGTTGATGAATATGCAGAAGATCAGCAGAGTTTACCAGAGCATGGAGCAGACCATCTACAGTGCGCCACGCTGGCTTCAGATGGTGGGAGCCGGAATGCTGGCTCCAATTGCGGAAGAACTTGTTTATCGGGGCATGATCTATCGGCGGATGAGAGAGAGCCTCACAGCCATGCAGGCAGGTGTGTTTGTGTCAATCCTGTTTGGAGTGGGGCATGGTAATCTGCCACAGGGACTTTACGCGATGGTACTTGGATTTCTGCTTGCCGGTATTTATGAGAAATTCCGGAATATTGCAGCTCCAGTCCTGTTCCATATTGTTGTGAATATTACGTCATTATTGCTTTCGTGGTATGGAGGCTTTGAATGGATCCTGGGAACAGAGGGAAAAGCAGTTGGAATTACTGTACTGGCTACGTTGATTACTGTTATAATTTATGTAAAAATAAAAAATATAAGACAGGAAATACGATAATTAACTGAAAAATACTGGAAAAGTTCGCGAAATAAATAATATCTGACAATTTCTGTATAATTAGGGGTTTACTTTTGCAGACAAATGCTGTATAGTGTTAAATCATAAAAGCAACAACAAAACTGTTTTACAGAAAGGGCAGGTTATATGAGCGTAATACAACAAAATACAGAACAAGGCTTATACAGCCCTGATTTTGAGCATGACAACTGCGGTATCGGAGCTGTTGTGAACATCAAAGGGCAAAAGAGTCATGATACAGTCGCAAATGCGCTGAAAATCGTAGAAAATCTTGAACATAGAGCTGGCAAGGATGCCGAAGGGAAGACAGGAGACGGTGTAGGAATACTGTTACAGATTTCGCACAAGTTCTTTACAAATGTCTGTCGTCCCCTCGGCATCTTTTTAGGTTCTGAGAGAGATTACGGTGTGGGAATGTTTTTCTTCCCACAGGACGAACTGAAAAGGAATCAGGCAAAAAATATTTTCGAAGTCATTGTTGAAAAAGAAGGACTGAAATTCCTTGGATGGAGGGAAGTGCCGATCCGTAAAGAGATCCTTGGAAAGAAAGCACTCGAATGCATGCCGTGCATTATGCAGGGATTTATCGAACGACCGAAAAAAGTAAAACAAGGACTGGATTTTGACCGCAGACTTTATGTGGTAAGAAGAGTCTTTGAACAGAGCAGTGATGATACCTATGTAGCATCCCTGTCAAGCAGAACCATCGTGTACAAAGGAATGTTCCTTGTAAAACAGCTCCGGATGTTCTTTGAAGATCTGCAGAACCCGGATTATGAATCTGCAATTGCAGTTGTACATTCCAGATTCAGTACAAACACTAATCCAAGCTGGGAAAGAGCACATCCGAACCGTTTCATCGTACATAACGGAGAGATCAATACCATTCGCGGCAATGCAGATAAGATGCGGGCCAGAGAGGAAAACATGGAATCCGAGCATCTGGAAGGAGAGCTTTATAAAGTCCTTCCGGCAATCAATACCGCAGGTTCCGATTCTGCCATGCTGGATAACACGCTGGAATTTATGGTGATGAGTGGTATGCCGCTTCCGTTGGCAGTTATGATCACTATTCCGGAGCCATGGGCACAGAATGCAACGATGTCACAGAAAATCAAGGATTTCTATCAGTATTACGCAACAATGATGGAGCCATGGGACGGACCGGCATCCATCCTGTTCTCAGATGGAGATATTTTAGGAGCCGTACTTGACCGAAATGGACTCAGACCTTCCAGATATTACATCACAGATGATGACACACTGATCCTTTCTTCTGAGGTTGGTGTTCTGGATATCCCGCCGGAGAAGATCGTAGTCAAAGAAAGAATCCATCCAGGTAAGATGCTTCTTGTTGATACCGTTCAGGGGCGTGTCATCGACGACCAGGAACTGAAAGAAGAATATGCGGCAAGACAGCCTTATGGCGAATGGTTGAACAGTCAGTTGGTCAATTTAAGCGATTTAAAGATCCCGAATCAGAAAGTACCGCAGTATTCTAGAGAAGAATGCCAGAGACTGCAGAAAGCATTTGGATATTCTTACGAAGAAGTGAAGACTTCTATTTTAAATATGGCAATGAATGGAAGCGAAGGAATCGGAGCCATGGGTATCGATGCACCACTTGCCGTTCTTTCTGAGCAACATCAGTCTCTGTTTGGATATTTTAAACAGTTATTTGCACAGGTAACGAACCCGCCGATCGACGCGATTCGTGAAAAAATCGTGACTTCGACAACGGTATATGTCGGAGAAGAAGGAAACCTTTTGGAACAGAAAGAGGAAAACTGTCATGTACTGAAGATCAATGACCCGATCCTGACAGATACCGATCTCCTGAAGATCCGTAACATGAAAGTCGACGGTTTCCGTGTAGCAGAAATTTCTACTACTTATTATAAAAACTCCAGCCTGGAAAAAGCGATCGATTATCTGTTTATTCAGGTAGACCGTGCAATCCGTGAAGGCATGAATATCCTGATCTTAAGTGACAGAGATGTGGATGAATATCATATTGCGATCCCGTCCCTGCTTGCAACCTCAGCGGTTCATCAGCATCTGGTAAGAACTAAGAGAAGAACAGAGGTTGCCATGATCCTTGAGACCGGAGAACCAAGAGAAGTACATCATTTCGCAACGCTTTTGGGATATGGTGCATCTGCGATCAACCCGTATCTTGCACATGAATCGATCAAACAGCTGATCGATACAGATATGCTTCAGAAAGATTATTATGCAGCAGTCAATGACTATAATGAAGCTGTTATAAGCGGAATTGTCAAAATTGCATCGAAGATGGGAATTTCCACGATCCAGTCTTATCAGGGATCCATGATCTTTGAAGCGATTGGATTAAAACCGGAATTCATTGAAAAATATTTCACCGGAACTGTCAGCCGTGTCGGTGGTATCGGACTGGAAGAAATTGCAAAAGATTATATGGCAAGACATTCCGAGGCCTTTGATCCGCTGGGACTTTCCGTAGATCTGACGTTGAACAGTGTGGGACAGCACAAGTCGAAGAGCGGTGGTGAAAAGCATCTGTACAACCCGAGAACGATCCATATGCTCCAGCAGTCTACAAGGCGCGGGGATTATGAAATGTTCAAGCAGTACACACAGATGGTTGATGAAGAATCCAAAGGAATCACACTCCGTGGACAGATGGACTTCAATTATCCAAAGAAAGGAGTTCCGCTTTCAGAAGTAGAGAGTGTGGATTCGATCGTGACCAGATTCAAGACCGGTGCAATGTCTTACGGATCAATTTCAAAGGAAGCACACGAAACCCTTGCCCTTGCAATGAATGCACTGCACGGTAAGTCAAACTCCGGTGAAGGCGGAGAGGATATCGAGCGCCTTGGAACCGACAGAGGCTCTGCGATCAAACAGGTTGCCAGTGGACGTTTTGGTGTTACAAGCAGATATCTTGTCAGTGCAAAAGAGATCCAGATCAAGATGGCGCAGGGAGCAAAACCTGGAGAAGGTGGACATCTGCCGGGGGGAAAGGTTTACCCTTGGGTAGCAAAAACCAGACATTCTACGCCGGGTGTGGGACTGATCTCACCACCGCCGCATCACGATATTTATTCAATCGAAGATCTGGCACAGCTGATCTATGACTGTAAAAATGCAAACAAGGATGCAAGAATTTCTGTCAAACTGGTATCTGAAGCCGGTGTCGGAACGGTTGCAGCGGGTGTTGCAAAAGCAGGAGCCGGACTGGTTCTGATCTCCGGTTATGACGGAGGTACAGGAGCTGCACCGAGAAGTTCTATCCATAATACCGGACTTCCGTGGGAGCTTGGACTTTCTGAAACACATCAGACACTGATCCAGAACGGGCTGAGAGAGAGAGTCCGTATCGAGACAGACGGTAAGCTGATGAGCGGCCGTGATGTGGCGATCGCAGCACTTCTCGGAGCAGAGGAATTTGGATTTGCGACGGCACCGCTTGTAACCATGGGGTGCGTAATGATGCGTGTATGTAACCTGGATACCTGCCCGGTCGGAATTGCAACCCAGAATCCGGAACTGAGAAAGAGATTTGCCGGAAAACCAGAATATGTCATCAATTTCATGCGTTTTATCGCGGAAGAATTAAGAGAATATATGGCAAAACTTGGCATTCGTACTGTGGATGAACTGGTGGGAAGGACAGACCTTCTGAAAGTGAGAGATGTGCCGACATCCAAACGTGCCGCAACACTGGATCTTTCCAGAATCCTCAATAATCCGTATGCAAAAGAGAAGAAAGGCATGATCTTCAATCCGAAGAAAGTCTTTGATTTTGAACTAAATAAAACACTGGATGAAAGAGTTCTGGTAAAGGAACTTCTTCCGTCAATGGAAAAGAAACAGAAGAGAATCCTGGAGCTGGATGTAAAAAATACAGACCGTACATTCGGCACAATCTTCGGTTCTGAGATTACAAGACGTTATCCGGACGGACTGGAAGAAGACAGCTATGTGCTGAAATGTAAGGGCGCAGGCGGACAGTCATTCGGAGCATTTATACCAAAAGGTCTGACACTGGAACTGACCGGTGACAGCAATGATTATTTTGGAAAAGGACTTTCCGGTGGTAAACTGATCGTTTATCCGCCGACTGGTGTGAAATTTAAAGCTGATGAAAATATTATTATTGGTAACGTAGCGCTTTATGGTGCAACAAGCGGAAAAGCCTATATCAATGGTGTGGCAGGCGAACGTTTCTGTGTCCGTAACTCCGGAGCAACAGCAGTTGTAGAAGGGGTCGGTGATCATGGATGCGAATATATGACTGGTGGACGGGTTGCAATTCTTGGCAAGACCGGAAAGAACTTTGCAGCAGGTATGAGTGGCGGTGTTGCTTACGTTCTGGATATGGACAGTGATCTTTATACAAAAGTCAACAAACAGATGGTTAATATCGAAAAAGTAACATCTAAGTTCGATGTATCTGAATTGAAAGGTATGATCGAAGAACATGTAGCAGCAACCAATTCCGAGACGGGAAAAGAAATCCTGGATCATTTCAAAGAATACCTGCCGAAGTTTAAGAAGATCATTCCGCGTGATTACGAGAGAATGCTGACCCGCATCCTTCAGCTGGAAGAAAAAGGTCTCAGCAGCGAACAGGCAAAAACCGAAGCATTTTATGCGATCAAAGAAGGAAGATAGGAGGCCAAAAACGTGGGAAAAGCAACAGGATTTATGGATTATGACAGACGCGATGCAGAGTGCGAATCTCCAAAAGAGAGAATTAAGCATTTCCGGGAATTCCACACGCCTCTGTCAAAAGAAGAGCAGGAAATACAGGGCGCCAGATGTATGGCATGCGGCGTCCCGTTCTGCCAGGCGGGACAGATGATCGCAGGGATGGCAAGCGGCTGTCCTCTGCATAATCTGGTGCCGGAGTGGAATGACCTGATTTATCACGGCAACTGGGAAGAGGCATATTACCGGCTGAAAAAGACAAACAATTTTCCGGAATTTACTTCCAGGGTATGCCCGGGACTTTGTGAGGCGGCATGTACCTGCAACCTGCACGGAAGCCCTGTGACGACTAAAGCAAATGAATATGGGATTATTGAAAATGCTTACGAAAAGGGATATGCAAAAGCATGTCCGCCGAAAGCGCGTACCGGCAAAAAGATAGCGATAATCGGTTCCGGACCTTCCGGTCTCGCAGTCGCAGATCAGTTAAATAAGCGAGGACATCTGGTAACAGTATTTGAGCGGGAAGATAAGCCGGGTGGACTTCTCCGCTATGGAATCCCGAATATGAAGCTGGAAAAACAGTTCATTGACCGGAAACTTGCAGTAATGGAAGAAGAAGGCATCCGTTTTGAAACTGGCTGCAATATTGGAAAAGATAAGAAATCTGCAGAACTTCTGAAAGCGTTTGACCGGGTGGTACTTTGCTGCGGTGCATCCCATCCGCGTGATATTAAAGCACCTGGAAGAGATGCGAAAGGGATCTGCTTTGCAGTAGATTTTCTGAAATCAACTACGAAATGTCTCTGGAAAAATGAGATGCAGCTGAAAGAAGGCGAATATGTTTCTGCAAAGGGCAAAAATGTAATTGTCATCGGTGGTGGCGATACGGGAAATGACTGTGTTGGAACGTCGATCCGTCATGGTGCAAAATCCGTTCTTCAGTTGGAAATGATGCCGAAACTTCCGGATGAGAGAAGCGCTATGAATCCATGGCCGGAGTGGCCGAGAGTCTGCAAGACAGACTATGGTCAGCAGGAAGCAATTGCTCTCTGGGGACATGATCCGAGGGTTTATCAGACAACGGTAAAGGAATTTGTCAAAGATAAGAATGGAAATCTTTGCAAGGTGGTTCTTGTGAAACTGGAAAGCAAGAAGGATGAAAAGACCGGACGTATGATGATGGCAGAGGTCTCAGGAAGTGAGTACACGGTAAATGCAGAACTGGTGCTGATCGCAGCGGGGTTCCTCGGAAGTGAGGATTATGTGACAAAGGCATTCGGTGTGGAAGTCAATGAGCGCACGAATGTTAAAACAGCTCCGGGTGAGTATAAAACGAATGTGCCGAATATATTTACGGCAGGAGATATGCACAGAGGACAGTCGCTGGTTGTGTGGGCAATCCGGGAAGGAAGAGAAGCGGCACAGCAGATAGATCTGGATCTGATGGGGTATACGAATCTGTCAGTACAGTAATTAGTGGCGTTTGATTTTATGAAGGCGTAGCCCGCCGCAAGGTGTAGGAAGTGGTTCCTGCACCTTGCGGCGGGCTACGCTTTTAATGAAAATGTGTAATAGATTTATTTTTCAGGTACGATTTCTAACCAGTAGCCGTCTGGGTCTTCGATGAAGTAGATGCCCATGGACTCATTTTCGAAACAGACGCAGTTCATTTCTTTATGGTGTGCGAGGGCGGCATCCATGTCGTCTACGGTGAAGGCGAGGTGGATTTCGTTGTCGCCGAGGTCGTATGGGCGGTCCATGTCGCGAAGCCAGGTGAGCTCGAGCTGATGAACGGAGCTTCCATCACCGAGGTAGACGAGCTTAAAACTTCCGTCAGCAGCATCTTTTTCGCGGACTACGGTGAGTCCGAGTGCATCTTTGTAGAATTGAATTGATTTTTCAAGGTCACGTACATTTAAGTTGTTATGGTTGAATTTGAAATTCATAGTGGAATCCTTCTTTCTTATTTAGTATTCTAGATTTATTGATTATGAAGTCAGTTTAGCATAAATAATAAGGATTACGCAAGGAATGGTTATTAGGAGTGATAACGAAAATATCAGTATATTATGATACCCTAGTAGAATATTACAAAAATGTTAAATTGTATTGCAAAAAATAGAAAAATGGTATATAATCGACCACAGGGTTAGGAAAATAATTAGTAAAAAATATAGGATGGGTGATTATGAGAAAATTTAAACAAGTATTTTTGGCATCTATTCTTGCAAGTTCAATGGTAGTTACGCCAGTATTTGCAGATGATGTCAGCAATCTGCAGAATAGTAAAAATGCAGCACAGAGTGAAGTGAATTCTCTTCAGTCAGAATTGCAGACACTAATTGAAAAAATGAGTAAGCTGGAAGATGATCTGGTGTCAACAGGTCAGCAGATCACACAGGCACAGGATGATCTTACTGTTGCTAAAGAAAAAGAACATCAGCAGTACGAAGATATGAAGAAGCGTATCAAGTATATGTATGAAGAAGGCAACTCGACTGCGATTGAGACTCTGATCAGTGCTGAGAATTTCTCAGACTTGCTTAACAAAGCAGAGTATGTTCAGAACGTACATAGTTATGACAGAAAGCAGCTTCAGGAATATATTGATACCAAGCAGCAGATTGCAGATCTGAAAGCACAGCTTGAAGAAGATCAGGCGAATCTGGAGTCTATGCAGTCTGATTATGAAGCAGAGCAGACGACGCTGAGTAATACGCTGGAATCTAAGAAAGAAGAAGTCGCAGATCTGGATGAACAGCTTCAGGCAGCTGTAGCGGCAGCTGAAGCAAAGAGGCAGGCAGAAGAAGCTGCAAAGGCAGCAAAAGCAGCTGAGTCAACAAAGTCAAATTCGACCGTTGCATCGACAAGCAACAGTGGTTCACAGACTGTAGGTAATACAACAAATAACAATGGTAATAACAACACAACCGTTACACCGAGTGCACCGAGTACGCCAAGTACACCAAGTACCCCGACAGTGACTCCGGATACAAGTAATAATAACAGCAGTAGTGATAACGGTGGAAGTACATATGGAAACGGAAGCGCTATTTTAAGTGCAGCAGCAGCATACCTTGGAGTTCCTTATGTATGGGGCGGTACTTCGGGAAGTGGTGTTGATTGTTCAGGTCTTGTATACCTGGCACATCAGGCATGTGGTATTCCAATTACACGTAACTCATACAGTCAGGGAAGTGGCGGACAGGCAGTGTCAGACCCACAGCCGGGTGATGTTGTATGTTACGGAGGACATGTGGGAATCTACGCAGGAGGCGGACAGATGATTCATGCACCGCAGCCGGGTGAGGTCGTATGTTATACAAGTGTTAATTATGCATACCACTGGTATAGAAGATACTGGTAAGAATAAGATCTATAAATTCAAAAAATCGACGAAAACGTACATAATTCCATGAGAAGTTAAATGTTGATTTTTGATGAAAAATTGAAAAACGTACAAAATAAAAGAGATTTTCATTTGGCATATGTCATTTGAAAATCTCTTTTTTTGAAACTATTTCATTTACATTAGAAAAATTTCTTTTTTCTGCGACGTCCTTTGCAATAAGGGCAGGATTCCCGATGTCTCTTTTGATAGAAGACTTTATCAGCAGGACTTAAGGGATATTTATGATCAGAACTTCTTTTACAATTCCACCAAACCTTTTGTGAATATGTATCTAATATTTCATCGGGATTTACAAGGTAATAGTTTGCAATAAAATCCCAATCTTCCATTAAATCAGAATGAAGCGCGGCGAAGGATATTTTTCCAGGAAGTGCTTTACGACCGGAACAATAAGGACAATCCGCTTCACCATTTATAACATCGATGATTCGAGCAGGATAATTACCGTGACAAGTAGGGCAACAATTTATTGGCATCACTAGAGTTGAAAGATAAGGTGAATTGGGACTATTTTATTTTGTTGGTTGCAAAAACAGGAATGAGATTTTCTGAACTAATTAAGCAATTGCCAGAGGATAAGCCAATTTTTGTTGATGGGGCAGTATACAATTCAACAGTAAACAATATACTTGCAAGACACTGTAAAGAATGCAATATACCAGTAATATCAATTCATGGATTGCGGCATACGCATGCGTCTTTGCTGCTGTTTACAGGCGTATCTATTGCTAGTGTAGCAGGAAGATTGGGACATTCGAGTATGACAACAACACAGAAAACATATTTACATATTATTCAGGAATTGGAAAATAAAGATATTGATTTAGTTATGCGTTCATTATCAAGTTTAAGTTAACGAATTACACGGCTTGCGTTGATTAAGAGTGATAAGAAAATGACCTGATTTATTTATACAAAAATCGGTATAAATAAGTTGGGTCATTTATTGTGCAGTATATTTGATTATGGTAATATAAAGATATGGATTTTCCAAAAGAAAAGAGAATGAAAATGAATTTAACAAGTACAAGTAAATTTGTAAGTTTAATCCTGCGCCATAAACCAGAAACAATCGGAATCCAGTTGGATGAACATGGCTGGGCAAATGTAGACGGGCTGATTGCCGGAATTTCCAAAACTCGTAAATTTAACAGAGAAATACTGGAAGAAATTGTTCGGACAGATAATAAGCAAAGATTTACCTTTAATGAAGATAAAACAAAGATTCGGGCAAATCAGGGACATTCGATTCCTGTTGATATAGAATTACCAGCAGCAATACCGCCTGAAACGCTCTGGCATGGAACTGGAGAAAAATATGTTGCATCCATTGATCAACAAGGATTGATTCCAAAGGGTAGGTTATATGTGCATTTATCATCAGACGCAACTACAGCTACGAAAGTCGGCTCACGTCACGGAAAACCAGTGCTTTATATCGTAAAAACAAAAGAAATGTATGACGATGGATATTCATTTTTCTTATCAAAAAATGGAGTATGGTTAACGGAAGAAGTCCCCGTAAAATATTTGATCAAAGAGGAGCAGTAAGGATGATTTATATAACCGGTGACTGTCACGCTGATTTTACCAGGTTCAATACTAAAATTTTCCCGGAACAATATGAAATGACAAAAGATGATTATGTCATTATCTGCGGTGATTTTGGCGGAGTATGGAATCGCTTTGAAGAAAATAAACATGAGAAGCATTGGATGGACTGGCTGGAAGATCGTCCTTTTACAACTCTTTTTTGTGAGGGGAACCATGAGAATTTTGACAGGCTTTACAGCTATCCTGTAGAAAAATGGAATGGTGGAAATGTACATAAGATTAGACCTTCGGTGATCCATCTTATGCGAGGACAGGTTTTTCAACTTTGCGGAAAGAAATTCTTTGTATTTGGCGGAGCAAAAAGTCATGATATAGAAGGTGGAATACTTGATCCAGAAGCACCGGATTTCAAGAAGAAAAAGAAAGAACTGGATAAGGAATGGATGCCGTATCGTGTGAATCACATTTCCTGGTGGAAAGAAGAAATGGCTTCAAATGAGGAAATGGAAGAAGGATTAAGAAATTTATCTCAGAATAGCAATGAGGTAGATTTTATTATCAGTCATTGTTGTGCTACAAGTACCCAGAAACAATTTGTAGATAAGACTTTTTCAGCAGATTCCATGACGGATTATCTGGAGTTAGTGAAGCAGCGGGTAAATGTTAAGAAGTGGTTCTTTGGTCATTATCATGATAATAAGAATATTGGACCGAAAGAAATACTGATATATGAGCAGATTATTCGGATACTGTGAGAAATTATAATTTGTGTATGACGAAGGGAGATTTTCGACATATGTGTAAATTGATGGAAGAATATGAGAAACGTACACTGGACCGGTTCATGAAAAAACTTACTGTTCCGGGCGAAAAATGTAATCTGAAGATGCGGATGAATCTGCGATATGCATGTTTCAAATTTCTAAGTATGTAAAAAGAATCACTTATCAGAAAAATAAAAACAACAGGAGGAACCTAAAAATGGAAGTAATACGCGCAAAAAGTGCCGGATTCTGCTTTGGTGTAAAACGCGCTGTCGATACAGTATATGAGCAGGTTGAAAAACAGATGGGAAAACAGATCTATACTTATGGTCCGATCATCCATAATGAAGAGGTTGTAAAGGACATGGAAGCACATGGTGTAAAAGTCCTGCGCGGTGAGGAAGAACTGAAAGGTCTGGAAGAAGGACTGGTGATCATCCGCTCTCATGGTGTTCCAAAGAGAATCTGTGATCTAATGGATGAAAAAGGCATCGAATATGTAGATGCAACCTGTCCGTTTGTGAAAAGAATCCATAAGATTGTTGCCGAAGAAAGTAAAAAAGGCAGCCGGATCATTATCATTGGTAATCCGGATCACCCTGAGGTTGAAGGAATCCGGGGCTGGGCAGGAGAAAATGTAACCGTTATAAAAAATGCAGAAGAAGCAGAAAAATTTGAAAATACTACATCCGAAAGAATTTGTATTGTGTCTCAGACGACATTTAATTACAATAAATTCAAAGATTTAGTTGAAATTATTTCAGAAAAGGGTTATGATATAAGTGTTTTAAATACGATTTGTAATGCAACCAGAGAGCGTCAGACAGAAGCAAGGAGCATTGCAAAAGAGGTGGATGCTATGATTGTAATCGGAGACAAACATAGTTCCAATACCCAGAAACTGTATGAAATATGCAGCAGGGAATGTCACAATACGTACTATATACAGACACTTGACGATTTTGATATGAATCAATTAAGGTCCGTGGAAACAGTAGGTATTACAGCAGGGGCATCCACGCCCAACAATATAATTGAGGAGGTTCAAAATAATGTCAGAATTAACTTTTGAACAAATGTTAGACGAGTCATTTAAAACAATTCATAATGGAGAGGTCGTAGATGGTACTGTAATTGATGTTAAGCCAGATGAAATCATCTTAAATATAGGATACAAAGCAGACGGTATCATCACCAGAAGTGAATATACCAATGATAACAGTGTAGATCTTACAACTGTTGTTTCTGTTGGTGATCCGATGACTGTTAAAGTACTGAAAGTCAATGATGGAGAAGGACAGGTTCTTCTTACATACAAGAGACTTGTTGCAGAAAAAGGTAACGAAAGATTAAAAGAAGCATTCGAGAACAAAGAAGTCCTGAAAGCACCGGTTACTCAGATTCTTGGCGGTGGATTAAGCGTTGTTGTAGATGAAGCAAGAGTATTCATCCCGGCAAGTCTTGTATCAGATACTTACGAAAAAGACCTTTCTAAGTACAAAGATCAGGAAATCGAATTTGTTATCAGCGAATTCAATCCAAGAAGAAACCGTATCATCGGTGACAGAAGACAGCTTCTTGTTGCTGAAAGAGCAGAAAAGCAGAAAGAACTCTTCGCTAAACTTAAAGTCGGTGATGTGATCGAAGGAACAGTTAAGAACGTAACAGATTTCGGTGCATTTATCGATCTCGGCGGAGTAGACGGACTTCTTCATATCTCTGAGATGTCATGGGGAAGAGTTGACAATCCGAAGAAAGTATTCACAGTTGGTGAAACTCTTAAAGTCCTTGTTAAAGATATCCATGATACAAAAGTTGCACTCAGCTTAAAATTCCCGGAGACAAATCCATGGGCTAACGCAGCTGAGAAGTACGCTGTAGGTACAGTTGTAACGGGAAAAGTTGCAAGAATGACAGACTTTGGTGCATTCGTAGAACTTGCTCCTGGAGTAGATGCACTCCTTCATGTATCACAGATCTCAAGAGCACATGTTGAGAAACCTTCAGACGTACTTTCTGTAGGTCAGGAGATTACAGCTAAGATCGTAGATCTTAACGAAGCTGACAAGAAGATCAGCCTTAGCATGAAAGCACTTGAAAATGCAGAAGCTCAGGAAGAAACTGAAGAATAATTAAATAAGATATACAAGGATAGAGACTGATTGAAGTCTCTATCTTTTGTTTGAAAAAAACTGGTAGACATAACTAACTACAGCTGAAAAAGTTTTCGGATCCATAAGTGATCTCGATAAGTAAGATGAAAAATTTTACCGAATAGTCAGAAAATTCACAAAGGGAGGTCGTAGTAGCCTCTCTTTTTTGTGCGAGGAGACTATTGTGTTAAAAAAAAGACAAGATGTACTGGAAAATATACAATAAAATGACGAAAGTTACTGGAATTGTAGGATTTATTTTAGTATATTTATAAGAGAGAAAACAGGAAGGAAGGATATCAAAATGGGACTTTTGACATTTAAAGGCGGAGTTCATCCGAACGACGGAAAAAGTCTTGCGAAAGACAAGGCAATCGTAGAACTTCTGCCACAGGGTGATCTTGTATACCCGTTATCCCAGCATATCGGAGCACCGGCTAAGCCAGTAGTAGCAAAAGGTGACCATGTGCTTAAAGGGCAGAAAATTGCCGAAGCGGGGGGCTTCGTGTCTGCACCGATCTATGCATCCGTATCAGGTACTGTAAAAGCGATTGAACCACGTGTGAATCCGACAGGTTCTAAAGTGAACAGTATCATCATTACAAATGACGGTCAGTACGAAGAAGTAGAATATCCACAGCCAAAACCTCTTTCTGAACTGACAAAAGAAGAGATTCTGAATATCATTGGAGAGGCTGGCGTAGTAGGTATGGGTGGAGCAGGTTTCCCTACCAGAGTGAAGCTTTCACCAAAAGAGCCAGACAAGATTGATTATATCATTGCAAACTGTGCGGAATGTGAGCCGTATATTACTGCCGATTACAGAAGAATGCTGGAGAATCCGGAACTTCTGGTAGAAGGTATGCGTGTGATCCTGAAGCTTTTTGACAATGCGAAAGGTTTATTTGCAATCGAAGATAACAAACCGGACTGTATCGCAAAATTAAAAGAGCTGACCAAGGACGAGCCTCGTATGGAAGTCAGAGAGATGATGACCAAGTACCCACAGGGCGCAGAACGTCAGCTGATTTTTGCAAATACAGGACGTGCGATCAATTCTACCATGCTTCCGGCAGATGCTGGATGTGTAGTAGACAACGTAGAGACCATCATCAGCATTTACAATGCAGTAGTAAAAGGCATTCCTTCTATGGAACGTGTCGTTACTGTAACAGGGGATGGAGTTGTAAATCCTGGTAACTACAAAGTACTCTTCGGAACCAACCAGAACGAACTGATCGAAGCCGCCGGCGGACTCAAAGAAGGCTGTGAAAAAGTTATTTCAGGTGGACCGATGATGGGATTTGCGATGTATACGACAGATACACCGATCACCAAAACATCTTCATCTATTCTTTGCATGTCAAAAGATGAAGTATCAGCCTGTGAACCGACAGCATGTATCAACTGCGGACGGTGCGTTGACGCCTGTCCAAGCCGCATTATTCCGTCAAGACTGGCTGATTTTGCAGAACGCCATGACGAAGAAGCGTTCCTCAAATTCAATGGTCTTGAATGTGTAGAATGTGGATCCTGCAGTTATGTATGTCCGGCTAAGAGACAACTGAAGCAGGCAATCGGATCGATGAGAAAAACCGCACTTGCCAACAAAAAGAAAAAATAGAATAGAGAGGAAGAGGTGAACAAAAGTGAGTGAACAGTTAAAAGTATCATCTTCACCACATATCCGTTCTAAAGAGACAACCGGCAATATCATGCTGTGGGTTATCATCGCTCTGTTACCGGCAACTTTCTTTGGAATTTACAACTTCCGTGACACACATGCATGGCTGCTTGTTATTGTGACAACAGCAGCAGCAGTTCTTACGGAGTACATTTACGAAAAACTGATGCATAAAAAGATTACGATCAAGGATTTCAGTGCCGCAGTTACAGGACTTCTGCTTGCACTCAACCTTCCGCCGACAGCCCCGATCTGGATGGGAATTATCGGAAGTGTATTCGCGATCCTGGTTGTAAAGCAGCTATTTGGCGGATTGGGACAGAACTTCATGAACCCTGCACTTGGAGCAAGATGTTTCCTTCTTATTTCCTTCACAGGAAGAATGACAAGCTTCGTATATGACGGCGTATCCGGTGCAACACCACTGGCAACGATCCGTGCTAATATCGAAGCAGGAAATGCAGCACTTGACGGTGTGAACAGCATGGACATGCTGATCGGAAATATTGCCGGAACCATCGGTGAGACATCCGTTATCGCAATCGTGATCGGAGCGATCATCCTGATCCTCAAAGGAATCATTGATCTTCGTATCCCGGGTACATATATTGTGACATTTGCACTTTTCATCGGAATCTTCGGTGGATTTGTAGATGGAATTGGATTCTTCAACGTTCAGTACATGACAGCAGAACTCTGCGGTGGTGGTCTGATGCTTGGAGCATGGTTTATGGCAACCGATTATGTAACTTCCCCGATCACCAAAAAAGGGCAGATCGTATATGGTATCCTTCTTGGATGTCTGACTGGTCTGTTCCGTTTGTTCGGTGGTTCAGCAGAAGGTGTATCTTATGCGATCATCTTCAGTAACCTTCTTGTACCGCTGATCGAGAGAGTTACTCTTCCAAAGCCTTTCGGTAAAGGAGGAGAAAAATAATGAATAAGATTATCAAAAATACACTGATCCTTGCAGCAATCACCGTTGTATCCGGTCTGGTACTTGGAGCTGCTTACGAAGTGACAAAAGGTCCAATCGCACAGACACAGGCAAAGCAGAAACAGGAAGCCTGTCAGGCCGTTTATCCGGAAGCAGATTCCTTTGAGGCAATGGACGTAGATCAGAAAGCTGCCAAAGAAGCAATCAAAAAGATGGGAACGAATGCAACAGTAGATGAAGTCTATTCTGCTGTTATGGATGGGAGCGAAGCTGGTTATGTTATAACAGTAACCGACAAAGATGGTTACGGCGGAGATATCCAGATCACAGTCGGTATCATGAGTGACGGTACGGTAAATGGCATTTCTTTCCTTTCCATCAGCGAGACAGCAGGTCTTGGTATGCGTGCGAAAGAACCAAGCTTTTACAACCAGTTTGCAGGACAGCAGGCTGAAAAATTCTATGTATCCAAAGATGGCGGAGACGGACAGCCGATCGATGCTTTGAGTGGTGCAACCATCACTTCCCGTGCAGTCACAGGAGCTGTCAACACAGCACTTGGATATTACCAGACAGCGTTAGGAGGTAGTGGAAATGAATAAATGTACAGAAAGACTTTATAATGGTCTTGTAAAAGAAAACCCGACCTTTGTTATGATGCTTGGTATGTGTCCGACACTGGCGGTTACAACATCCGCAATCAACGGTATTGGTATGGGACTTTCTACCACAGTGGTATTGATTTTCTCAAACCTTTTGATTTCCATGCTGCGTAAGATCATTCCGGATTCTGTTCGTATGCCGGCATTTATCGTAGTCGTAGCAACACTTGTTACCGTGGTACAGTTCCTTCTGGAAGGTTTTGTACCTAGTCTTTATGCATCACTTGGTGTATATATTCCTCTGATCGTAGTTAACTGTATCATCCTTGGACGTGCAGAAGCATATGCATCAAAGAACCCGGTCCTTCCATCTGTATTTGATGGTATTGGTATGGGACTTGGATTCACACTTGGTCTTACCTGCATCGGTATCGTCAGAGAGCTGATTGGTTCCGGAAAATTATTCGGATTTCAGGTTATGCCTGATATCTACGAACCTGTTACTATTTTCATCCTTGCTCCTGGTGCATTCCTTGTTCTTGCATTCCTTGTTGCGGCACGTAACAAGATCATGAAGAAACTGGAAGCAAAAGGAAAGAAAGTTGTCAAAGCGCAGGGATGCTGTGAAGGCGGATGCGCTTCATGCGGCGGATGCGACGGACACGTGTTCCCGACAGGTCAGGAAAAGGAATAGGAGGGAGATAAGAGATGAAAGAATTACTTATTATAGCAGTTGGTTCGGCGCTTGTTAACAACGTCGTACTCAGCCAGTTCCTCGGTATCTGTCCTTTCCTTGGTGTTTCTAAGAAAATTGAGACAGCAGCCGGCATGGGCGGCGCAGTTGTTTTCGTTATTACAATCGCATCTTTCATTACCGGTGCGATCTACCAGTTCATCTTACATCCGGCAGGATTTGAGTATCTGCAGACCATCGTATTTATCCTGGTTATCGCAGCACTCGTTCAGTTTGTAGAAATGTTCCTCAAGAAGGTTATGCCTCCGCTTTATAATGCACTTGGTGTATATCTCCCGTTGATCACAACAAACTGTGCAGTACTTGGTGTATCACTGAACTGTGTAACAAAAGGATATAACATTCTTGAAGGTGTTGTATACGGATTCTCCACAGCAGTCGGATTCACGATCGCGATCGTGATCATGGCTGGTATCCGTG
The DNA here is from genome assembly GCF_027679115.1 of Coprococcus sp. TM115-187. Lineage (NCBI taxonomy): Bacteria > Bacillati > Bacillota > Clostridia > Lachnospirales > Lachnospiraceae > Coprococcus > Coprococcus sp. TM115-187. The sequence continues at coordinate 74,678 of NZ_JAQEKS010000007.1, read as the reverse complement.
AGAAGATCGAATACAACGATATCAGTGAGTCTTTCCAGGGAACTCCGATCGTACTGCTTACAGCAGCACTGATGTCCATCGCGTTCTTTGGATTCTCAGGAATCATTTAACAGAAGGAGGACCGTGTTATGAGTATAACAGGAGTATTGATTGCTGCACTTATCGTAGGCGGTACCGGCGTATTCATCGGTGTCTTCCTTGGAATTGCAGGCAAGAAATTTGCAGTTGAAGTAGATGAAAAAGAAGAAGCGATTCTCGCAGAACTTCCGGGTAACAACTGTGGTGGATGTGGATATGCCGGATGTTCCGGTCTTGCAGCAGCTATCGCAAAAGGAGAAGCTCCGGTCGGACAGTGTCCGGTCGGCGGTGCTCCGGTAGCAGCAAAGATCGCAGCGATCATGGGCGAAGAAGCCGGTGAAAGCGTACACGAAGTTGCATTTGTAAAATGTGCAGGAACCTGCGAAAAAGCAAAACAGGCATATGATTATACAGGAATTACAGATTGCCAGATGGCAGCCATGATGCAGAATGGCGGACCAAAAGGATGTTCTTTCGGATGTCTTGGTTTCGGAAGCTGCGTAAAGGCATGTCCGTTCGATGCGATCCATATCGTAGACGGAATTGCAGTAGTTGACAAAGAAGCATGTAAAGCCTGTGGTAAATGTATCGCCACCTGTCCAAAACATCTGATCGAGCTTGTACCTTATGAACAGAAACATCTCGTACAGTGCAGCTCAAAAGATAAAGGAAAAGACGTTATGAGCGTATGTTCCGTAGGATGTATCGGATGTAAGATGTGTGAAAAAGTATGTGAATCTGATGCAGTACATGTAGTAGATAACATCGCACACATTGATCCGGAAAAATGTACAAACTGTGGAAAATGTGCGGAGAAATGTCCGAAGAAGATCATTAAGTAGATAATGAAAGAAAAGAATCCGGATGCTGTTTCGGAGGCTAAGAACAAGTTTTTCTTAGGCTTCTGCAAATGCATCCGAATTTTTTTTATTGAGTTCAGTCAGATGCGGAAGGATGAAAGGAGGGAAAGAGAAAGTTAGAAAAATTTAATTTTTAGAATATCGTGGGGTATGTTATAATAGGAAAAATGGAGAAGGAAAAGAAAATTTATTGGTTGACGGTTAGATGGAAAATCATCCAAAATAGAAATGAAAATAGAGACAAAATACGACATTGCATCATCTGTAAATATTGGCGCAGAGTATGACAAGGGCGTGAAGAAACTCTTTAAGAGCAAAGAGATCATTGTGCCGATTATGGAGATGGTGATCCCGGAATTTGAAGGGTGTTCGCAGGAAGAGATCCTGAATTGTCTGGACCTTGCATCGATTACATCGGATGAGGTTGTCAGTGACGCACCGGTTTCGGAGACGGATGAATATCGGATACGGGGCGAAGATGCAGGGATATTTGATTATCTTAATCAGGTATTTGTGGGAAATATAGAAGAAATAGAGACATATTCACATATTGAATGGGAAGAGGAATTTAAGGAGGATGTGGCTATGACGATGACGGGATTTAGTGATGTGTTGGTTAGACGAGGAAGAGAAGAAGGAAGAAAAGAGGGAAGAGAAGAAGGTAGAATAGAAGGGCGAGAGATAGGACAGGAGGAGACAACGGTTAAATTTATCTGGAGTTTACATGAAATGAAATGCACAGATGAAATGATTTCGGAAGCAGTAAAAAGACCGGTTGATTATGTGCAGGATATTTTGAAAAAAGATGCACCTCAGTAAGAAAGTTGGGAACACTTTTGTGAAAAATAGATTAATAGCAGGAATAAAGATGCTTTTACAGGACTTATGGAATATCCGCATTGCGATTCTTGTATTTGCAATTTATTTTGTTATAGGAAGAAAGTTTTTATACAGTCTGTGTCCAATGGTGATCATGACGGGATTTCCTTGTCCGGGATGCGGGCTTACAAGAGCGATGTTTATGGTGCTGCGAGGGGACTTTGCCGGGGCATGGAAAATGCATCCGTTTATTTATGGTGTGATTATTCTGGTGGGATGGTTTGGCGTGCGGAGATACATACAGAGAAAAGAAACGAAGAGTCTTGGGAAATGGGTGATTCTTCTGTGCGTAGGACTGATTCTATATTATGTGTACCGAATGGTAAGGTATTTTCCGGGAGATGCTCCGATGAGTTATTATTATGGAAGCGTGGGATACCGGGGGTGGGAGATAATTAGAAGTGGAAGAAATTATTTATAGTAGAGTATATAGAAGTGCTGCGAAGTCATCAAAACGATGATGGAGCGGCACTTTTTGGATTAATCATAAAAACAAATGTCGCTTATCTTCCACTTAAGCGACTTTTTTTACCCAGTATTTTTCTACAACATAAATAATGTTATCATTTTTAACATATTTCGTTAAGTTAGGCATAACGGATTTAGGTGCTTTAACTGTAAAACTTTATCAAAATATCGCAACTTTTTTTACTATTTTGACACCCTAATCATATACGGAATGTTCTACCGGTTCGGTCTGATCGATGTACCGGACGAGGTTAAGGAGAATATGAGGAAAAATGATCGAAGCAATAAAAAACAGAAGAAGCATCAGAAAATATAAGAACAAAGCTGTGGACAAGGATGAGTCATTCATTCCGAGACGAAGAGGTGGAATTTAGAAATTTATTTTAGGATATAATTATTACTAAAAGATAATGTTGAAAACAATCTTGGATAAGTGGTAAAATCGTTTGGAGGCACAAAATGAAAAAGTATGCGATACCATTGTTGTAATTGAAGTGAGCCTGTTGAAGGAAGAAAGAATAAAAATATCTAAAATAATTGATTTGATATGATACTAAAAAGGAAGGTGATTAGAAATCAAGTTGTACAAAAAAATAATAATTCAAGATTTTAATCAACCAGTAATGTGGCTGATTCCGGCAATCATTTTTAGTGCTTGTCTTGTATTTTTTATTAGTTGGGTGTATGAGAAAGGTTCTCAAAAGCAGGAAAAGGATAATGGAATTAATAAAAAATATAGAATTGCGTGGATATTATTTATTGCCTATATTATTGTTACCTTTCAGACTGTCTTTTTTTCAAGAGAAGCGGGGAGCAGGAAAGAAATTAGTTTAGTGTTATTTGAAACATGGGGACATTCTTTCCATATGCATGCTATGTTTATTGAGAATATTATTATGTTTATTCCTTTTGGTGTATTGTTACCAATAGTTTTTAAACAAGTCAGAAGCGGTTGGAAATGTGTGCTGATTGGTTTTTTATGTTCCTGTGGTATAGAGATCACACAGCATATTACGCAGAGAGGATATTTACAATTGGATGATGTGGTAACAAATACAGTTGGGATGTTTATCGGATGGGCGATATGGAAGATCGTATGCAAGTGTCTCAGAACATGTCTGAGTGAAAAGTGCTGATATTATCCAGAAATAATTTCCTGGAATTTCAATATTCGATTTGCGGGGAGTACAGAGCATTCTGGATAATTGCGGCAGATATTTATGATGAGGAGCCCTTTTGATGTGATAGAACATCAGTGTCTGATTGAGAAGGTAAGTTCGTGATGTTATATCTGCTGGGAAGCTCTCCCCGCGCTAATCCTAGCGCAGGAAGCCTCTCAGCATTTTTTCTTTCCAGAACCGGTACTTCTGATACCGTATCGGCAGATCCATCCAGGTTTTCTTATCGACCATGCTTCTCTGATGTGTGAAGCATTCAAATCCTTCTTTTCCATGATAGCATCCCATGCCGCTTTCTCCGACACCGCCGAACGGCATCTGGCTGGTGGCGAGGTGGATGATGGTATCGTTGATGCAGCCGCCGCCAAAATGGCATCTGGCAAGGACTTTCTTTTTGGCAGCAGGATCTTCGGTGAAAAGATAGAGTGCAAGCGGGTGGGGATGGGATTCGACCTGCCGGATTGCATCATTCAGGTCAGAATAGGTAAGTACCGGAAGAATCGGTCCAAAAATTTCTTCGCCCATGACCGGATCGTCCCAGGTGACATCTTTTAGGATGGTCGGGGCAATGCGCAGGGCAGACGGATCGGACTCACCTCCACAGACCAGTTTATCGGCAGCAATCAGGTTCTGCAGCCGGTGAAAATGTTTTTCGTTGATGATTTTCCCATAATCCGGATTTTGCAGAGGCTGCTTACCAAACTGACGGTGGATTTCTTTTTCCAGTGCCTGAAGGAGTTGGTCGCGAATGGAAGCAGCGCAGAGGATATAATCCGGGGCAACGCAGGTCTGTCCGCAGTTGAGGTATTTTCCGAATACGATCCGTTTTGCGGTGAGAGAAATTTTCGCTGTGGAATCTACAATACACGGACTTTTTCCGCCAAGCTCCAAAGTGACAGGAGTCAAATATTCGGCAGCGTGACGAAGGACTTCTTTACCGACCGTTTTTCCTCCGGTGAAGAAGATTTTATCAAACTGCTGGTTTAAGAGCGCCTGATTTTCTTCCCGGCCTCCGGTGATCATCGTTACATATTCCGGTGGATAGCATTCCTTGAGAAGCTGACTCAGAAGCTGACTGGTGTGTGGAGCGTAAGCGCTTGGCTTCAGGATGACGGTATTTCCGGCGGCGAGCGCATCGATCAGCGGTTCTAAAGTGAGGAGTACCGGGTAATTCCAGGGACTCATGATCAGTACGGTTCCGTAGGGGGATGGCGATTGAAAGCTTTTGGCGGCGAAGTGTGCCAGCGGAGTAGGGACGGTTTTACAGCGCATCAGCTTTGGTAAATGCTTTTGCATCCAGGTAAGCTCGGAAAGCGTCAGACCGATTTCACACATATAGCTTTCCATCCGGCTTTTTCCAAGATCCGCTTTTAGTGCAGTGTACAGATCTTGTTCATGGCGTTTGAGTGCAAGTTTTAGCTGTTCTAATTGTTTTAATCGAAAAGAAAGCGGAAGTGTTGCGCCGGTTGCAAAAAAATCACGCTGCGTGGAGATCCGCTGTCTGATTGTCTGTTCATCCATGTGTTTTAACCTCCCAGGTATCTGGATATTTAAGTTTCGATTCCTGTTTTCCAAATTGTGTTTGGTGTTAGAATATTTTTGAAGAGTCTTTTATACTGAAAATAACGTATGTTTCTTTTATGATAACGAAAATAAGGGAATTCTTCAATGGTGTGAGTGGCGAAAATGGAAAGAATGTGATAAAATATTTTTGTTTGCAGCAGCAGACTCGCATAATTTTATCAAGACAGGAGTTTTAATATATATGGGATACGAGCGTTTGGAAAAGAGTTTAATCGATCTGGTAAAGGAAGAGCAGGCAAAGCTCGGATATCGGAAAGAGATGATCCGGCTTTATTATCCGCTCAGTTCACTGAATCATTTTATGGAGGCGAATGCAGATGCGGAAGAGATGCAGGAGCTCCTTGCAGATTTTCCGAAAGCAGCAGAAGATATTTTCGGGGAAGTCGGGATTACACATGTAAAGGACCGTTTTTGCTTTGCTTTATCGGAAAAAGCATCGGAATATGTGCATGAAAATATGAAACCGAATGAATTTATCAAAGAGCTGGTGGAGCTTGTCGCAAAGCATGGCTGCACGATGGAAGATATCGAAGCATTGTTCTGTTCACATTCGGACAAGATCGTGACAGAACCGATGGACAATGGAGAATTTGACCGGATGATCCGTTTTGAAGCGGGCGAGGACAAGTATTATTATTGTTTTAAAGATGAAGGCTGTCATATTATCTATCATCGCTTTCTCCCGGAAGATTATGCAGATTTTGATTTTTAAATCGAACATTGCGGGAATTGCATAGCGATGGAGCAATCCGGTTATATCAGTGAGTGGCAAAATTTACTTTTGACACTCACATCATTAAATTGAATAAAAATGGATACAGATTTTGGCTTTAAACCAGATAAGAAAATAAGAAATCGAGGTAACACCAATGAAAATCGGAATATATGATTCAGGGATCGGCGGACTTTCTGTGCTTCACCGCGCACTGAAAAAGATGCCGGAAGCAGAATTTATATATTATGCAGATACAAAGCATGTTCCATACGGAGAAAAGACGAGGGAACAGATCAAAGGATATGTAGAAGAGGTTCTGAATTTCCTGATCGCGAAGGAGGTTGATGCAATCGTAATCGCCTGTAATACGGCAACCAGCGTGGCAACGAAAGAATTCAGAGGCGAATTTGCCGTACCGATCGTCGGTATGGAACCGGCAGTCAAGCGCGCGCTCAAGCTCTATCAGGATATGCAGAAACGGATTCTGGTAACAGCAACACCGGTTACGATAGCCGGAGAAAAATTACACAGCCTTCTGGAAAAAGTAGATACCGAACACGAAGTAGACCTTGCGCCACTTCCAAAACTGGTCCGCTTTGCCGAAGCCGGAAGATTCCAGGACCCGGAAGTAGATGAATATCTGAAAAACAGCCTTCAGAGCTATACACTCAACCAGTATGCTGCAGTCGTACTTGGCTGTACTCACTTCAACTACTTCAAACAATCCTTCCGCAAAATCTTCCCGGGAGAAATCCATTTCGTAGACGGCAACGAAGGCACCCTTCGCCAGCTAAAACGAGTTCTCCCCGAACAAACCACCCCAGGAGAACCCAGCAAAGTCACCTACTACTTCTCCGGAAAACCTGCTGATGATGAGGGGATGAAGAAAATCCAGGCATGTATGACGCAGTTAGATAAAGTATATGAGATCAAGTAAATACTGATATCGAATAAAATCCACCCCATTCCTATCTTGTGCAATGGAGATGAGACTCAAGAATCGTGGAAGCCTTTGCTGAACACGATTCTCGCCCTAAGAGGCTCATCGGAATGGTTTGCACAACTTGGAATGGGGTGGATTTTATTCTTCTCTGGTGGTGTCACAACCTATCTTATTGTACTTCCTGTATCCCGGAAATATCACTATCTATCATCATTGAGTAATTTGTATAATACACGACAAACCCAGGCTTGCTTCCATTTGGTTTCTTAACCTGCTTTTTCTCTACATAGTCAACCTCCACCTTTTCAGCCCCGGAATTCTTCGAGTAATGCGCAGCAAGTCTGGCTGCCTCTTCAAAGGTCCGGTCCGGAAGTTCATCCCCGTTCGTCTTCACGATGACATGGGAACCTGGTGCTTTTTTCGCATGGAACCACCAGTCCCCGCCATTTGCAAAATGGAAGGTGAGTTCTTCGTTCTGAAGATTATTTTTTCCAACATACATATGGAAACCGTCTGAAGAAATATAGTGGAACGGTTTGCTTGTGATCTTCACCTTTTTGGCAGACTGCTTTCTGCGGATAAATCCACTTTCGATCAGTTCTTCCTTGATCTGGATCAGGTCATCCTCGCTTCGTGCAATATCCAGGGATTTGCTGACGGACTCCAGATAATCAATCTCATCTTTCGTTTCTTTGATCAGTTCTGAAAGAGCCTCGAAAGTACGTTTCTGTTTATTATACCGGTCAAAATATTTCTTTGCATTTTCCTGCGGTGTTTTTTGCGGATCCAGCGGAATTTTGATCATTTCGTTAGTATAATAATTGAGTGCTTCCAGTTCTTTTGCACCTTCTTCGAGATTGTAACCGTAGGTGTGGATCAGTTCTCCGTATACCTTGTATTTATCGCGGCTTTCCGTATCGCGAAGTTGCTTTAACTGCAGGTCGTATTTCTTGCGGTTACGTTCCAGCGCTGTCTGAACCACACGGCGCAGATCCGAAGATTTCTGGCGGATCCGGGTGATCAGATCACGGGAAGAATAATAAGTCCGGATCACTTCGGAAATCGAATCATAAGATTTTACCTGATAGTTGGAAAAGTGGGTGAGCAGAAGAGATGAGAACTCTTTCGGCTCATTTCCATCATAATAAATAGCAGGAGAGAATTTGCTTTCTGTCACCTGCTCCACAAAATAGGTAAACTGCCGGTACAGATGCGCCAGCAGATCACCGGACATCTCCGATGCCGGAACAGAAGAGTCGATTCCTGCCAGATAGCAGATCTCTTCGGCGACAACCGGACTGATTCCGGTAAAACTGTTGTAGATCGCTTTTCCGACCGGCATTGGTTTGGATAGAAGTTCCTGTGTGAAATTTTCCTCCGGTATGCCAAGTGGATTCTCTTTTTTCATAGTATCCGGGATAAAATATTCTCTTCCCGGAAGAACCTCACGCACAGAACTCATCTGCGCGGAAACATGCTTGATACTGTCGATGATCATTCCTTTTTCATTACAGAAAATAATATTGCTGTGCTTGCCCATGATCTCAACGATCAGGGATTTGCGGCACAGATCTCCAAGTTCATCCAGGTGCTCGATCTCGAAGCGGATGATCCGTTCCAGGGAAGGCTGAGAAATGCCTACGATGCGGCCATTTGCAATATGTTTTCTCAGAAGCATACAGAAATTCGGTGCAGTCATCGGACTTGGTTTGTTGTCTCTGGACAGATAGATCAGCGGCAGGGATGCACTTGCGGAGATGACCAGTCTTACCTGTCCTTTTGCAGGTTTGATCGTGAGAAGCAGTTCATCATTTTCCGGCTGTGCGATCTTGGCGATCCGTCCGTTCAGGATGGTATCATTTAATTCTTTTACGATATTTGCGATTGTAATTCCATCAAAAGCCATTTTAAAAATTCACCTCATATTTATCCGGGAATATGCCAGGGCATATTCTTTTTTTTAATGGGCTCATTATAGCATAGAGAGGTATGCATAGACAAGTGAAAATGCCCTGTCACCCGGTTGACGAGTAAGTGCAAATGAACTATAATAATCGATAGTAAAACGGCCCTTAAAAGGTCAGTAAGAAGAGGGAAAATCAAATGATAAAAAGTATGACAGGCTTTGGACGGTGTGAGATCGCCGAAGCAGACCGCAAATTTACCGTAGAGATGAAAGGGGTTAATCACCGTTACCTGGATGTGAATATCCGTATGCCAAAGAAGCTTAATTTCTTTGAGTCCGCGATCCGCAACCTGCTCAAGCAGTATGTGCAGAGAGGAAAGATTGATATTTTCATCGGGTATGAAGATATGACAGAAAGTCAGATGACTTTGAAATATAATCAGAAGCTGGCAGAAGAATATATGGCAAGCTTTAAGCAGATGGAAGAACAGTTTGGGCTTGATAATGATGTGCGGGTATCCACACTTGCACGCTGCCCGGAAGTCCTTACGATGGAAGAACAGTCTGTGGATGAGGAAGAACTTTGGAGTGGTCTTGAAAAAGCAATGAAAGGCGCATGCGAACAGTTTGTACAGACCAAGACTACAGAAGGTGAGAACCTGAAGAAGGATATCATTGGCAAGCTGGATGGAATGCTGGAAGTTGTTGCCAGGGTTGAAGAGCGATCTCCGCAGATCGTTGCTGAATACCGGGAGAAGCTGGAAACGAAAGTGAAGGAGCTTCTTGGGGACACCCAGATTGACGAAGGACGGATCGCGGCTGAGGTTGTGATCTTCTCTGACAAGATCTGTACAGATGAAGAAGTGGTAAGGCTGAAAAGCCATATCAAGCATATGAAGGAAACTCTGGAACAGACAGAGGGAATCGGACGCAAGCTTGATTTCATTGCGCAGGAGATGAACCGTGAGGCGAACACGATCTTATCCAAGGCAAATGATCTGGAAGTATCCAATTATGCGATCGATCTGAAGACTGAGATTGAAAAAGTCCGTGAGCAGATTCAAAATATTGAATAAAGCTTTGAAAAATGTAAAAAGATGTGTTAAAATAACATTTCAATGTCTGAGTATGCAGGAGAACTGATTATGAGAGAAAAAAAAGGAATCCTTATTGTAGTATCCGGATTTTCCGGAGCCGGTAAGGGAACACTGATGAAAAAGCTGATGCAGGACTATGATAATTATGCATTATCGATCTCTGCAACCACGCGGCAGCCTCGTGTCGGGGAAGAAGATGGAAGAGAGTATTTTTTCAAAACCAAAGATGAATTTGAAAAAATGATTGCGCGTGATGAGCTTATAGAGTATGCTAGATATGTAGAAAACTACTATGGAACTCCGAAGCAGTATGTTATGGAGCAGTTAGAGGCAGGCAAGGATGTGATCCTTGAGATTGAGATCCAGGGTGCGCTGAAAGTGAAAGAGAAGTATCCGGATACCCTGCTGATGTTCGTGACTCCGCCGAGTGCGCAGGTACTGAAAGACAGACTGGTAGGACGGGGAACCGAGACCGCAGAAGTGATCGATTCGAGAATGAAGCGGGCCGTAGAAGAATCACAGGGCGTAGAGAAGTACGATTATCTTGTGATCAATGATGACCTGGAGCGCTGCGCAAAAGAGATGCACAGCATTATTCAGGGTGAGCATGACCGGGTAAGCCGGAATGCTGACTTTATAGATGATATCAGAAAAGAACTGAAGGAACTGTAGGAAAGGAGCAGAATTTATGTTACATCCATCATATACCGATTTGATGAAAGTAGTAAATCAGGACGTGGAAGAAGGCGCAACTAAGATTGTCAACAGCCGTTATTCTATCGTTCTTGCAACAGCAAAGAGAGCGAGACAGATCATTGACGGCGAGATGCCGCTTGTTCCTGTTAAGGACGGCGAAAAGCCGCTTTCTATTGCAATTGATGAGCTGAACAGTGGAAAGATCAAAATTATTGCAGAAGATGCAGACAAATAAAAGAAGTTCGATACCCTGCAGCTGTCTGCGGGGTATTCTTATGATAGGGGATTTTATTTTCCGGTGAAGATGATTTCCCCTGCCGCCCAGAAATTATGCTTGAGGAGAAATTTATTTTATGAATATATTATTCATTTCATTAGGCTGTGACAAGAACCTTGTGGATTCGGAGGTCATGCTTGGGATTCTTGCAAAGGACGGTCATCAGATGGTGGACGATGAGACAATGGCAGATGTCATTATCATTAACACCTGCTGCTTTATCCATGACGCAAAGGAAGAGAGTATCCAGAATATTCTTGAGATGGCAGAACTGAAGAAGACCGGCAGATTAAAAGCCCTGATCGTAACAGGCTGTCTTGCACAGAGATACAAAGAAGAGATCATTCAGGAAATCCCGGAGGTTGATGCGGTTCTCGGAACGACTTCTTATGAAGAGATCGCACACGTGATCGATGGAGTTTTAAGCGACAGTCCGATGGAGCGCGGAGATGTGCGCCTGACCATGAAGGATGTGGATTATCTCCCGGTGACAGACACGCACCGTATGGTGACGACCGGCGGACATTTCGCTTATCTGAAGATTGCAGAAGGCTGTGACAAGCACTGTACTTACTGTATTATCCCGAAGGTACGAGGAGATTTTCGGAGTGTGCCGATGGAGCATCTGTTGGAGGAAGCGCAGAATCTGGTAGACGGAGGGGTGAAGGAGCTGATCCTGGTAGCACAGGAGACCACCATGTACGGAACCGATCTGTACGGGGAGAAGCGGCTTCCACAACTTTTGAGAGCGCTCTGCAAGATCAGCGGACTTCGCTGGATCCGTATTTTATACTGTTATCCGGAGGAAATCACGGATGAGCTGATTCAGGTGATCAAGGAGGAACCAAAGATCTGCCATTATCTGGATCTCCCGATCCAGCATGCAAGCGATGGTATCCTGAAGAGAATGGGAAGACGGACTTCCAGAGCGCAGCTCATCGAGACCATTGAGAAGCTTCGACGTGAGATTCCGGATATCGCACTTCGCACAACTTTGATCACCGGATTCCCGGGAGAGACACAGGAACAGCATGAAGAGCTGATGGATTTTGTGGATCAGATGAAATTCGACAGACTTGGCGTATTTACCTACTCACCGGAAGAGGATACTCCTGCAGCATCTATGCCGGATCAGATCCCGGAAGAAGTCAAAGAGGAACGTCAGGCAGAGCTCATGGAACTTCAGCAGGATATCGTATTTGACCAGGCAGAAGACCGGATTGGGGAAGAGCTGCTTGTGATGATCGAAGGCAAGGTAGCAGATGAGAATGCCTATGTGGGAAGAACCTACCGGGATGCGCCGAATGTAGACGGACTTATTTTTGTGAACACATCGGAAGAACTGATGTCGGGAGATTTTGCAAGGGTAAAAGTGACCGGATCGGCAGATTATGATTTGATAGGAGAGTTATTATGAATTTACCAAATAAGTTAACGATTTTACGAGTGATTTTAATTCCGTTTTTTGTAGTGTTTATGTTATTTGATATTACCGGAGCAGCAGATAAGTGGATCGCACTTGTGGTCTTCTGTGTTGCCAGCCTGACGGATATGCTGGATGGGAAAATCGCCAGAAAGTACAACCTGGTAACGAACTTCGGCAAATTTATGGATCCGCTTGCAGACAAGCTGCTGGTATGTACCGCGCTGATCTGTCTGACATCTATGAACAGACTGAATGTCATTGTTGTTCTGGTGATCATTGCCAGAGAATTTATCATCAGCGGGTTCCGTCTGGTTGCTTCTGACAATGGAATCGTCATTGCGGCAAGCTACTGGGGCAAATTCAAAACCGTATCACAGATGGCACTGATCATTGTGCTGATCATGGATCTGGGCGGTGTGTGGAATGTTGTAGGAACAGTCCTTACATGGGTAGCACTGCTCCTGACCGTCGTTTCACTGATCGATTATATTGCAAAGAACAAACAGGTATTAACACAGGGAGGCATGTAAAATGGTTGTAGAGCTGATTTCTGTCGGCACTGAAATTTTACTTGGCAACATTGTGAATACAAACGCAACATACCTAGCAGAGAAATGTGCTCTGCTAGGTTGTTCTTTATATCACCAGACTGTTGTCGGTGACAATGAAGAGCGTATGGAAGAAGCAATCCGCCAGGCAATTGAGCGCGCTGATATCGTAATTCTGACAGGGGGACTTGGCCCTACCAAGGATGATCTGACAAAAGAAGTAACTGCAAAGGTATTTGGCAGAAAACTTTATATGGATGAACATTCCAAAGCACGAATCCGGGACTATTTTGAGAAGATTAAGAGTAAAAAGGTGACAGAGAATAACTGGAAGCAGGCGTTGGTTCCGGAAGGCGCGATCGTGATCGACAATCTGAACGGAACGGCACCTGGACTGATTCTGGAGGATAAAGAGCGCGGCAAAGCAGCGATCCTGATCCCTGGGCCTCCGAATGAGATGAAGCCGATGTTTGAACATGACATTGCACCGTACCTCAATAAAAAGCAGCCGGAGGGAATCTATTCCCAGATGGTAAAAGTGTGCGGGATCGGGGAAAGCAGGGCAGAGACCATGGTTGCGGATCTGATGGATGCACAGACCAATCCGACGCTTGCGCCTTATGCAAAGACAGGAGAGGTACATTTTCGTGTGACTGCAAGAGCATGCTCTGAAGAAGCGGCAGAAAAACTGATGGAGCCGATGATCGAAGAGATGAAGAAGCGTTTTGGTGATGCTATTTATACGACCGAAGAGAATGTGACACTGGAAGAGTCGGTGATCCGTCTTCTGGAAGAGAAGAAGATGACTGTGACAACGGCAGAATCCTGTACAGGCGGAAAGCTTTCTGGCAGACTTCTGAATGTGTCGGGAGCTTCCGGCGTGTACAATGAAGGATACATTACTTATGCGAATGCATCGAAAGAAAAGATTCTTGGTGTGAAGCATGAGACACTGGAAACCTACGGGGCAGTCAGTGAACAGACAGCAGCAGAGATGGCGCTTGGGGCAGCAAAGGCGGCAGATGCAGATGCGGCACTTAGTGTAACCGGAATCGCAGGACCTGGCGGCGGTACAGCGGAAAAACCGGTCGGACTTGTGTATATCGGATGTGCGGTAAATGGAGAGGTAACGGTAAGAGAGTACCGTTTTACCGGCAATCGTGAGAAGAACCGGGACTATGCGGTTGCACGTGCGATCACGCTCTTGCGGGAAGAACTTTTAAAGAGGGCGTAAGAGAGAAAACCAGTTTATTCTGGAAAAGATGAGGTACAGAAAAATGATCATAAAAAGACTATATAGCAGTCAGGAGGTTGTGGAAGGTCTGCATCTGGTATGGGATGTATTTATCAGAGAAAACGCCAATTCCTGTACACAGCAGGGAATCGAGGAATTTGCCCGTTTTATCAAGATGGAGAATTTTATGCCTCTTGTCGAAAGCGGAGAGATGATCGTCTTTGGCGCGGTAGAAGGACAGGATCTTGGCGGTGTCGGAGCCGTGCGGAGGGATGGACATATTTCCCTTCTGTTTGTCCGCCCGGATTTGCGGAGAAAAGGGATTGCGAAGGCTCTTGTTGGTGAAATGTGCAGATACTGTACGATGCAGTTTGCTCTGATGCGTATGACGGTCAATACATCGGTTGTGAGTACGGAAGCTTATCACCATATGGGATTCCGGGATCTGGCACCGGTTCAGGAAAAGAACGGGATCCGTTTTGTTCCGATGGATTTGATGATATCACCGGCAAATGTAAGATCTTCTTATAATGGAAAGAAACATACGGGACTTTTTATCGGGATCGCAGTTACCGTACTTATTTTTCTGATATTCCTGGGACTGCTTTTCGGAAAAATCATCAGCAATTTTGCGAGTGGTGAAGGAAAACAGGAGGATTCGTCACAGATTTTTGAATATAACCCGGATGAGGACGGAGAAATTGACGATATCTTTGGCAGTAATGGAAATGAAGAGGATAATAAGGACAGCAGTTCTGAAGAAGCACAGGGAATCGAGGCAATTGAAGGCTACGAGGCAGAAAATCTGCCGTATACGATCACGGAGGAAAATTACACTTATTTTTCCAATGGAAATAAAGGCGAATATCCGATGCAGTTTGATGTCAAATATCCGCAGATCACAGGTGTGGAAGGTGAAAATATTGACAAAATCAATGAAATGCTGAAGGACTGTGCGATGAGTACGGTCAATACCTTATATCTGGCTCCGAGTGATTCTATGAAAGAGAAAATGTTGGAGGAATCGAACCCGTTTTTAGGAAGTCTTGTAACGTACAAGGTTTCTTATGCAGGAGAAGATTTTATCAGCGTAGCATTCAATGATATTTATTATGCAGGAAATACTTCTGCACAGTATTGTGACCTCCGTACCCGCAACATCCGTATTTCTGACGCAAAGCAGTTTGAAGTGGCAGATATTGTGGAACTAAGCGATGCATTTATGCACGATTGGATGAAAAAGATGAAGGGTGAAGCACCATCGGCAGAGGTGTTAAGCAGTGTGAAATTAAATGATTTCCGACAGATTTTAAATGGGGAAATCCTGGAGAACCGGTACTTTGATGCATTCTTTGTAGATAAGGATGGAATTGAGATCGGAATTACTTACCATTACCCGGGAGATGGAAAAAAATCTTCTGCGGAGAGTGGATGGATCACAGCGCCGTTTACTATGAAAGAAATAATTGAATATAAAACAGACAGTGAGTTCTGGAATCTTGTACAAAGTAACAATTGACGAATGTCGAAAATTGTGCGAAAATAAATACATATGGTGTTAAAACAATCACAAACGCCTTATAAAAGAAAAACAGATGTATTTGAAAGGAGTTTTAACATGATTTATTCACATGAAGTAGAAATGATGTGTCCGGTAGCTCAGGGTGCAAACCACGGACCAGCTCCAATTCCGGAAGAAGCAAAATGGGTAAAGGCTAAAGAAATCAAAGATATTTCCGGTCTTACACATGGTGTCGGCTGGTGTGCTCCACAGCAGGGTGCATGTAAGCTCACTTTGAATGTTAAAGATGGTATTATTCAGGAAGCACTTGTGGAGACTATCGGATGTTCAGGAATGACTCATTCCGCAGCTATGGCTTCAGAAATTCTTCCAGGAAAGACTATTTTGGAAGCACTTAACACAGACCTTGTCTGTGATGCAATTAATACAGCAATGAGAGAACTTTTCTTACAGATCGTATACGGAAGAACTCAGAGTGCATTCTCAGAAGAAGGACTTCCGATCGGTGCAGGACTTGAAGACCTTGGTAAAGGACTTCGTTCACAGGTTGGTACAATGTACGGAACTCTCGCAAAAGGACCACGTTACCTGGAAATGGCAGAAGGTTATGTAACAGGAATCGCTCTTGATGACCATGATGAAATCATCGGATACCAGTTCGTAAGTCTTGGAAAATTCACAGACTTTGTCAAAGCAGGCGATACTCCGAACGAAGCTTGGGAAAAAGCTAAAGGACAGTACGGACGTGTAGCTGATGCCGTTAAGATCATTGATCCGCGTAAAAACTAATTACATACATAAGTAATTAACGGGTTATATAGGCAACAATATTTTCAGGAGGACAATTAAATGGCTTTATTTGAATCATATGAGAGAAGAATTGATAAAATCAATGAAGTTTTAAACAGCTATGGCATTGCTTCACTCGAAGAAGCTGAAAAGATCACAAAGGATGCCGGACTGGATGTATACAACCAGATCAAAGGTATTCAGCCAATCTGTTTTGAAAACGCATGCTGGGCTTACATCACAGGTGCAGCAATCGCAATCAAAAAAGGATGTACAAGAGCAGCAGACGCTGCAGCAGCAATCGGAGAAGGACTTCAGGCTTTCTGTATTCCGGGATCTGTAGCAGATCAGAGAAAAGTAGGTCTGGGACATGGTAACCTTGGAAAGATGCTTCTTGAAGAAACAACAGACTGTTTCTGCTTCCTTGCAGGACATGAATCATTCGCAGCTGCTGAAGGTGCAATCGGTATCGCTGAAAAAGCAAACAAAGTTCGTCAGAAACCTCTTCGTGTTATCCTGAACGGTCTTGGAAAAGATGCTGCAAAGATCATTTCAAGAATTAACGGATTCACATATGTTCAGACAGACTATGACTATTATACAGGAGAACTGAAAGAAGTTCAGAGAATCGCTTACTCTGACGGACTCCGTTCTAAAGTAAACTGCTACGGTGCAAATGATGTACGTGAAGGTGTGGCTATCATGTGGAAAGAAGGCGTTGACGTTTCTATCACAGGTAACTCTACAAACCCGACACGTTTCCAGCATCCGGTTGCAGGTACATACAAGAAAGAATGCGTAGAAGCAGGAAAGAAATACTTCTCAGTTGCTTCAGGTGGTGGTACAGGACGTACACTTCACCCGGACAACATGGCAGCAGGACCGGCTTCTTACGGTATGACAGATACACTCGGACGTATGCACTCTGATGCACAGTTCGCAGGATCTTCATCTGTACCGGCTCACGTAGAAATGATGGGTCTTATCGGTGCTGGTAACAACCCGATGGTCGGAATGACAGTCGCTGTTGCTGTAAGCATTGAGGAAGCTCACAAAGCTGGTAAATTCTAAGAAATTTATTTACAGGGAGAGGCGTAGCGCCTCTCCCTTTGCATATACAAATCAAAGAAGAACCTGCCGGTCCGATTATTTTATATCAAATCTTTCTTTTGACACCAAATCCTATTTCTTACATATACTAATATCACATCTGATTGAATCGTTTATATATAAAATCTTCCTTAAAGTTCTAAAAAAGAAAGGCAGGCTATCCAGATAATGGAGCAACTTATGGATTATGTAAAACCGGAACTGCTTATTGTGACCGCAGTTCTATACTTTTTCGGAATTGCACTTAAACAAGCAGAATTTATCAAAGATAAATATATTCCGATCACGCTTGGGGCGACAGGCATTATCATCTGCGGGATCTGGGTGACATCTACTGCACATTTCGCAGGAGCACAGGATGTGTTGACCGCAGTTTTCGCATCCGTAACGCAGGGTATTGTTGTTGCAGGACTGAGTACCTACATCCATCAGATCATCAAGCAGGCAGGAAAAGAAGAGTAGGAGTAGAAGTGGTATGGCATTAAATGGAATTGACATCAGCAACTGGCAAAGTGGGATCAATCTTGCGGTTGTCCCGTGTGATTTTGTGGTAATTAAGGCGACAGAAGGAACCGATTATGTAAATCCGGATTACGAAAGAGCCTACCGTCAGGCGAAAACAGCAGGGAAATGCCTGGGCATTTATCACTATGCGTCTGGTGGAAATATACAGGCGGAGGCAGAATATTTTCTGAAGAATGCAGGGAGCCGTGTGGGGGAGGCAATGCTTGTGCTAGACTGGGAAGGGCGGTCCAATCCGGTATTTGGTGTGAATGACCGGGAATGGGTGAAAGCCTGGTGTAATTATATTTCAACAAAGACCAGCGTCAATCCTGTGGTTTATGTGCAGCAAAGTATGATGAGCCGGTTGCAGAATATCGGAAACTATGGACTGTGGGTAGCGCAGTACGCGAGTATGGAGCCAATCGGGTACCAGGAAAATCCATGGAATGAGGGCGCATATGCCTGTGTGATGCGGCAGTACAGTTCTTCGGGAAGATTAAGCGGATGGAATGGCAATCTGGATTTGAATAAATTCTACGGAGACCGGCAGGCGTGGAGCCGGTATGCTGGAAAAGGAAACCAGACAACTCCAGAGAAACCTTCTGAAGAGGAAGAAAACCAGGAAGGAACTACGCTGGATCTGGTTTTTCGGACGATGCGTGGAGAATTTGGAAATGGGGAAGAACGGAAAAGCCGGCTTGGAACCAGATATGGAGAAGTGCAGGGGATGATCGACTATATTTCCGGTGCCAGTACAGAGACACTGGCAAAGGAAGTGCGTGCCGGGAAATATGGCAACGGGGAAGTGCGGAAAACGGTTCTGGGGAAACGGTATGAAGAAGTACAAAGCAGAGTCAATGCCGAAGAAAACAAGTATCATATCGTCAAATCCGGGGATACACTTTCGAAAATTGCAGCGATATACGGAACATCTTATCAGGAAATCGCAAGGTTGAACAAACTACAAAATCCGAATCTGATTTATGTCGGTCAGAGGCTGCGAATCAAATAACCGGCTAATAGAAATAGATTTGATATTCAGAATCTGGTCTTTGAATTCAGTAATTTGGCAAAAAGAGCTATTGTTTTCAGCTTTTTGGTGTGCTATGATGAAAAAAATGAATACACAGGAGGTTTTGGGATATGGATAATAACTTAAATGACCAGACAACTGAGAATAGTGAAGGGGAGGAAAAGAGTACATCTTCTTACACCGATCCCAATGCAGGATATACAGAAGCAGAGCCGCAGGCAAAGAATGACAATAGCGTGCCAAAAGAGGCAGCGGACGATAATTTAAAGCAGGAAGAAAAAAGTCATCCGGCATATACTTACGGTGAAATGCCAAAGTCAGAAAACGGAAGCGGCTACGGACAGTCAGCACCGGGCGGAAGCGCTTGCCATTCCGGAACTTCGGATGGAACTTATGAAAATAATACTTACAACGGAAATTCGTATTATAACGGAACCGATCAGAGCGGAGCTTATACCAATGGGTACTCTGACAACCAGTATCAGAATGGTGGTTATAATACCGGTTTTAATGCCAATGGCTACAATAACAATTACAATAGCCAGAGCAATTATCAGATGCCGCCAAAGCAGATGGATCTATCGCCACTTTCTACCGGAGAATGGCTTTTGACGCTGATTGTCGGAATTATTCCATGTGCGGGACTGATTCTGTATATTATCTGGGCGTTTGGTAATAGTGGCAATCTGAACCGGCGTAACTACTGCAGAGCGTCCCTGATTTTTCAGGTTATTTCGTATGTACTTGTGATCTTCTTTGTTTTGATTGTAGTAGTTGGTGGTATTAGCTATTATGGTTATTAAATAAGTATCTGATGGGCTTTTCGGCAAGGCAGCAGTGCTTTGCTGAAAAGCTTTTTCGTTTTTTAGAAATTCTTTAGAAATCTATTCCGGTTCTCTTTAGCTTTAAGAGATAGACTATAGTCAAGGATGAGAAAAAGAGGAGAAAAGCAGTTATGGAAATGAATCATGTACTGGTCGTTGAAGACGACAAGGAAATCAGAGAAGGTGTGGAAATTTACCTGAAAAGTCAGGGATACGAAGTATTTCAGGCGGCAGATGGAATTGAAGGTCTGGAAGTGATCGAGAAAGAAGAAATCCATCTTGCAATCGTGGATATTATGATGCCGCGGATGGATGGAATTCGTATGACGATGAAGCTTCGGGAAAAATATGATTTTCCGGTGATCATGCTGTCAGCAAAATCGGAGGAAGTGGATAAGATCATGGGGCTGAATATCGGGGCAGATGATTATGTGACGAAGCCATTTACACCGATGGAGCTTCTTGCGAGGGTGAATTCACAGCTCAGAAGATACCGGATGTTTGCAGAGAAGCTAAGAGACCGTGAAGAAAATCAGAATATCCATGTGATCGGCGGTCTGGAGCTGAATGAAGAAACGGTGGAGGTATCGGTTGACGGAGAGCCGGTGCGCCTGACACCGATTGAGTACAAAATCCTGCTTCTCCTTATGAAGAGTCCTGGAAGAGTTTTTTCGGCAGAGGAAATTTACGAGCGTGTATGGAATGAAAAAGCGATCAATACCGATACGATCATGGTCCATATCCGGAATATCCGTGAAAAAATTGAGAGCTGCCCGAAAGAACCAAAATATTTAAAGGTGGTGTGGGGCGTTGGATACAAAATCGAAAAACAGGCATAAACTAGGGATTGTCCTGATTTTAGGCGTAATCTTACTTGCGACGGTGATCGTGTTAGGAAACTATAATACTTTTTATAAGAATGCAAAAAAGGAGCAGGACAGTCTGACACAGAACTACCGGACGAGTGAGTCCTTTATGAAGACATTTATCCGGGACTGCTATGTATTGTATTCCAAAGAATCCGGAAACGAATATAACGTAAAGTTTCTGGATGATTATTATCCGGAATTTGATGAGAAATTTAACCGGCAGATTGCATATATGAATTACCAGGTGCAGGATGCAAACGGAGAGGTAATCGATGGATACCGGTCGAATAGAGATTCCTGGGAAAAAGTGAAAGATACCGAGCTTGCAGATTATGCTCTTGGGATCAAGATCTCGTTTGACAAAAACGGTGAAATCAAGATTGATCAGGTGATGGGAACGGAAGTAACCAAGCAGGAAGCTGTTCTGAAGATTCTGACCTCAAATCTGCCGGAAAAAATATTTGAATATGAAGATGAAAGTGAGATTGAAAATATTTCACCAAAAGACAGGACCTATTATTTCATGATGACGGAAGCAAAGCTGAATGCTTATGTTATGCGGGTATATCCGATTACTTCAATGGTGGAAAACGCGGCGGTTTATACAATCTTGCCCCTTATATTGTTGGTCGCACTTCTGGCATGGCTGATTCCGATGAAGAAAGATCTGCATACAGGAGATGAAAAAATTTTCCATGTACCATTTGAAATTGCGATAGCAACTGGTATTACTGGAATTAGCCTGATTTTCAGCTATCTTGGAGAACTGATTACGCACGCGAAAGGAAATGTGTGGCCAATCGATTTTCTGGTCTGGTTTGTTTTCTTTGCAGTCATGTACTGGGTATCCGGCTGTGTACGCCAGATCCGGCTTCTTGGAGTAAAGGAATATGTGAAAAAAAGAGTTCTGCTGATCTGGATCTGGAGAAGATTCGGAAACGGAATCCGAGGCGGTATCCACTGGTGCAAGGATAAGATCGAAGCATTTTATCATTCTCTGGATCAGTTCAATTTCAAGGAAAAGAACAATAAGATTATTTTGAAAATCGTGCTGTTCAATTTCGCAATACTGCTGGTGATCTGTTCATTCTGGTATTACGGAATTGCAGGACTGATCATATATTCTGTAATTCTGTTCCTGATCCTGCAAAAATATTTTAATGATCTCCGGAAAAAATATGCATTGCTTTTGGAGGCAACTAATAAAATTGCAGACGGAAATCTGGATGTAGAGATTGAAGGTGATCTTGGTGTGTTCAGTCCGTTCCGTAATGAAATCCAGAAGATCCAGACCGGATTTAAGAAAGCGGTAAAGGAAGAAGTAAAAAGCCAGCGTATGAAAACAGAACTGATCACAAACGTATCACATGATCTGAAAACACCGCTGACTGCGATCATAACCTATGTGAATCTGTTGAAAGACGAGAAAGATGAGGAAAAGCGAAAGGATTATATTGATATTCTGGAACGCAAATCTATGCGTCTGAAAGTCCTGATCGAAGACCTCTTTGAGATCAGCAAAGCAAGCAGCCAGAATGTAAAGCTGAATTTGATGAACGTGGATATCGTCAATCTGTTTAAACAGGTAAAATTTGAGCTGGAAGATAAGTTCGAAGAAAAAGGTCTGGAGTTCAGGATCACTTTCCCGGAGGAAAAGGTGATTCTTCGACTGGACAGTCAGAAGACCTACCGGATCTTTGAGAATCTTCTGAATAACATTGTAAAATATGCACTTCCGGGAACAAGAGTTTATGTGGAAATCGAAAAGACGGAGAAAGATGTATTTATCCGCCTGAAAAATATTTCCGCAACCGAGCTCACCTTCAATCCGGAAGAAATTACAGAACGCTTCGTCCGCGGAGATGAGTCCCGCAATACCGAAGGCTCCGGTCTTGGTCTTGCAATCGTAAAAAGCTTCGTAGGTCTCCAGGGTGGAAGCTTCCACATCGAAACCGAGGCAGACCTCTTCAAAGCCGAAATCCGCTGGGCTTTGCCGGGAGAAGAGACAATGAAGCAGGAAGCATAAGAAAAATAAATGGTACCGGATTCAAATTTTTTTTACAACTGAATCTGGTACCATTTATTTTTCTGATTTGTCTCACAACCTACATCATTCAACTTTTTTACTTTGGAAATCCGCTGGAGTAATGAATCTCATAATCATCCGTGATAAAGAGTGCCTCTGCCCCCTTGATTCCTTCGATATATTTCAATCCATCATCTAACCCCATCGCAAAGCAGGTTGTACTAAGTGCGTCCGCTTCCGTAGAAGAGTCACAGACAATACTCACCCCAAGCAGATTATTTTTATAAGGATACCCAGTTTTCGGATCTAAGATATGGTGATAAATCTTGTCGCCTACCTTAAAATACCGCTCATAAATCCCGGAAGAAACTACAGATTGATCCTTGATCTTTACACTGGTGATCGCTTCTCCATTCTGTGCAAACGGCTTTTGAATCCCGATATTATAATCCGAGTCATCCGGTTTGCCGCCAAGAGCCAGCACATTTCCGCCCAGATTGATCAGCGCATGGGATACATTCTGCTCTTTCAGATATGCTTTCAGCTGATCCGCAATATATCCCTTTGCAATTCCGCCAAGATCAATAGCCGCCTCCGGATCCAGAAGCTGAACCGTATTTCCATCAACCCTCACATTCTCATATCCGATATGACTTTTCGCTTCCTGAATCGCCGTATCATCAGGAACGGTCCCCGTATTATTCTTAAAATCCCACAAGTCACTAAGTGGAGCGATCGTAATATCAAACTTTCCATCTGCCAGACGGCTGTATTCCACGCCTTTCTGAATCAAATCCACGGTATCACCCGAAAGTGTCACAGGCGCCCCGTTTGCATGGTTCAGCTCATAAATCTCGCTTCCTTCCGAAGTTCGGCTAAACCGCGCATTATAATCCTCGCATTTCGCTACACAAGCATCCAGAACATCCTCTGAATCCTTATCATAAACCGTAATTGTCACCACCGTATCAAACACGGTAACCGTCCGCGATACCGGTTGCGGCGAACTCCCAGAACATCCCCCCAGACAAAAAGTCCCAAACAAACTCAAACAAATACCAATTCCCAAACTTTTTATTTTCATCGCAAACCTCCTCAAACCATAACCTACAGCATTGTTTTTTTCATAAACTTCCTAAAAACGACATAATGAAAATTTACGAATCTCAGGTCTGTGCAATCAGCTAATGCACAGCCGTGAGGGAAGCGAAAGTCCTGCACGCCTCTATTTTGTGCAATGGAGATGAAACACAAAAATCGTGGAAGCCATTGCTGAACACGATTTTCGTCCTAAGTGGTTCATCGGAATGGTTTGCACAACTTGAGGCGTGCAGGACTTTCGCTTCCCTCACGGCGTCTCCATTCTCTTTTCCTACAGACCGTCCTTCCCGCTAATTACCCCATTATACGTTCCCCTATGAAAAAAATCAATCGAACACTTGATTGCATTAGATAAAATGATGTGTTAGAATAAACAAAGAAAAAGGAGAACCCTATGAGCCATAAAGAAAATAAGAGCCATGAGGAGAAAGCATCCGGTTTCAAAAAGAATGATCTGATTCTTGTCCTCCTTGTATTTGCTGCGGCAAGCATTTTTTTTGCAGGACATCTATTCACGAGCCAGAAAAGCGCAGGCGTTGTAGAAATACAGATTGACGGGAAAGTGGTAGAGACACTGGATCTGCAGAAAGAGCGTGCATTTAAGATCAACGGAGGAACGAACACCGTGCAGATCGAGAACGGAAAAGTGAAAATGGCAGCGGCCAACTGTCCGGATCAGATCTGTGTACACCAGAAAGCAATTTCAAGGAACGGAGAGAGTATTATCTGCCTTCCGAATAAGATCGTTCTGAAAATTGTCGATGGAGAAGAAGCCGAACTGGATGCGGTGACGAATTAAGATATGAAGAAAAATACAGTCAGAATAGCGTGGTTTGGTGTATTTACTGCCCTTGCGCTGATATTTAGTTATGTAGAGACTCTGATCCCGTTTCAGATCGGGATTCCGGGGGTTAAGCTTGGACTGGCGAATCTGATCGTTGTGGTGGCACTGTACAAGATGGGTGGAAAGGATGCCCTGTTGCTTTCGGTGACGCGTATCGTGCTGTCCGGATTTATTTTTGCCAGTCTGTTTAGTATTTTATACAGTCTGGCAGGTGGACTTTTAAGCCTTGCAGTGATGGTGATTTTGAAAAAGCGGGGATCATTCAGTGTTTTTGGAGTCAGCATGGCAGGTGGTGTCTTTCATAATGTCGGTCAGCTGATCGTAGCGATGCTGGTCGTGGAGACATTCAGCGTCGCCTATTATGTGCCGGTGCTTCTGATCGCAGGAGTGATCACCGGATTTATTATCGGGGTTGTGGCAAATGAAATGCTCAAAAGACTTGGCAGCATCGTATTGTCATAGCGTGGGAGGAAGAGATGATTTCATATATAAGAGGGGAGCTTGTAGCTCTCGAAGAAGATAAAGCGATTGTAGATGTAGGCGGCGTGGGCTACGGGATTTTTATGTCCGGACAGGCGATGGGACAGCTTCCGCCGGTTGGGAGTAAAGTGAAGATCCACACCTATCTGAATGTCAAAGAAGATGCTATGCAGCTGTATGGATTTTTAAACCGTGATGCGCTTTCTGTGTTCAAGCTTCTGATCGGTGTCAGTGGGATCGGACCGAAAGGAGGTCTTGGGATTCTGGCGCAGCTTACACCAGACGAACTTCGATTTGCCGTGATGTCGAAGGACATCAAGGCAATTTCAGCAGCACCGGGAATTGGCAAGAAGACGGCGGAGAAGCTGATCGTGGAACTGAAGGATAAGCTGAAGATTGAGGACGTACTGGATCACCAGGTGGAAGCGGCAAATGGAGCCGCTGAAGATACGGTAAATGCACAAGGACTTCAGGCAGATGCGGTACAGGCACTTACGGCGCTTGGCTATGGAAGTACTGAGGCACTGCAGGCAGTACGAAAAGTGGAAATGGATGAGAGCACGACGGTGGAAGATCTGCTGAAGGGTGCACTCAAATATTTGATATAAGAGGATTAGGATGGGAAGAAGAATTATTACCACAGAGAATCTGGAAGAGGATGTAAAAATTGAGAGCCATTTAAGACCTCAGCTTCTGGAAGATTATATTGGACAGGCGAAGGCAAAAGAGACTCTTAAGATTTATATAGAAGCGGCAAAAAGCAGGGGAGAGGCGCTGGATCATGTGCTGTTTTACGGTCCGCCGGGACTTGGAAAGACAACCCTCGCCGGGATCATTGCGAATGAAATGGGCGTAAATATCAAGATCACGTCAGGCCCTGCGATCGAGAAACCTGGGGAAATGGCGGCAATCCTTAATAATCTCCAGGAAGGAGATGTGCTATTTGTAGATGAGATCCACCGACTGAACCGGCAGGTGGAGGAAGTACTTTATCCGGCGATGGAAGATTTTGCAATCGATATTATGATCGGAAAAGGGGCTTCGGCAAGGTCGATCCGTCTGGATCTGCCGCATTTTACACTGGTAGGGGCAACCACCCGTGCCGGAATGCTGACAGCTCCGCTCCGGGATCGTTTCGGGGTTGTGAACCGTCTGGAATTTTATACGGAAAAAGAACTGCAGACCATCATCATCCGTTCAGCAGGCGTGCTGGATGTGGAGATCGATGAAAAGGGAGCCCTTGAGATGGCAAGACGTTCCAGAGGAACGCCAAGGCTTGCCAACCGGCTTTTGAAAAGAGTCCGGGATTTTGCCCAGGTCAAATACGAGGGGGTGATCACCGAAGAGGTGGCAAGGCAGGCACTGGATCTTCTGGATGTGGACCGGCTTGGACTTGATCATGTAGACCGTAATCTTTTGACGACCATGATTGAAAAATTTCAAGGAGGTCCGGTAGGACTGGATACCCTTGCGGCAGCGATCGGGGAAGATGCCGGAACCGTAGAAGATGTCTATGAGCCATATCTTCTGAAGAATGGCTTTTTACAGAGAACACCAAGAGGAAGGGTGGTCACAGATCTTGCGTATACCCATCTTGGATTTGACAAGAACGAAGAATAGAAAGGAAAGAGACGATGCTGAAGATAAAACAATATGTGAAAGCAGAGAGTCTGGAGCAGGCGTATGAACTGAACCAGAAAAAGACGAACCGGATTGTCGGTGGAATGCTCTGGCTGAAAATGAGTACTGCGCAGATCCAGACTGCGATCGATCTGTCCGGACTCGGACTGGATCAGATTGAAGAGACGGAGGATGCATGGAAGATTGGATGTATGGTATCCCTTCGTGATCTGGAGTTACACGAAGGATTAAATGAATTGAGCTGCAACATGATCAGAGAAAGTGTGAGAAGTATTGTCGGTGTACAGTTCCGGAATCTTGCGACGATCGGCGGAAGTATTTTCGGACGGTTTGGATTTTCGGATGTACTGACCTGTTTCCTTGCACTGGATACAGAAGTAGAACTTTATAAAGGTGGGATCATTTCTCTGGAAGAGTTTGCAAAGATGGAGAGAGATAATGATATCCTTGTTCGTGTGATCGTAAAGAAAACACCGGGAAAGGGAAGCTATCAGTCACACCGTAATACCAAGACGGATTTTCCGGTACTGGCGGTTGCTGCTGACCGTTATGGAGATGAACTAAAGGTGGCAGTTGGGGCAAGACCGATGAAAGCAGTCTGTATTCACGTTCCGGCAGAACAGCTGGATGCGTGCACAGATCTGAAAAAATTTGCAAAAGAGCTTGTAGCCCAGGTGCCGATGGGAAGCAATATGCGTGGAAGTGCAGCGTATCGTACCCATCTTGCAGAGGTTCTGATCCGCAGAGCATTAGAGAGAATTACAAACGGAGGTGAAAAGAATGCAGATTAGTCTGACACTGAATGGAAAAAAGATTACAGAAGAGATCGCAGCTGATCTGCTTCTGATCGATTTCGTGAGAAATCATGGATGTTACAGCGTAAAGCGCGGCTGTGAGACTTCCAACTGTGGACTTTGTACCGTATTTTTAGATGAGAAGCCGGTACTTTCCTGTTCCGTGCTTGCTGCAAGAGCAGACGGGCACAAGGTAGATACGCTGGAAGGACTGCAGGAGGAAGCAGAAGAATTTGGCTCTTTTATCGCAGGACAGGGGGCGGAGCAGTGCGGATTCTGTAATCCGGGTATGATCATGAATGCAATCGCACTTTTCCGCGAGAATCCGGATCCAAGTGATGACGAGATCCGGGAATACCTTGCGGGGAATCTCTGCCGCTGTTCAGGCTACGAGGGACAGCTCAGAGGAATCCATGATTTTCTGGAGTACAAAAGAAAAGGAGGAGCCAGATGAAAGCAGTAGGAGTACCATTTGTAAAAAAAGATGCGAAAGCACTGGTGACTGGAAAGCCGGTATATACAAATGATCTGGCACCAAAGGATTGTCTGATCGTTAAGCTTCTAAGAAGTCCGCATGCCAATGCGATGATCCAGGAGATCAAGACAGATGTGGCAATGCGTGTGCCGGGAATTGAAGCAATCTATACCTGGAAGGATGTACCGCAGCAGCGTTTTACAATTGCAGGACAGACCTGGCCGGAGCCTAGTCCGTATGACCGGCTGATCCTGGACCAGCATGTTCGCTTTGTAGGAGATCCGGTAGCGATCATTGCCGGAGAAAATGAAGCCTGCGTAGAACGTGCAATAAAGATGATCAAGGTCAAATACGAGGTCCTTCCGGCAGT
This sequence comes from Coprococcus sp. TM115-187, assembly GCF_027679115.1. Taxonomy (NCBI): domain Bacteria; kingdom Bacillati; phylum Bacillota; class Clostridia; order Lachnospirales; family Lachnospiraceae; genus Coprococcus; species Coprococcus sp. TM115-187. Next base: position 46,407 of record NZ_JAQEKS010000007.1, on the reverse strand, counting down.
ATTAGATCCTGAGGAAGCGCTGGATGGTCCAATCCTGGTGCATCCGGAGGACAGCTGGAAGGCATTGTGCCCGGTAGGAGCAGATAACAAGCGGAATCTTTGTGCACAGGCAGAAGATGGACATGGGGATGTAGAGAAAGTTCTTGCGGAATGCGATGTTGTTGTAGAACATACATATCATGTTAAAGCGGCACAGCAGGCAATGATGGAACCATTTCAGACGGTCTGCTTTATGGATATGTATGGAAGACTGAATGTGATGAGTTCTACGCAGATCGTTTACCATGTGCGCCGTATTGTTTCCAATGCACTTGGCATACCAAAATCCAAGATCCGTGCGTTTAAACCGAGGATCGGTGGTGGATTTGGGGCAAAACAGACGGCGGTAAGTGAGGTTTATCCGGCGTTTGTAACCTGGAAAACCGGAAAGCCATCGAAAATTGTATTTACAAGAGAGGAATCCCAGATTGCATCCTCACCGCGTCATGATATGGCGGTGACGGTTCGCATGGGAGCAGATAAAGAGGGAAATATCCGGGCAATTGATCTGTATACACTTTCTAACACAGGAGCATACGGGGAACATGGACCGACAACGGTCGGACTTTCCGGACATAAGGCGATTCCGCTTTATGGTTCATTAGATGCATACCGGTTCCGTTACGATGTGGTCTATACCAACCGGATGGCAGCAGGAGCTTATCGTGGATATGGAGCGACGCAGGGAATCTTTGCGGTTGAGACATCTGTTAACGAACTGGCAGAAAAACTTGGCATGGATCCGATGGAGATCCGTATGAAGAATATGGTCAAAGAAGGACAGTTCATGCCGGCATATTATGGGGAGACAGCGAATAGCTGTGCACTTGATAAATGCCTTGCGAGAGTAAAAGAAATGTCCGGATGGGATGAAAAGTATCCAAGAAAAGTTATGCCGGATGGCAAAATCCGCAGCGTCGGAGTAGCACTTGCCATGCAGGGATCCTGCATTTCCAATGTAGATGTCGGATCTGCAACGATCAAACTGGGCGAGGATGGTGTCTACAATATGTCAATCGCGGCAGCAGACATGGGAACCGGGTGTGATACGATTCTTGCACAGATGGCAGCAGAATGTCTGGACTGTGATCTGGATGATATTGCAGTATCCGGAGCAGATACCGATACTTCGCCGTATGATTCAGGCTCTTATGCATCAAGTACGACTTATGTGACCGGTATGGCGGTGACAAGAGCCGGTGAGGAACTGAAAAAGCGGATCGTCAGACAGGCAGCGAAGATGCTGAAATGCGAAGTGGATGAGGTTGATTTCGATGGACACATTGCAAGAAGCGATAAGACCGGAGAAGAGGTGACACTTGCGGAAATCGGAGCAGGGGCAATGTGCGGAAGTGATATTGCGCTTCAGGTAACAGAAAGCCACAGTTCGCCGGTATCTCCGCCGCCTTATATGGCAGGCACTGTTGAAATCGAATTGGATCCGGAGACAGGACATGTCGAGATTCTGGATTACTATGCAGTGGTTGACTGCGGAACTGTTATTAACCCGAATCTTGCGAGGGTACAGGCGGAAGGCGGAATCGTGCAAGGAATCGGCATGACTCTTTATGAGAATATTCAGTACACGGAAAAAGGACAGCTTCTGAACAATTCATTTATGCAGTACAAGATTCCGACCCGAATGGATATGGGAAATCTGCATGTGGAATTTGAGAGCAGCTATGAGCCGACTGGACCGTTTGGCGCAAAATCGATTGGCGAAATCGTCATCAATACACCGGCTCCGGCATTGACGCATGCAATCGCAAATGCAACAGGTTTGTGGTTCCGTGAACTTCCGATTACAAGTGAACAGATTGCAATGGGAATTATGGAAAATGAAAATTAAACTGATTTATCTGGCGGCTGGAAACAGCCGCCGTTTTAACAGCCAAAGGATGCAAAATACAGAACCGCCACAATCAGAAGCAGAGAACAAACTGCTTTATCTGTTGGATGAAAAGCCGATGTTCCGCTATTTATTCGACCGTCTGGTAAAAGTCTGTCAAAGGCATCCGGAATGGGAAATGATTGTGGTAACACAGTATCCGGAGATTGAGCATCAGGTAAAAGCACTTCAGGAAAACGAGCAGCAAGGTGAACGTTTCCCGGTAAAAACAGTGATTTCAAAAGATAGCTATAAAGGAGCAGCCTATTCGGTAAAAGCAGGGATCCGTGCGGCAGGAGATGCTGATGCCTATGCATTTTTTGTGGCGGATCAGCCTTATTTTACAGAAGAAAGCGTGGAAGGATTCCTGGAAAAGATGGAGCGGGAGGCAAAAGTTGTACCGGGATGTGTGACCTGGAATGGACAGGAAGGCAATCCGGTCTGGTTTCCGGCAAAGTACGGGAAAGAACTTCTGGAACTGGAAGGAGATGCCGGAGGAAGAAAGGTGTTCCGCAGATACCGGGAAAAAGCAATATTTTACGAGGTGAGCCTGGAAAAAGAGCTGGAAGATATTGATTATATGCCGGAAATAGAAAAAATGCGGATAACAGAAGGAGGTACAGAGAAAACTTTCCATGTATATGTTATCGAAAATGGAAAGCTTCAAAGGAAAGAGTCTCTGCTTATGGCACTTGGACTTACGGAGCAGATGGTACCGAGAATTGCTGCCGTGGGTGCGGGAGGTAAGACTTCTCTTTTGAAACAGCTGCTTGCTGAATACCAAGAGAAGGGTGCCCTCCCGGTTCTGGTGACTACAACCCATATGAAAAAAGAGACTGCCCCTTATTTTGTAATGGAGGATTCTATCGGAAAAATTCTGGAAGTGCATAAAAGAGAAGGCATGGTGATCGCCGGTCTGGATGCAGGAGGAGGCAGGATCAAAAGCCTTTCTGTACCGGTAATGGAAAAGATCTGGGAGCTTCCTGCGCCGGTTCTCGTGGAAGCGGATGGTGCACGGATGCTTCCGGCGAAAGTGCCGGGGGAGAAAGAACCGGTTATTCCAAAGCAGATCCAGATAGTCCTTTCGGTATATGGACTCGATGCCATCGGACAAAGGATAAAAGACTGCTGTTTCCGACCTGAGCTTGTGGCACAGGTACTTGGAAAAGCAGTGGAAGAGGTTCTGACGGAGGAGGATCTGGCAGGGCTGGCTGTTTCGGCAAAAGGCGGGAAAAAGAATGTCCTGCCGGAAATGGATTTCTATATTGTGCTAAACAAAGCAGATGATGAAAAACGTCTGAAAATGGCAGAGAGAATCGCCTTAAGAGTAGAACGGGATTCTGGTGAAAAAGTACGGATTACATCGTTTCGTTAATATTTTGGAAAAATAAAGCAATTATGTGTTGAAAAATGGAACATTGCTGAATTGTCATTGAAAACCATTCGTGCTATCATAGATACGATAGCTTTGACAACGAAAGTTGTAAGTGGGTAGAGAAGGAGGCAAAAAAGTGAGTACGAAGAATAGTAATACTTCACAGGAACTATTTAACCTTAACGGAAAACCATCCTTTGGTCAGGCACTTCCGCTGGCATTCCAGCATGTAGTGGCGATGATCATTGGCTGTGTTGCACCGGCGATCATTCTTGCCGGTGTGTCCGGACTTTCAGAATCAGACACGGTTGTCCTGATTCAGGCATCTCTTGCAATGTCAGCGATTTCGACATTCATCCAGCTTTTTCCGTTTATCAAATTTAAGTCTTATCAGATAGGAGCCGGGCTTCCGGTTATTATGGGAATCAGCTTTGCGTATGTGCCGATCATGCAGTCAATTGCACAGGATGCAGATGTTGGAACAATACTTGGTGCACAGATCGTGGGCGGTATTGTTGCGATTATTGTAGGAATATTTATCAAACAGATCCGTCATCTTTTCCCGCCGCTGGTTACGGGAACGGTTGTATTTGCAATCGGACTTTCGCTGTATCCGACCGCAGTCAATTATATGGCAGGTGGAGCAGGAAGTGCGGATTATGGTTCATGGCAGAACTGGCTTGTTGCGATCATCACACTGGCAGTCGTAACAGGACTGAATCATTTTGGAAAGGGCTTTTTAAAGCTTTCTTCCGTTCTGATCGGAATCATAGTTGGATATGTAGTTGCGCTTGGCTTTGGAATGGTGGATTTTTCTTCCGTATTAACGGCAAAATGGGTACAGTTCCCACAGCCGATGTATTTCGGAATTAAATTCGAGCCATCCTCATGTGTTGCGATTGCGGTATTGTTTGCAATCAGCTCTATTCAGGCAATCGGAGACTTTTCAGCAACGACGACCGGAGGAATGGACCGTATGCCGACGGATGAGGAATTAAGCGGTGGTATCATTGGTTATGGAGTCAGCAATATTGTCTGCGCATTTTTCAGCGGACTCCCGACAGCAACCTACAGTCAGAATGTCGGAATCGTAAGTTCTACGAAAGTAGTAGCAAAGAGAGTATTTGGAATTGCAGCGATGATCATGCTGGTTGCAGGAATCATGCCAAAGATCGCATACATTCTTCTAACTATTCCGTCATGTGTGCTTGGAGGCGCAACAATCTCTGTATTTGCAATGATTTCCATGACGGGTATCAAACTGATCAATAATTCAAAGATGAATTATAGAAATACATCCATCGTAGGACTTGCTATTGCACTTGGAATGGGTGTGACACAGGCAAATGCAGCACTTGCACAGCTCCCTGCATGGGTAACAACCATTTTCGGTAAATCACCGGTTGCACTGTCTACTCTGGTTGCAGTGTTCCTGAATCTGGTTTTACCAAAGGAGAAAGAAGAGTAAATGAAGATCCTGATAAGAGGAGCCGGGGATCTTGCCACGGGAATTGCGGCAGAGCTGTGGGAAAGAGGACATCAGATCCTGATGACGGATGTTGCCATCCCACTTGCCGTAAGACGCGAGGTGGCATTTTCAAGAGCGGTATACGAAGAATATGCAGTGGTAGAAGGAATGGAAGCAGTTCTTGCCGAAAGTTTTGAAGAAGCAGAAGCAATTATGGCAACGCGGAAAATTGCTGTCATGGTGGATGAAAAAGCAGAAGTGCGGAAAGAATATCTGCCGGATGTACTGGTTGACGGGATCATGGCAAAAAAGAATCTTGGGACCCGGATCAGTGACGCTCCTCTTGTTATCGGTATCGGACCGGGCTTTACGGCAGCCGGAGACTGCCATTTTGTGATTGAAACGCAAAGAGGTGAGCATCTGGGTGAGGTGATCCGCGAGGGAAGTGCAATCCCCAACACCGGAATTCCGGGAAATATTGGCGGCTATACGGTGGAACGCCTTTTAAAGGCATCCGCAGACGGAATCATGCATCCGGTCGCGAGAATTGGTGATGTGGTGAAAAAAGGGCAGATTGTTGCAAGGTGCGGAGATGAACCTGTCTATGCGAGGCTCCACGGGATTGTCCGTGGGATGCTCCAGGAAGGTGTACCGGTCAAAAAAGGATTGAAGATCGGAGATGTGGATGCAAGGATAGAGGAAAAACTTTGTTATACGATTTCGGATAAAGCACGAAAGATCGGAAACGGAGTTACGGAAGCAATCGATCTTGTCTATAAAACAAAATAAAAAGTTGTCTGGACAACTTATTTATCCATCCTTTTTATGGTAAAATATAAAAAGGTTTGGGCAGAATACCTGCCGCAGTGACGGCAGGTATTTTTATGCCATAATCCATATAAAGTGAGGAACAAAAAATGAAACTGGTAAGAACAGAAGATGCAGTGGGGCAGGTGCTGTGCCATGACATTACACAGATCATTCCGGGAGTTGTAAAGGATGCTGTTTTCCGGAAGGGACATATTGTCACCGAAGAAGACATTCCGGTACTTTTATCTGTGGGAAAAGAGAATCTTTATATCTGGGAAAAACAGGAAGGTATGCTTCATGAAAATGAGGCGGCTGAGATCTTGCGTCAGATCTGTCAGGGTGAGCATATGCATCCTTCCGGGGTGAAGGAAGGAAAGATCGAACTGATCGCCGACTGTGAAGGGGTATTGAAGATCAATACCGAAAAGCTGAATGCGGTGAACAGTCTTGGTGAGATGATGATCGCATCCAGACATGGAAATTTTCCGGTGAAAACCGGAGATAAGATTGCAGGAACAAGGATCATTCCGCTTGTGATCGAAGAAGAAAAGATGCAGAAGGCCTGTGAAGTGGCAGGAAAAGAACCGATTTTCCGGATTCTTCCGTACCAGAAGAAAAAAGCGGGAATCGTAACGACGGGAAGTGAAGTGTATTATCATCGGATTGAGGATAAATTTACTCCGGTTGTGATCGACAAACTGAAAGAATGTGGCGTTACAGAGGTGAAGCAGATCCAGTGCAACGATGATCATGAGATGATCACGGAAGCAATCCAGACTCTGATCGAGGATGGTTCTGACCTGATCGTCTGTACCGGTGGAATGAGTGTAGATCCGGATGACAGGACTCCGCTTGCGATCAAAAATGCCTGTACGGAAGTGGTGACTTATGGGGCACCGGTTCTTCCGGGAGCCATGTTTATGCTTGCTTATTGTGAAAAAGAAGGCAGACAGATTCCGGTCATGGGTCTTCCGGGATGCGTGATGTATGCAAAACGGACGATTTTTGATCTGGTTCTTCCGAGGATTATGTGTGATGAAAAGCTGCATGAAAAAGATTTCCGGCTTCTTGGACAGGGGGGACTTTGTCTGTCCTGTCCGGTGTGTACTTTTCCAAACTGTGGATTTGGAAAAGGAGGATATTAAAATCATGAGAAAGAATAACTTATTTAAGAAAACAGTGGCAGCAGGTCTGGTTCTGCTGATGACAGCATCACTTGCTGCATGTGACGGTAAAAAGACCGACACAAAAACAGAAGACAAAAAGACAGAAACAAAGGCTGACAAAGAAGAGGATGTAGAGCTTCAGGTATTTATCGCAGCCAGCCTGAATACGGCAATGACAGATATTGCAGAGCGTTATGAAAAAGAGCATCCGAATGTGAAGATCGTCTACAATGCAGACAGCTCAGGAACTCTGCTGACACAGATCGAAGAAGGATATGAGTGTGACCTGTTCTTCTCCGCAGCACAGAAACAGATGGATCAGCTTGAGGCTGACGGACTGGTAGTAGAAGGAACCCGCCATAATGTAGTGAACAATCAGGTAGTTGTTATCACATTAAAGGACAGTGATACAGCAGTAACCGGGCTTGAAAACTTAAATGAGGCAAAGAGCATTGCACTTGCAGGCGGAAGTGTACCAGTTGGAAAATACACCCGTCAGGCGTTGATGAATCTCGGAATTCTGGACAAAGTAGACGATGCGTCTACCATCACAACAGAACAGGTTTCTGAAGCTCTTGGTGGAGCAGAAATCAGTGAGCAGGCAAATGTAAGCAAGGTGCTGATCGCCGTTACAGAGGGTGCATGCGAAGTTGGAACAACTTATTATTCTGATACATACGGATATGAGGATCAGATCAAGATCCTTCAGACAGTAAACTATGATCTGACAGGTAATGTGATTTATCCGATCTGCCGTGTGGAAAATAAAGAGGCAGATGATGCAAAGAAAAAAGCATCCGATGATTTCCTTACATATGTAACATCCGATGACGCAAAGAAGATCTTTGACAGCTACTATTTCGATACAAACGTAGAGTAAAAGAGGAACAATATGGAAGAAATAAGACAGATCCTTGCAGGACTTGACTGGAGTCCGCTTTTCATTTCAATCAAAACAGGAATCGCAGCAACGATTGTGTCATTCTTCCTGGGAATATGGGCAGCAAGAAAGGTGTTGAAAGCGAAGACGGGTCTCAGGGCTGTGCTGGATGGGATTCTGACACTGCCGCTGGTGCTTCCGCCGACGGTTGCAGGATTTTTCCTGCTGCTCATTTTCAGTACGAGAAGAACCGTTGGATCGTGTCTTTATACGACATTTGATATCAAGATCGTACAGTCCTGGGCAGGATGCGTGATCGCGGCAACTGTGATTGCATTTCCACTGATGTACCGGAATGCAAGAGCAGCATTTGAACAGGTGGATGTGAACCTGATCTATGCGGCGCAGACGCTCGGTATGCCGGAGTGGAAGATTTTCTGGAGGGTGATCATGCCGGCGGCAGGTCCTGGAGTTGCATCCGGTACAATTCTTGCATTTGCAAGAGCGCTTGGAGAATATGGTGCGACCTCCATGCTTGCGGGCAATATTCCAGGAAAGACGGCAACCATTTCCCAGAGGATTGCAATGGTCATCCAGGACGGTGATTATCAGACGGCAGGCGTGTGGGTCGGAATTGTAATCCTGATCGCATTTGGAATAGTAGTACTTATGAATCTGGCATTTGGAAAGGGAATGAAACATACAAAGCAATGGTAGAACTAGAGATAAAAAAACAGTATGAAAAATTCAGGCTGGATGTTGCCTTTAAAAGTGAAAAAAAGCGGATCGGAATCCTGGGCGCTTCCGGATGTGGGAAAAGCCTGACCTTGAAAAGTATTGCCGGGATCGAAAGACCGGAAAAAGGGCGGATCGTGATTGACGGAGTTACCCTTTTTGATGCCGGAAAAAAGATTTTTCTGAAGCCACAAAAAAGGAAAGTCGGTTATCTTTTTCAAAATTATGCGTTGTTTCCGAACATGACCGTGGAGCAGAATATCGGGATTGGATTTACCGGAAACAAAGAAGATATGCAGAAAATGGTAGAACAGCTGATCCATCATTTCCAGCTGGACGGACTGGAAAAGCTTTATCCGTCAAAGCTTTCCGGCGGACAGCAGCAGAGAACGGCACTGGCACGGATTATGGCATATGAACCGGATGTGATTCTTCTGGATGAACCATTTTCGGCACTGGATGCGTATCTTCGGGAGCGGATGCTGACCGAGCTGATGGAAATGCTGAGTGATTATGAAGGTACGGTGATTATGGTGTCCCACAGCAGGGATGAAATCTACAGCTTCAGTGAAGAGGTTCTGGTAATTGAAGATGGACATGGAATCCGCCTGGGTCCGGTAAAAGAAGTATTTAATGCACCGCGCTATAAAACAGCGGCAAGACTTACCGGATGTAAAAATATTGCAGATGTTTACCGGATGGATGCGCAGACGGTGTATGTGAAAGACTGGGATGTGCAGCTGATTTTTAAAGGACGCAGTGTGCCGGAGAATGTGAAGGCAATCGGAATCCGAGCTCATGATCTGATTCCGGTGTATGGAACGATATCCGGGGCTATGCTGAAAGTTAAAGAATGGAAAAGTGTGGATTATCCATTTGAACGAAAATATTTTATCCAATGCGAGTCGGGATGTGAGGACTTCTGCTGGTTTGTCCAAAGAGAGATTTCTGCCACTCTGGAAGAAAAAGGAATGCCGGATGCACTCGCATTTCCGGAAGAAAAAGTGCTGTTCCTTGAAGGATAGCGTGGCAGATGCTATAATGGACAAATAGAGAAAACGGGCAGAAGGTGGCAGCAAAAATGCAGAAAGAACAAGACAGGGAAGCGATTTACCGGAGCATTTTCTTCTGTGATATGGATCGGAAGAAGGCGGATGAGATCATTGACCGGTTAGGCGGCAGAACCGTAACCTATGACAAGGGCGAAATCATCATAAGAGAAAGAGAAAAACTGAACAATATCGGAATCCTGCTTGACGGCGGGCTCTGTAAAGTGCAGTATTACCGGGATGGAACCGAACAGCTGGTCCAGAAGCTGGTCAGCTCGTTTGTTGTGGGAGTGGAGATTGCGGTCAGTGAAAAAAAGACGAGTCCTTATGATATTTATGCATCGGAACAGGCGCACATTTTCTGGTTCCCTGTACGGGCGATGGAAGAAGAGGGTGTTCTGGATCTACGTGAGAGGATTGAGTTTTACAAGAAGACGGTTCATTTCCTTGCAAATGAAGATATCCGCAAGTGCAGGAAAATCGAACTGCTGTCAATCAGAGGAATCCGGGAAAGAATCGAGCGGTATCTGAGAGTTCAGCAAAGCCGCCACAAAAGCAGTGCATTTGATATTGAATTTAACAGAGAACAGATGGCGAATTATCTGGGAATCAACCGGAGTGTGCTGTCACATGAGTTGAAAAAAATGGAAAAAGAGGGGATTTTGAAGGTCAGAAAGAATCATTTTGAGCTGACTGATAAAGAATAAAACAGAATTTCTGCTGAAAATATCGAAAAGTGGTTGGTTTTTATCAGAATATAGTTTATAATGAAAAAAGGATTAGGCGGCAAGGAGGTTCTTTATGGCATCGTCAAAAAATTATACAGAAGTTTTGATAGGCGGCAAAGTATTCACCCTGAGCGGATTTGAAAGTGAAGATTATCTGCAGAAGGTATCCACTTATCTGAACCATAAAATCGAGGAATGTACAAGCAGCGATGGATATCGCAAGCAGAGTGCGGAAGCCAGAAGTGTGCTTCTTGCTTTAAATATAGCAGATGATTATTTTAAAGCCAAGAAACAGGGCGGCGCATTAGAAAGCGACATCGAGGCAAAAGACAAAGAGATGTACGATTTAAAGCATGAACTGATCTCAGTACAGATCAAGTATGAGAATGCTGAAAAAGCACTGGATAAACTCAAGGCAGAGAACCAGGAACTTCAGATGAAGATCGTACAACTTGAAACAGAAATGAAAAATCACCGTACAAAATAGACTGTCCTGAGGCAGTCTATTTTTGATACTCCGGTATACAAAGAGAAATGTCTGCAACACAGGGGCTTTGTATACAGGTTATTTAAAGATAGAGGAGTTATATGAAAGACAGAGTTGAAATCCTTGCACCGGCAGGGAGTATGGAGTGCCTGAAAGCGGCAATTGCAGCAGGAGCTGATGCGGTATATACAGGGGGAGCCCTTTTTGGGGCACGTGCTTATGCACATAACCTGACGGAGGAAGAACTTTTAGAGGCAATTGATTATGTGCATTTACATGGAAGAAGACTGTATCTGACCGTGAATACACTGATCAAAGACCGTGAGATGGAGAAACAGATGTATGATTATCTGCTCCCTTATTACCGGCAGGGACTGGATGCGGTGATCGTGCAGGATATTGGACTGTTCCGTTTTATCCGGAAGCATTTTCCAGATCTTCCGATCCACGCAAGTACCCAGATGACGCTTACGGGAGTGGATGGGGCGAAGTTTCTGGAAAAGGAAGGTGCACAGCGGATTGTTACATCCAGAGAACTGAGTATGGCAGAGGTGAAGAAGATTGCCGATGAGACAGAACTTGAGATTGAAAGCTTTGTACATGGTGCACTCTGCTATTGCTATTCCGGTCAGTGCCTGTTCAGCAGCTTTATCGGTGGCAGAAGTGGCAACCGTGGACAGTGCGCACAGCCGTGCAGACTGCTTTACCAGACACCGGAAGCAAAGAGACCACAGTATCTGCTGAGTCTCAAGGATATCTGCACACTGGAACTGATCCCGGAGATGATCGAGAGCGGGATTTATTCTTTCAAGATTGAAGGCCGGATGAAGAAGCCGGAGTATGCGGCAGCAGTCGCTTTCCAGTACCGGAAATATGCCGATCTTTATCTGAAATATTACGAAGAATGTCCGGCAGAAGAGGATCCGGCAGCGTATGCGATGAAGAAATACCATGTCCGCGAGGAGGATCGGCAGATGCTGCTGGATCTCTATAACCGTGGCGGTTTCCATACGGGTTATTATCATACACAGAATGGACGGGAGATGATTTCCTTAAACCGTCCGAACCATGCAGGAGTGCCGGCAGTAAAGGTACTTGCTAAAAAAGGCAGAAATGTGACTGCAAAAGCACTGACAGACCTGTATCCGCAGGATATTATTGAACTCCCGATGCGCAAAGGCAGGGAAAAAGCAGATAATTATACCTGTAAGGATGCAGTCAGAAAAGGAATGAATGTGCAGATCCCGGTATTTGCAGATACCCCGTTCAAGAGGGATGAAATCTGGATGCGTACAAGAAACAGCACATTGATTGACACGCTGCGTGAAGAATTTGTAAATGGAAAAATAAAAGAACGGATCTGCGGAACTTTCCGGCTGTATCCGCAGGAAACGGCAACGCTTACGGTGAAGTGCCGGGATGCCGAGATTACGGTTGCCGGTGAAAAAGCACAGGAAGCACTGAGCCAGCCGATGAGCAGAGAGCGGATTGAAAAGCAGCTGCGCAAGACGGGAAATACGGAATTTGAATTTTCCTTTTTAAAGGTCGAGATCGGAGAAAAAGTATTTCTTCCGATGCAGAGCCTGAACGAACTTCGAAGGGAAGCACTGGAGACACTGGAAAAAGTGATCTGTGAGAAATACAGAAGAAGTGGTGAAGTGAAAGATCCGGAAGAAGATAAGACAGAGCTTTCAATGGAAGAAGAGGTACTTTCCGGATGGACGGCATCGGTAAGAACCGCAGAACAGCTGGAAGTGATCTTGGAAGAAGAAGCAATCGGAAGAATCTATGTGGATTGTACCATGTTCCCTCGCATCTGGGAGAAGGACAGCTATGTGGAGTGGATTACAAAAGTACATGCAGCAGGGAAAGAAATTTATCTGGTCATGCCTTATATTTTCCGGGAAAGAACCCGAAAACAGTATGAAGCTGCATATAACCGGATATTCGGAGCCGGATGGGACGGCATTCTGATCGCAAATTATGAAAGTTTTGCGTTTCTGAAAGAGCATGGTTATACCGGAAGGATTATGACCGATTACAATCTGTATGAATTTAATCAGGAAAGCAGGAAATTCTGGAAGGAAAAGGGAGTTTTTGAATTTACAGCGCCCGTGGAACTGACAGAAAGAGAACTCCAGGATCTCCGGGTAAAGGATGGAGAAGTGATCGTATATGGTTATCTTCCGATGATGGTATCTGCAGGATGTATTCAGAAAACGACCAGAGGATGTCAGAAAAAATCCGGACAGATGACAATAACTGACAGATATCGTAATTCATTTGTGGTAAAAAATGAATGTGATTACTGTTATAATATCCTTTACAATTATGTACCATTATATCTGGGAGACCGGATGGAAGAGGTATATCAGATCGGTCCTGGGCGGATCCGACTGATGTTTACTACTGAAAGGCAGCAGGAGGTAAGGCAGATTTTAAGTGCGTATTTTGAAGGAAAAGAACTTCCGGAGGGAACGTACACCAGGGGACACTGGAAAAGAGGAATAAAGTAGGTGGAATTTTGGTCAATATAATTGTAGAGCTGTCAAAATATCTGATGATAGCCCTGATGCTGGTCTATACATTTGAATGTTTTGCAGTATTTAATTACGCAGATGAGTATACACAGAGAAGTATTTTCAGAAAGCAGAATGTGCTGATGTTTCTGCTTCATATGATTGCATTTCTGGTGATGTATCTGCAGAAAAATGAAACAAAAATGATCGGATTTTACGGGATGCAGGTGGTACTGTTTCTGGCAGTTATTTTGCTGTATACAAAAATTTACCCGCGGGTGTCGCGGCTGGTTGTAAACAATATGTGTATGCTGATGGCAATCGGTTTTATTATGATCACCAGACTTTCGTATTCGCTTGCGGTAAAGCAGTTTATCATTGTCAGTGCATCCGTAGCGATAAGTCTTGTGATCCCGGTCATCATCCGGAAGGTAAAAGCTCTGTCAGAATGGAAAATATTCTATGCAATTGCAGGTGTTGTAATGCTTGGGGTCGTTATCATTGTAGGACGTGTGACTGGAGGAGCGATGCTGAATGTTGCAATCGGAGGTTTTACCCTTCAGCCATCTGAGCTTGTGAAAATCATTTTTGTATTTTTCGTTGCGGCGAGTCTGAAGAATGACACTTCATTTAAGAATATTGTGATCACAACGGCAGTGGCAGCAATGCATGTACTGATCCTGGTTGTGTCAAAAGACCTTGGTGCGGCGCTGATCATCTTTGCTGTATATCTGGTGATGCTTTATGTGGCAAGCAGACAACCACTTTATGTACTTGCCGGACTGATTGCAGGAAGTGGGGCATCAGTTGTGGCATATAAGTTATTTAACCACGTCCGTGTGCGTGTACTGGTATGGAAGAATCCATTTGCCGTTTACAATGAAGGTGGTTATCAGGTGGCACAATCCTTGATGGCGATCGGTACAGGAAGCTGGTTTGGAATGGGACTTTTTCAAGGGGCGGCAGATCAGATACCTGTTGCAGAGTCAGATTTCATTTTTTCAGCAATTGCGGAGGAAATGGGACTGATTTTTGCACTTTGTCTGATCCTGGTATGTGTCAGTGTTTATATGATGTTTCTGAATATTGCGATGCAGCTTCGGGACAGCTTTTATAAACTGGTGGCACTGGGACTTGGAACCTGTTATATTTTTCAGACATTTCTGACGATCGGAGGTGTGACAAAGTTCATTCCGTCTACCGGAGTGACACTTCCGCTGGTAAGCTACGGTGGAACCTCCGTTCTCAGTACGATCATTATGTTTGCGATCATTCAGGGACTGTATGTATTAAGAGAAGACGAGGAAGAAGACATTGAAAGAAAAAAATTACAGAGAAGACGAACTTCCAGATCTGGATCAGCAGCTGGAGAGCCTGCCAGACGAGAGCGGGTATCACGACCAAAAGAAGAAGGCAGAAGGAAAAAGCCGCAGCAGACGAACGGATGGCGAACCGAAGAAAAAGGCCGAACGCAGCAGCCTAAAAAACGGACAGCGGCGTCCGAAAGAAGCACAGGCAGAAAGAAGCGGAGCCAGTAAGAAAAAAGAGAAGCAGATGACCAATAAAGAACTGACGAGAGTTACTTATATTTTTGTAACACTGTTTTTGGTACTGATGGGATATCTGGTTTATTTTAATGTGGTAAAAAGTAAAGAGGTTGTCAACAGCACGTACAATATCCGTCAGGATCTTCTTGCGGACCGTGTGCTGCGTGGCAGTATTACAGATAAAAATGGAGAAGTGCTTGCACAGACTGTGACAAATGACGATGGATCGGAAACACGGGAATATCCGGAAGGAGAAGTGTTTGCACATGTTGTCGGATATGCCGCAAAAGGAAAATCCGGACTGGAATCCTCACAGAATTTCAATCTTCTGACTTCAAATGCCTTTTTCCTGGAAAAGCTGGCGAATGAATTTAAAGACCAGAAGAATACGGGAGATACGGTGGTCACAACCCTGGATGCGAACCTGCAGAATGCAGCATATAATGCACTGGGAGATAACAAAGGTGCAGTTGTCGTGATGGAGCCAAGTACAGGGAAGATTCTGGCAATGGTATCGAAGCCGTCTTTTGATCCGAATAATGTTTCGGAAAACTGGGATGCACTGAACAATGACGAGAACAGTTCGCTTCTTAACAGGGCTACACTTGGACAGTATACACCGGGGTCGACATTCAAGCTGGTGACAACACTTGCTTTTATGCGGCAGAATCCAGATTATAATAATTATTCGTTTGAATGTAATGGAGAATTTTCACAGAATGGGGCGACGATCCACTGTTATAACAGCACTGCCCATGGGGAAGAGAATCTGACGGATTCGGTTGCAAATTCCTGCAATTCTTCGTTTTCAAATATCGGGCTGCAGCTGGATAAGGCAGAATGGAGAAAGACTGCCAAACAGATGCTGTTTAACAGCAAGCTTCCGGGTGATGTGAAATATAATGAAAGCAGTTTCCGCCTGAAAACAGATGCAGGAGATGCAGATACGATGATGACTGCAATTGGTCAGGGAGAGACACAGGTCAGTCCGTACCATATGGCGATGATCGTTTCGGCGATCGCAAATGGTGGAAAGCTGATGAAGCCGTATCTGGTGGACAAGATTACAAATTATGCAGGCACAACGGTGAAGAAATATATGCCGGAAAGCTACAAAGAGCTTATGACATCATCTGAAGCAGCACAGCTTACGGAATACATGAAGGCGGTTGTGGATTATGGTACCGGAGCTGCGCTTTCAGGTGCGTCTTATACAGTGGCAGGGAAAACCGGAACTGCCGAGGTCAGTGAAGATGGAAATACAGTACATTCCTGGTTTGTCGGATTTTCCAATGTGGATAATCCGGAGCTGGCGATCAGCGTTTGTGTCGAGGATGCAGATACAGCGACCATTACTGGTGTCAGTGTCGCAAAGCAGGTGTTTGATTCTTACTATAATAATTAAAGGTCGGGGAGACAGCGCACATGAGGTTTTACAAAAATCTTTATGTCAGTGAGAGCATGGCAAAAAAGAAAGAAAAAGTGATTGCAAAACTGAATAAAAAAAAATATCCGTTGAAAACTTATGTGATCGCACTGATCGAAGAAGGGGAAAATCAGCTGGAATTTTATTCGACGTTGATGTTCCGCCAGGGAAGTGTGATCGATGATGATATTTTCGCAGTTGGTCTTGCAAGCGGATATGATGATGCGCTGTATCTGGTAGAAGAGATCGCAAAGGAAGTTTATGAAAAAACAGGGGATCTGGATATCCGGTCCTACATCAGAAAGCAGGAGAGGGAAGAAGAATGATTCTACATATCATTGGATTGATTTTGAAGATTATCGGGATTCTTCTTCTGGTGATTCTTGGAATCCTGCTACTTGTGATCGGTGTCCTTCTCTTTGTACCGCTGAGCTATGAACTGCGTGCCGAGTTTCCGGGGAAGCTGGAAGATGCAGAGGGGAATCTTAAGATTTCATGGCTGCTTCATCTGATTGCAGGAAGAGTGGAGTATCGGAACGGCGATGTGAAATGGCAGGGGCGGATTGCCTGGAAGAAGTTGGGAGATGTTCTGGAAGCGGAAGATAAACCGGCGAGAAAGAAGGAGAAAAAGCCGGATGGCGGAAAAAAAGCCGGTGCGGAGAATGCCAGTGAGAGAACGGCAGAAAGAAATGATGCGGCAGATGTAAAGAAGCCGCAGACGCTGCCGGAAAAGAGAGCCGAAAGCGGAACGTATGCAAAGCCAGAGCATGCGGACGTGAAAGATGAGAAGTCCAAAACAGAAACACAGGGAAGTCCTGACACGAAGGTGAAAACATTTTCAGAAAAAAAAGAAGAGAATGCTACACCGGAAAAGGAAAGTGAATCCAGAGAAAAAAAGGATGTTCATGACGAGAGAGGATCCGGAAAGGCTCACAAAACTCCACGAAAACGGAAGAAACCGGTCAAAGCATTTGGAAAACTGATCCGGAAGCTCAGTCAGAAGCTTCGGGAAATCCTGGAAAAGATCAAATGTACATGGAAGAATTTATGTGATAAAATAAAAAATATCGCAGATAAAAAAGATAAAATTCTGGAGTTCCTGGAACAGGAAAATCATAAAGCAGCTTTTGCACGTGGCAAAAAGGAACTGGTCTGGGTGAAGCATTTTCTGAAGCCGAAAAAGCTTCGCGTAAAACTGCATTTCGGTTTTGAAGATCCTTACCATACCGGACAGGTACTGGCACTTTGTGGAATGTTTTATGCATTTATCGGAGAAAATATGGATCTGGAACCGGATTTTGAAAAGCGGGTACTGGAAGGTTCCGTTTATGTAAAAGGAAGACTAAGAACAGTTCATATGGCAGTATTTGCAGCAAAGATGCTGCTGGATAAGAATATTCGCAGCACTTATCATGATATCAGGGAGTTTAAATGGTAAAGCATTCGATAGAAAATAACAGGAGGAATCGAAAAAATGGCAGTAGATAATCAGTTTAAAGAGACAGTAGATGCATTGTTTAAAGGGATGAACGGCGTGGTATCATCCAAAACCGTTGTAGGAGATGCGATCCACATCGGAGATACGATCATTCTTCCGCTTGTTGATGTATCTTTTGCAATCGGGGCAGGGGCATTTCATGCGGACAAAAAGGACAGAGGAGCCGGCGGACTTGGCGGCAAGATGATTCCAAGTGCAGTGCTTGTGATCCAGAACGGAACAACCAGACTGGTCAACATCAAGAATCAGGATACCATGACCAAGATCCTGGATATGGTCCCGGATGTGATTGACCGTTTTAAATCCCCATCTGAGGATAAAATGACCGAAGAGGATGTGGCAGATCTGTTAAATGAAGCAGATTCTCCGGAAAATCAGGAATAGATGTAGGTTTCTGGCATATATTTATTGTAAAAGAGGAAAAAGCAGGAACGAAGATGAAACGGGTATTTGGTTTTGCACTGTTTTTTGTGGCACTTGGTATGGTGATCATGATGTTTATTCCGAGCATATTTATCGGAATTCTGATCGTTCTGCTGTGCCTCCTTGTCGGATATCAGCTTTTTTGCTGCTGATTTTGAAAAAATATGAGAACCTGTAGGGGAAACCCTGAAAAAAGCCTTGCGTATGCAGGGCTTTTGTGATACAATGCTAACGTTGCAAAAAAAACACGTGTGTGGTTTATCCCGGTGGTGCCAAAGCTGACAAGCATGGTTCGCGGACATAAGCACACGGAAGTAAAAAACCAATGGAGGAAAGAAACATGAGCGTTATTTCAATGAAACAACTTTTAGAAGCAGGTGTTCATTTCGGACATCAGACAAGAAGATGGAACCCTAAGATGGCAGAGTACATCTACACAGAGAGAAATGGTATCTACATCATCGACCTTCAGAAATCTGTAGGAAAAGTAGATGAAGCTTACCAGGCAGTATCTGACATCGCAGCAGAAGGTGGAAAGATCCTTTTCGTAGGAACAAAGAAACAGGCTCAGGATGCAATCAAGACAGAAGCAGAACGTTGCGGAATGTACTATGTTAACGAAAGATGGCTTGGAGGAATGCTTACAAACTTCAAGACAATCCAGAGCAGAATCGCTCGTCTGAAAGAAATCGAAGCTATGTCAGAAGACGGAACATTCGATGTACTGCCGAAGAAAGAAGTTATCGAAATCAAGAAAGAATGGGAAAAGCTTGAAAAGAACCTTGGCGGAATCAAAGAAATGAAGAGAATCCCGGATGCTATCTTTGTAGTAGATCCTAAGAAAGAAAGAATCTGTGTTCAGGAAGCTCACACACTCGGAATCCCGCTGATCGGTATTGCTGATACAAACTGTGATCCGGAAGAACTTGATTATGTAATTCCAGGAAATGATGATGCTATCAGAGCTGTAAAACTTATCGTATCTAAGATGGCTGATGCTGTAATCGAAGCAAACCAGGGTGAAGCAGAAGAAGTTTACGAAGGCGAAGACGTAGAAACAGCTGAAGAAACAACAGAAGAATAATTCGAACAATCCAAAAGATCATATTGAAAGATGGAGGAAAAAATCATGGCAATCACAGCAAGCATGGTAAAAGAATTAAGAGAAATGACAGGCGCTGGTATGATGGACTGCAAAAAAGCTCTGAACGAATCTAACGGAGATATGGATGCAGCAATCGAATACCTCAGAAAGAATGGCGAAGCTAAGGCTGTTAAGAAAGCCGGACGTATCGCAGCTGAAGGTATTGTTATGGCAGACGTTAAAGAAGATAAGACAGCAGCTATCGTAGAAGTTAACTCTGAGACAGACTTCGTTGCTAAGAACGCTGATTTCCAGGCATTTGTAAAAGCAGTTGTTAATCAGGCACTTACTACAAAAGCTACAGATATGGAAGGATTCATGGCTGAAGCTTGGAACGAAGATGCTTCTAAGACAGTTAACGATGCACTTACAGAAAAGATTTCTGTAATCGGAGAAAAGCTCAGCATCAGAAGATTCGAAAAGATCGTTACAGATGGCTGTGTAGTATCTTACATTCACGGTGGCGGACGTATCGGTGTTCTTGTAGAAGCTGATACAGCAGTTGTTAACGATGCTGTTAAAGAAGCTCTGAAAAACGTAGCTATGCAGGTAGCAGCTTTAAATGCTAAGTATGTAAGCCAGGCAGATGTAGATGCTGATTACATCGCACATGAGAAAGAAATTCTTCTTGCTCAGATTATGAACGACCCGAAAGAATCTCAGAAACCGGAAAAGGTTATCCAGGGAATGATTTCCGGACGTATCAACAAAGAGATGAAGGAAATCTGTCTGTTAGATCAGGTATATGTAAAAGCTGAAGATGGAAAACAGTCTGTAGCTAAATACCTTGACGAAGTTGGAAAAGCTAACGGAACAACTATCACTCTGAAGAAATTCGTTCGTTTCGAAACAGGTGAAGGTCTTGAAAAGAAAAATGAAGATTTCGCAGCTGAAGTTGCAGCTCAGATGAACGCATAATGCGAACTTTGCATTAGATTAAAAAATGTAAATACCTCTTATGGATAGTGGAAACACTATTTATAGGAGGTATTTTAGATTATTAGAAAAAATATTATTTGTAAATAGAAAATTAGTAAGAAAAGTTCTATTTAGATATAAAAATCTGCATTGAAGGTTGTTGCGGTAAAAAAGTAGCTGTGTTATATTATATATAAGGTTTATGTTGCGTAGCAGAAAGGAGAAAAGTATGATTACTATATTAGATGCGGCAAAGTATTTTGTTCATTTATCATATTCGGAAAGTCGTGCTTCGTTAACGCCTCTAAAACTACAAAAGATATTGTATTTTGCACAGGGATGGAGTTTTGTGTGGGATAATAAGCCACTTTTTGCAGAAACTTTTGAAGCATGGCAATATGGTCCAGTTAATCCCAAAATTTATAATTATTTTAAAAAATATGGTAGGAATGAAATACCGAAAAAAGAAGAGATTTTGTATGTCACTGATGTAGAGTCGGAAGAGACAATGGAGGCTGTTTGGAATAATTATGGAGATTATAATGCCTTTGAGTTAGTTGAGATGACCCATGAGCAAACACCTTGGAAAGAAGCATATGAAAATAACACGTGTATAACAAATGAAGATATAAAACAATATTTCCAGTCAACTTATTAAAGTTGACTGATTTTATATATAAAATAAATTAGGGGGATATATAATGGCAGTTTTTCTGAAAAAAATTTTCATTGATAATTTTAAATCTTACAATGAACCACAATGGATTGATGTTTCTACGTTAAATGTTTTTATGGGAGCTAATAGTAGTGGGAAAAGTACTGCACTGCAGACGTTATTAACTATAAAACAAACAATAGAATGCAATAGTCCTAATATTGATTTGTTGTTGTCTGGAAAGTTTGTTACATTGGGAGATTTTCAAGAGGTTATTAACGATTCTCAAAAGGGGTATATAAAAATTGGAGTAGCGTTAGAATACCAAAGTGAATTAGGTGATGGGATTGATACTACTTGTTTTATATGGACATTTAAAGAAAGAGATAATATTACTGTTTTAAGTGATTTAGAGGTAGTTATTAATGAAGAGAACATATGCCTAAGTAAGAGGGATGATCAAAAGTATGCAATTAACTTTAATGAAAGATCTACGGAGTTTTTAATTGATTTAAAAAATTTAATGTTGGGAAGTTTGTATGTGCAATATGATGAAATATTTAATAATATATTTCAACAATTTTTAAACGAATTATTAATGGGAGTATTAAGAACTAAGAAAGTTGAACAAATTAATAAATCAGAAATGGTTGCCATAAGTGGAACAGAAAAGTTCTATTTGTTATTAATGAGAGGTGGATTGAATCGCATAAAAAATAGAACAAACAAAGATCAGAAAATTATAAAAGAAATAATAGATTTGATTATTGAATATTCAAAATTACAATTTGCAGAATATGAAAGAACAGATAACATGCCTAGAATATTGAAAGAAACGATATTGTTAAATGCTTTATCGGAATGTTCTCCGGAGGACATGTTAAAAATTAAGCAGATTATTGATAAATATAGAGAAAAAATGGCAGAATATAAAGCTGTACCAAATGATGAAAAAACTAAAAATTTGAAATACTCAAGGGTATTTAATGACTTGTCTAGAGCTGGAAAAGATGAAAAAGAAAATAGAGATTCGGATATTGCCAATATTATGTATTTTTCGATGGTTTATAGAAGATTCATACAAGATATAATAAAAAATATTTTTTATATAGGTCCAATTAGAGAAAAACCACAAGGATTATACAATATAGGATTTGAATCAATACCTAAATATGTTGGGACAACTGGGGCATATTTTGCATCAGTTTTGTTGAGGGAAAATAAAGTAAAAAAATATATCTTACCAGATAATGAAATTGATACGATTACGTTAGAAGAAGCGGTAGATGAATGGGCTAATCATTTGAATATAGCTAGTGAAATTAGTGTTGAACAGAAGAATTCTTTTGGTTTTAGTGTTTCAGTGAAAAATATTCAATATAAAAAATCTGATATTATGAATGTAGGTATTGGAACTAGTCAGGTGTTACCTGTTTTGATTTCGGGATTATTATCAGAAAAAAATGAAATTCTTATGTTTGAACAACCAGAATTACATTTACATCCTTATTCACAAAGTAGATTAGCGGATTTTTTTGTTATGCTGTCTAAAAACGGAAGAAAAATTTTTGTAGAGACTCATAGCGAATATATGATTTTACGTTTGAGATATCATGTGCTTGTGGGAAATATTCGAGAAGACCAGATTGCGATAAATTTTTTTCAGAATAAGAATGGAACAAAAATAAAAAAAGGAAAACTTAACTCATATGGTAATTTAGAATATCCGGAAGATTTTAAAGATGAAACTCAAGAGTTACTTAATAGCTTAATTGCAACAGCAATGACGAAAGGGAAAAAAGATGATAAGAAATGTATTGATTGATCCGTATATGTTTCTTATTGAAGCTGAAGAGGAAATAAGAAAAAATATCAGTTTTTTTAATAAGGTAATTAGATTACATCAAAAAAATAAAGTTGCAATATTTATATATCAACGCTGGTATGAAAAACTTAAAGAAATGTCTTTTCAACCGTTTCCAATTTCAACATTAGAAATAAAAGACAGAAACTTAAAGGAAAATATTTTGCGTTTGAATAGTAGCTTTTTACACTTAATGGTGGATAATTTTATCGTGATAGAAATTGATTCATGTAATGGTGAACAAGAATTTATTTCTGATGTGAAGATCGTCGAAGATTCGGAATATTATGAATTACTTAATGTTTTACTGACTTCTTGTTATCGAGGAATAGAATTTGAGCCAATTATTTTAAAAGGAGAAATAGAAAAAGGATTATGTCAAGGCGATGAGTTTGAGTTAGAATGTAATTGTTTAACAAACAATTTTTCTAAGAAATATCGTATCGGTGAACCTGATGAATTGGAGAGTGTAAAGGATAAGTCATATGATGAATTGCAAAGACTGGTGTTAGAGTGGTACGAAAATAATAATTATATGGAATCTCCTGAAGTGAAACGCGCGGATCATCATAATCCGCTGCAGAGTAAAACAATACATAAATATAAAGATATAGAGCGCAAGAGCAGGTATGTATTGGATAAATTAAGATATTTTGGATTAAATAAAATTATAATGAAGGATTTTCATGGAGATAGCTCAGAAAGACCGGGAACAATAGTAATTAAAGAGGTGGTTTCAGGTGCAAATAGTGATATAATGAATGGAGAATTGTATTTTAAAGAAGGATTAAAAAGTACAGTAGATTTATATTTTCCAGAAGATATAGGAAAGGCATTATATAATTATACGGATGGGAAATTAGAATATGAAGCTGTTTCAAAATTAAAAGATGAATTATGTGTATAGAAGGTAATATCCTGAAAAATAATAATTAGTAACAGAGAGACTAGAAGTTGGGGTACGGAAATACTCCCCAACTTTATAAAAAGGGTTCCCCAAATAAGAAAAAATGAAATTGAAATCAAGCAACAAATGCTCAGAATCATTCCTCAACTTAAAAAATTGGGGAACACAGGAAATCGTTAATTAGCCGGAAAGACCAATTTCTTGAAAATACTGATAAATACATAGCTGTATTATATATAAGTAGCAATACAGGCAGGAATATAATTTCAAAGTTCACAAATCAGGCTGGAATGTAATTCAAAAGTCGCAAAACAGATGGCACAGTAATCTGATTTTTGCAGAACTTTAAAAAGAGTCTTAAAACCCTTGAAAATCCAGTGTTTTCACAATGCCATTAACTTAAAGCAGAAGATATTTATTCTAAAAGGATTAGATATCTTCTGCTTTTTTTGTGTCACAGTAAAAATAAACCCCCTCTAGGGGGATCCTGTGGTGTTTTTTGATGGATGTGGAAGGGGACGAAGGGTAGGAGAGGTTATGAGGGTGTATCATAGAAAAATAATTCGGTAGATTCCATTGCGCAAAAAGTGAATCTACCGAATTTGTAAAAGAATGAAAATTCAGTTAAAAAATCAAGTGATATAAAAATGAAAGAAAATTTAAGAAAATCTAAATAGTATTCCCAACTGTTTTCCGATATACTGAAACTATGATTGAACATCGGAACTCAAGTTACGGGGTGATGGTACGGTGAGATAATTTGTCGGACATACATTTATCGAACAAACTTTTTATATCTTTAAATCCGGAGAACAAGGAGGGAATGAAAATGAATGTAAAGAGGAATTTCAAAGAAAATCTGATGGGGAAGAAAAAGGTGATTTTTATTGTATGCTTTATTTTTGCAGTTGCTCTGATTGCCGCAATCCTGCACATGGTTTCGGGAGTGGGAAAGGATTCCGCGAAAAACACCCTCTATGCAGACAAGGTCAGCGTGATCACCGGAAACGGAAGCGGAACCGTGAACCGATTTGCAGGCGTTGTGGAGGCGCAGGATACTTTGAAAATCTCACTTTCAGAAGGACAGAAAGTGAAAGAGATTTTCGTAGAAAAAGGGCAGGAAGTGGAGCCTGGGACGAAACTCTTTGAATATGATACAGAGGAGCTTGCGATGACACTGGAGCAGGGGAATCTGGAGCTGGAGAAGATAGGGAACAGTATTTCCAATCTGAATTCACAGATTGCGGCCTTAACGACAGAGAAAAAGAATGCACCGGCAGGTGAGCGGCTTTCTTATACAACGCAGATCCAGGAGCTGCAGACGAATGTAAAACAGGAAGAATATAATTATAAAGTAAAAGAACTGGAAGTGAACCGGACGAAGAAGAGTCTGGAATCATCCACGGTGACATCCACGATTGCAGGAATCATCCAGGAGATCAATCCGGATCCTAGCTATGATAATTACAGTGGAGAAAAGCAGGCATTTATGAGCATTCTTTCTACTGGAAAATACCGAATTAAGGGAAAGATCAGTGAACAGAATATCGGTGAGCTTCAGCCGGGAATGGCTGTGACAGTGCGGGCAAGGAATAACCAGGAGGAGATCTGGAAGGGATCTGTGGATGTGATCGACACAGAAAAACCGGAGAGCAGTTCACAAAGCGAGATGTATTCCGGCTCGGATTCTTCTGCCCGGGCAACTAAGTATCCATTTTATGTAACGCTTGAAACCAGTGATGGTCTGATGCTGGGACAGCATGTATATATCGAGCCCGGAAACGGAGTAAATACAGAGGGATTACATCTGATGACTGCTTATATTGTAGATACAGACGGGAAAGAACCTTATGTCTGGGTAGCAAATGAAAAGGACAGACTGGAAAAGAGAAAGGTAAAGCTTGGTGCCTATGATGAGGAGCAGGATACATGGGAGATCACGGAAGGACTGAAAGAGACGGATTATATTGTCTGGCCGGATGGAGAGTGTAAAGAAGGAGCAGCTGTTCAGAAGAACGAAAATGTACAGGCAGGAGGCACGGAAGAGGGGGAATAAAGGATGGCTTTTCAAAAAAGAAATAAGAAAAAAATTCTTCAGATCGGGATTGCTGTGGCTGTCTGTGTATGTGTCATTGGAGGCGGTACTTTATTTGCCATGAAAAAAAGTGAAAAAGCGGTCAAGGTTGCACCGGTAGCCAGTATGAGTAATGGCGGGTGGTATTCAGAATCGGATATTTATGATTATGCGAAGGTGCAGGCAGGTGCGAGCCAGGACATATACCATGATGATACCCTTACGATCAAGGAGATTTATGTCAAAGCAGGAGATACGGTGAAGATGGGTGATCGTCTGGTTGCTTATGATACCACACTTGCAAGACTTGAGCGGGAAATGAAGCAGATGGAGATTCAGGGGATCGAACTGAATATTCAGAATCAAAAGGCAGAATTAGAGCAGCTGAAAAATGCAAAGATTGTTTCGTCTGTTGAAAGAAGCCAGGATGAGCTACGAAAAATGACTGCAAAAGGAACCAGACCTGGAATAATGCGGACTGCGGATGCAAAGAAAAATGAAGGGGAAAATCCGGATACTTCCGAAAATCCGAAGCAGCCGGAGACACCAGAGAATCCGGAAGAACCGGAAAAACCATCAATCGGGAAACCGTTTCCGGAAGAACTGAAGGACAAGATCATTTATAAAGAGATTACAAAGGATGCAGCTCCCTATAATGAAGATGGGAATGGAACAAAAGAAAAGCCGTATCGCTATCTTTGTGCGCCGGGGGCAACGGTGAATGCGGAGTTCATGCTGAAAATGCTGGAAGAGAGGGCAGTCTGCGTCTTTGATGTAGTGGATCAGGAGAAGGAACCAACGCTTCTTTTATATTCCTGGACGTTGGACGGAAAAACCGGACAGGTGATAAAGCCCGAAAATCCGGATCAGCCGGAGACACCGGAAGAGCCGAAAATTCCGGACAAACCGGATAACTCTGGTGGATATGAAGAGCCGGATCCGGGAGATGCAGATGGAATGACCAGGGAAGAGCAGACAAAGCAGATCCAGGAAAAAGAACAGAAGATCAAGAATCTGGATCTGGAAAAGCGAACAGCACAACTGGAATTGAAAAAGCTGGATAAAAAAGTAAATAATGGTATTGTAAAGAGTACAGTAGAGGGAACGGTAAAAGCTGTACTTGACGAAGCAGAGGCAAAGCTGGAGAATAAACCGGTTATATCTGTGACCGGAAAAACCGGTTGTTATGTAATCGGAGGAATTGCCGAAAGCAGCTATGATAAATTAAAAGAGGGTATGAATGTGATGGTGACTTCCTGGAATACAGGGAACTCTTATGAGGCAACGATCACCAGTATCGGTAATTCACCGGTTGAAAATATGAAGAGCAGCGAGAATCCTAACATGTCCTACTATCCGTTTACTGCAGTGGTTGAGAAAGATGCAAATCTTTCATCTGGTGAGGGTGTCAGTATTTCCGTAGACGGACTTTCGGGTGACAGTGGGGATTCGATTTACCTGGAACAGATGTTCATAAGAGAAGACGGAAACCGTTCCTATGTATACAAGAAAGGAAAACATGGAAGACTGGAGAAGCAGTATGTAGAGGTTGGGAAAAATATGCACGGTTCCATTGAAATTGTTTCCGGACTTACCATGGAGGATGAAATTGCATTTCCGTATGGAAGAAATGTAAAAGAGGGTGCGAAGACAAAGACAGTGGATTCACTGTATGATTATAATTAACGAGGGGGTGAGGAGATGCTTGAAGATATCAGGCTGGCATTTCAGGGAATCTGGAGCCATAAGCTGCGGTCTGCGCTGACGATGCTTGGTATTATTATCGGAATCGGATCGATCATTGCAATTGTTTCAACGATCAAAGGAACCAATGAGCAGATCAAGAAAAATCTGGTTGGTGCGGGAAATAATGCGGTCAATATCCAGCTTTATCAGGGAGACTGGACACTGGATCTGTCTTATCAGGAGGTTCCGGATGGAATACCGGAGATTTCAGATCAGGCACTTGGTGAGATCCAGGCACTGGATGAGGTGGAAAGTGCATCCCTTTATCACAGACGGAATGAATATGATGCTGTATATGCAGGCAGTCAGAAGCTGGCAAGCTGTAATATTCTTGGGATAGATTCCAATTATCTGGATGCCTATGGATTTCAGATCACAAAAGGGCGTGGCTTTTCCGAAAAAGATTTTACTGCAAACCGGAAAGTTGTGCTGCTTGATAAAACGACAGCCACAGCTCTATTCCCGGATGGAGATGTGATCGGAAAGATTATTGAGGTTAAAGGGGAGCCATTTACCGTGATCGGTATGATGGCGAGAAAAGAAAATTCGCAGCCGGTGATCAATTCGATGGAAGACTATTACCGTTATGTATCCACAGATGGAAGCGGAACGATCTGTATTCCGGATACACTGTGGTCGATTATTTATCAGTACGATGAACCGCAGAATCTGGTTGTCCGCGCGACAAGCACAGATGAGATGACCGTGGCAGGAGAAAAGGCGGCAGATATCCTGAACAGTTATCTGACTGTGTCTGATGAGACGATAAAGTATAAAGGGGAAGATCTTCTGGAACAGGCAAACCAGATTCAGGAGATCAGTAGCTCAACGAACCAGCAGCTGCTCTGGATTGCAAGCATTTCACTTCTGGTTGGCGGGATCGGTGTTATGAATATCATGCTGGTGTCTGTGACAGAAAGAACGAGAGAAATCGGTCTGAAAAAAGCGCTGGGGGCAAGAAAAAGAAGGATCCTGACGCAGTTTCTGACGGAAGCGGCAGTGCTTACCCTTCTCGGAGGTCTGATCGGTGTGGCAGGAGGAATTGCGCTTGCCTATATTATTTCCGCAGTCTCGGCAGTTCCGGTGGCAATCAGCGGAGTGTCTATTCTGGTCGGAGTAGTATTTTCCACACTGATCGGAATTATTTTCGGACTCCTTCCGTCGGTGAAGGCGGCGAACATGAATCCGATCGATGCACTCAGAAGTGAGTAGGTTCATGTAGAGAAGAAATATTTGTCGGATCCAAGATTGCAGATAAATAGATAGTATCTGTTCTACAGGAAAGTGGCGTGCCTTACTGGCACGCCATTTTTAAAAATTCTTCCATTGCCCTTGTCTGGTAGCGACCATTTTTCCAGTAGAACCGGATGTCACGGCTGCTTTCGCCTGCAGGAAGCTTATAGTACACCACATCAGAGGTAAGAGGTACTTTTGAGAGCATGATATCTCCGATAAAAGAGATCCCCATGCCGGAGCAGGTGATGTTGTAAGAAGTCATCTGCTGATCCATTTCCAGGATGATATTTGGTTCAAAGAGATTGTTCTGGCAGATCATACGGGCACGTTTTCCAGTGTCGTTTTCCGGTTTCAGCATAATAAAAGGCTCACTTTTAAAGCGTGTCAGAGGAACGGGAGGACAGGATTCTTCCAGAAATTTTTTGCTCAGGATATCTTCTACAGGAAGCTGATAGGAGCGCAGCGTATTATTGATCGGGAATGCTCCCGGAACAGCAAGGATCAGGTGCTCTTCCTGAAATTTACGGCAACCGTAGATGGCGGCATCCAGAACACTGCTGTCCAGCATCAGATCCAGCTGCCCGTGTCGCAGCATACGGGCAAGATTGGCAGTGGTTTCTTCAATCAGGCTGATCTGGATCAGAGGATATCTGCGGGCAAAATCCGCGATCAGCGGAGGCAGGATCCAGGAGGAAAACAGATTGCTTCCTCCGAGGGTGAGTGCTCCTTTTTTCAGATCGCCCCAGTCGTTTACAAATCCTTCAAATTCATTCTGGATACTTTTTATTTTTTCTACTGCTTTGATATACTGTACCCCACATTCGGTAAGGGACAGTGGTTTGGTACTCCGGTCAAAGATCGGATATCCGATGTGGTACTCGACACGCTTTACGTTGGCACTGAGTGAAGGCTGTGAGATAAATAACTTCTCAGCCGCCTTGGAAAAGCTTTTTTCCAGATAAACTTCATAAACATATTCCATTCCCTGAAACATAGGTATTCTCCTTTGGCATAGTTTTAAAATTATAGTTACTATAAAAATATATGTATTAGATTATATTGTAACACAGAACTATAATGAAAACAACAAAGGCAATACGCCAAAGAAAAATGGAAAATTGAGGGTTTTTGAGATGGAAAATGGAAAAGAAAACAAGACAGGTTATCGTGTAGAACAGGATTCAATAGGGGCAAAAGATATTCCGGGAGATGTATATTACGGGGTACAGTCACTGCGTGCTGCGGAGAATTTCCGTATTACCGGGCTGAATATGCATCCGGAGATCATCAACAGTCTTGCGTACATAAAGAAAGCATCTGCGATCACCAACTGCGAGAGTGGGATTCTGGAAAAGAAAAAGGCAAAAGCAATCGTACAGGCATGTGATGAGATCCTTATAGGAAAATTGCATGAGTACTTTATCGTAGATCCGATCCAGGGAGGTGCGGGTACTTCTCTGAACATGAATGCAAACGAAGTCATTGCCAACCGTGCGATTGAGATTCTTGGCGGGAAAAAGGGAGATTATTCAGCAGTAAATCCGAATGATGATGTAAACTGCGGACAGTCCACAAATGATGTTATTCCGACAGCTGGCAAGATGACTTCACTCAGACTTCTTCAGAATCTGAAAAAAGAACTGCTCAGACTTCATGGAGCGCTCTGCAAAAAGGCAGAGGAATTTGACCATGTGATCAAAATGGGACGCACCCAAATGCAGGATGCAGTTCCGATCCGTCTGGGTCAGGAATTTCAGGCATATTCCGATGCCATCATGCGTGATATCCACCGTATGGATAATGCGATGGACGAGATGCGTACCGTCAACATGGGTGGAACGGCAGTCGGAACCGGAATCAATGCAGATGAAGCCTATGTAAGCCGCATTGTTCCGAATCTTTCAAAAATATCTGATATTCAGTTTGTCCAGGCTTTTGATCTGATCGATGCAACCCAGAACCTGGATCCGTTTGTGGCAGTATCCGGTGCAGTGAAAGCGTGTGCAGTCACACTTTCCAAGATTGCCAATGACCTGCGTCTGATGTCATCCGGACCAAGAGCCGGATTTGGTGAGATCAACCTTCCGGCAAAGCAGAATGGTTCTTCGATCATGCCAGGAAAAGTGAATCCGGTCATCCCGGAAGTAGTGAACCAGGTCGCATTTAACATCATTGGAAATGATGTGACGATCACGATGGCAGCAGAGGGTGGACAGCTGGAACTGAATGCGTTTGAACCGATCGTATTCTACTGTCTGTTCCAGTCGATCGATACACTTGCATATGCAGTGCAGACTTTTATTGACAACTGTGTGACAGGAATCACAGCCAATGAAGAGAGATGCCGTCAGCTGGTAGAGAACAGCATTGGCGTAATTACTGCAATCTGTCCGCATGTAGGCTATGAGAAAGCAGCGGAGATTGCGAAAAAAGCAATGAAGACCGGGGAATCCATCCGTAATCTGATCCTCAGAGAAGGTCTTTTAAGTGAAAAAGAGATGGAAACCGTTCTGGATCCGGTCAATATGACAGAGCCAGGTATTTCGGGAAAAGAACTTCTCAGAAAATAAAGAATAAAATTTTTCTAAAAGACATGATTTTCTCCTTTTAAGGGTGTACAATGAAACATACGCGTTTCATGAGTTACAACTTAAAAGGAGAATTTTTATGCTTCAAATTCAACATATCTGCAAAGAATACCGTACAGGTACGCTGGTACAGAAGGCACTGGATGATGTAAGCCTGAATTTCAGGGACAATGAATTTGTTGCGATCCTGGGACCGAGTGGTTCGGGAAAGACGACGTTTCTTAACATCATCGGTGGACTGGATCGGTACGATAGTGGTGATCTGATCATCAACGGGATTTCTACGAAAAAATATAAAGACAGAGACTGGGATTCCTATCGGAATCATACAATTGGTTTTGTATTTCAGAGTTATAATCTGATTCCACATCAGACGGTGCTTGCCAATGTGGAGCTGGCACTGACTATTTCTGGGATCGGGAAGGAAGAACGGAAAAAGAGAGCGATTGAGGCTCTGAAAAAAGTTGGTCTTGGGGAGCAGTTGCATAAAAAACCGAGCCAGATGTCAGGCGGACAGATGCAGAGGGTGGCAATCGCCCGTGCGCTGGTCAACGATCCGGATATCCTGCTTGCTGATGAGCCGACCGGAGCGCTGGATACGGCGACCAGTGTGCAGGTTATGGAACTTTTAAAAGAAGTGGCAAAAGACCGGCTTGTTGTAATGGTTACACATAACCCAGAGCTTGCTGAAGAATATGCGACCCGTATCGTAACGCTCAAGGACGGAAAGATCCGTTCGGATACGGACGAATTTTATGTCAATGAAGCGGTCATGAAGGAGCCGGAGCATAAGAATATGGGGAAAGCTTCCATGTCATTTCTGACGGCTCTTTCCCTGAGCTTTAATAACTTAAAGACGAAGAAAGCAAGGACTCTTCTGACATCTTTTGCCGGTTCTATTGGAATTATCGGGATTGCACTGATACTGGCACTTTCCAACGGAGTCAATGCCTACATCAAGTCAATTGAAGAAGAGACTCTTTCCGAGTATCCGCTTCAGATCCAGAGTACCGGATTTGATATGACATCGATGATGGTAGGCAATATGGACAGTGGTTCGGGCAGTTCGGATAAGAAGGAGACAAAAAAAGACGGGGAAGTCAAGGTTATGCAGATGATGACCAATATGTTTTCCACGATGGACTCTAACGATCTGAAGTCTTTAAAAGAATATCTGGATGGAGGAAAAAGTGGAATTGAGGACTATACCAGTGCCGTTGAATATTCTTATAATATTTCACCAAGAATCTATCGGCAGAACAAGGATGGTTCCATTCGCCAGGTGAATCCGGACAAATCCTTTGAGTCGCTTGGAATCAGCTCTGGCGCAAGTACCAACAGTCTGATGTCATCGATGATGAGTACGAATGTTTTTTATGAAATGCCTAAGACGGAGGGGCTTTATGAGAACCAGTATGATGTGAAGGCGGGACGCTGGCCGCAGAATTATAATGAATGTGTACTGGTGCTGACTTCGGACGGAGGCATGAGTGATTTTCTCCTTTATACTTTGGGACTGCGGGATCAGATGGAACTGGACGAAATGATCCAGGAATTTATCAATGAAGAAGATGTGAACACTCCGGCAAATATCGGAACATATACCTATGAGGATATTATTGGAAAAACTTTTAAACTGGTCAATGTGTCTGACTGCTACGAATATGACAGCCAGTACGAGATCTGGAAGGATAAATCCGATAATAAGGAATATATGAAGAAACTCGTGGATCAGGGCGAAGAACTTAAAATCGTCGGAATCGTACAGGCATCGGAAGATGCAAATGCTTCCGCTCTGACACCGGGGATTGGCTATCCGCAGAGACTTACTGAGCATGTCGCAAAAGAGGCTGCAAAAAGTGAGATTGTAAAAGATCAGCTGGAGAATCCATCCAAGAATGTATTTACCGGAGAACAGTTCGGAACCACAGAAGAGAAGAACGGACTGGATGCGAACAGTCTGTTTACGGTAGATGAGGATGCATTTCAGAAAGCATTTGTTTTAGACGACAGTGGATTTTCCGGTGATCTGTTGTCGGCAGATTCCCTGAATCTGGAAAATGCATTCCGGATGGGTGGGGATTCTCTGGATCTGTCCGGGATGATAAATCTGGATCAGATCAGTCTTGACGTGTCCGGTATGCCACAGATGAATCTTGGCGATATGATCGGAAGCCTGAATCTTACCGTAAAACCGGGTGGAATGCAGAAGTTGTCTGAGAGTGTTATAGAAGGTTATCAGGAGTATGTGAAATTCCATCCGGAAGCAGATTATTCAAATCTGGCGAGAGATTTTATGGATTACCTGATGACGGATGAAGCGCAGAAGATCCTGAAAGATAATCTGCAGGAGATCATTGAGAGCACCGGTGGGTTTAAGATTACAATTGATCAGATGCAGGAGCTTGTACAGCGTGTGATGGAAGGATATCAAAAGTATGCTGCGGAAAAAGGATATACAGATCCGGATAAATTTGGAGAATACCTGGCGGAGTATTTACAGACCGAGGAAGCAAAAGAGATTATGAATGCCTGGCAGCAGGAGATTTTTGGAGATACGGTGATAAATATTACTTCTGACCAGCTGAAAAAACTGACAAAAGAACTGGCGAGTAGTTATCCGGCATATGCTGCGGCGAATGGAAAAGCAGATCCGACCAAAATGGGAGATTATTTTCTGAACTACCTTGCCACAGCAGATGGAAAACAGCGTCTGATGAACGGGCTTTCCGAGGTGATCGATATGGATCAGCTGGAGAGCCAGTTAAGTGCGACAATGGGAAGTTACATGGCAAAGGCAATGGGAACTTATACCCGAGCAATTGCGGATGTGCTTGAGACACAGATCACTTCGGCAATGAATCAGATCGTCACTCAGATCACAGAAAAAATCGGGAACGCCATGCAGGCTGCCATGGGAAATGTGGGAACCCAGCTGCAGAACATGCTTGGAAGTTCGATGAAGATTGATACCGATGCATTTGCAAAGGCATTTCAGATGAATATGACAGAAGATGATCTGAAAGAGCTGATGACATCCATGACAATGAGCGCGACTGCTTCCTATGACAATAATCTGCAGAAGCTTGGATACGTGGATTTTGCGAACCCGAGTCAGATTTCCATATATCCGACGGATTTTGAGAGTAAAGAAAAAGTGGTGAAAATCCTGGATTCTTATAACAGCCGGATGGAAAAAGAAGGAAAAGAGGAACAGATCATCACTTATACCGATATAGTCGGAACACTGATGTCTTCCGTGACAAATATCGTGAATATCATCAGCTATGTGCTGATTGCGTTTGTGGCGATTTCCCTTGTAGTATCTTCAATTATGATCGGGGTTATCACCTACATCAGTGTACTTGAACGGAAGAAGGAGATTGGAATCCTGCGCGCGATCGGGGCATCTAAGAGAAATGTATCGCAGGTATTTAATGCAGAAACCGTTATCATTGGTCTGTGTGCCGGACTGATCGGAATCGGACTGTCACTGCTGCTTCTGATCCCTGGAAATATGATCATCCATGCGGTGGCAGATAATAACAAAATCAATGCATTTTTACCAGTGCTTCCGGCAATTGTGCTGATTCTTTTGAGTATCGGGCTTACCCTGCTCGGTGGAATCATTCCGTCAAGGAAAGCAGCAAAGAGCGATCCGGTGACAGCGCTTAGGACAGAATAAAAAAAGAGAATGAGGGAAAAGGAAAATGGATAAAGAGAAAAATACAGAAGCAGTGAGTGAGGAAAATATTTACTGTCTGAATGGAAGAGTGCCGGTAAAAAAGGCGATTCCGTTCGGACTCCAGCATGTTCTGGCAATGTTTGTGTCGAATCTGGCACCGGTGCTGATCGTGTGCAGTGCGGCATTTGTGAGAGGATCGGAGAATCACTTAAGTGCTGCGGAAATTACGCAGCTTCTGCAGTGCGCGATGTTTGCAGCGGGGATCGGGACCTGTCTGCAGCTTTACCCGGTATGGAAGATTGGCTCCAGGCTTCCGATTGTTATGGGAGTCAGTTTTACCTTTCTTGGTAGTCTGCTGATGATCTGTACCAATTCGGAACTTGGATATGAAGGGATGGTTGGTGCGGTGATCGCCGGAGGTATTTTTGAGGGACTGGTAGGAATGAGTGCCAAATACTGGAAACGGTTCCTGACACCGGTAGTATCGGCATGTGTGGTGATTGCGATTGGGCTTTCCCTCTTGTCGGTAGGAATGGATTCCTGGGGCGGTGGAAACGGAGCAGAAGATTTTGGAGCGTGGTATCATCTTCTGGTCGGATTTTTCACACTGGTTGTGTGTCTGGCTGCCCGTTATCTGTTAAAAGGTGTATACAAGAACCTGAACGTATTGGTTGGTCTGGTCTGTGGGTATCTTCTGTCCATTATATTTACTGTGGCAGGGATTGCACCGATGGTTGATTTTTCAGGAATTACAAAGACGATCGAGCAGGTTGGTGTATTCAGCCTTCCCAAGCTTGTATTTTTTACTTCCCATAAACCGGTTTTTGATCTGGGAGCATTCTTTACTATTGCAATTGTATTCCTGGTATCGGCAGCGGAGACAACGGGTGCAACTACTGCAGTGTGTACCGGTGCACTTGGACGGGATATCAAGATGGAGGAACTGCAGGGGTCTCTTGCCGTGGATGGATTTTCCAGTGCGATTTCAGGATGCTTTGGATGTCTGCCGCTTACTTCTTTCAGTCAGAATATCGGGCTCGTCACTATGACGGGAGTTATCAACCGTTTTACTATTCTGATGGGGGCTTTGATTTTGATCCTTGCTTCTCTGTTCCCGCCACTTGGAGCTTTTTTCAATTCGCTTCCGCAGGCGGTACTTGGAGGATGTACGGTTATGATGTTCGGATCGATCATGTATGAAGGAATTAAGATGCTCAAAGGGTGTGTGTTTGATGACAGAACTATGATCATCGTATCGCTGGCATTCTGTATCGGTGTCGGACTGACGCAGACTTCCGGAAACTTCTTTTCCGCATTTCCGAAGGAGGTAGGAGATATTTTTAATGGAAATGCAGTTGCAGGGGTGTTTGTGGTGTCATTGATCTTAAGTATCTGCCTTCCGAATAAAAAAACAACAGATTTGTAAAATGTGATAAAAATAAGTCAATCAGAAGGAAGAGATGAACGAGGATGAGGACAAAAAGAAAGATCGAAGCGCAGGCGTCTGAACAATTATAATCGAAAATTGTTGAGCAAATAAGGAACTGGCGGCACGATAAAAAGTGTCGCCAGTTCTTTTTTTGTGTGGAAGTGACCAGTTTCAGAAGCTTGTTCATTATATTTGACCAGCTTGGAAGTATTTGCTGCATAGAGCATCGGAATGTTCAGTAAGCTATGATTCCAATTGTAAGAACTAAAAAAGCATGCTATACTTACGGCAGATGAAAAACTGACAGGATAAGACAACAAAGGAGAGGCACATGAATTCTAATTTTGAATATTATAAAGTTTTTTATTATGTGGCGAAGTATGAGAACCTTACAAAGGCATCCAGCGTTCTGAAGACGAGCCAGCCGGCGGTGACGAGAACGATACACAACCTGGAAAATGAACTGGGATGCCGGTTATTTACCAGAAGCAAATCCGGCATGAAGCTGACACCGGAGGGAAGAACCTTTTACAGCTATGTATCGGCAGGGTGCGCCCAGTTTTTTAAAGGGGAAAATGATCTGAGCAATCTGATCAGTCTTGAGAACGGGACAATCTATATCAGTGCGACTGAGACAGCCTTGCACTGCTTCTTGTTCCGGGCAATGGGAGAGTTCAACAGCATTTATCCGAACGTACATTTCAAAATCTTAAATAACAGTACCATGGACTCGGTCAACGCGGTAAAAGAAGGAAAGGTAGACCTTGCATTTGTGTCAACGGATCTGCAGGTAAATAAGCCACTCAGGATGAAGAAACTGCGGGAATACCATGAGGTGCTGATCGGCGGCAGTCGTTACATAGAATTAAAAGGAAGAAAGATTTCATTGGAGGAGCTTTCGGCTTATCCTTGGATCAGCCTGACTTCGGAGGCACTGACAAGAAAATTCCTGAATAATTATTTTGCAGATCATGGTCTGCAGTTTTTGCCGGATATGGAGCTTGCGACGACAGACCTGATCTTGCCGGCAGTCCGTCACAATCTTGGAATTGGATTTGTCCCGGAAGAATTTGCCGAAGAAGAGAAGAAGGCGGAAAATGTATTTGAAATCGAAGTGGAAGAGAAGCTTCCGACCAGAAATATTATTCTGATCTATGATACCGAGTATCCTCAGAGTATTGCATCGAAGGAGTTTCAGAAGTTTCTGAGCAGTCAGAAGAACTAAAGAAGAAATAGATTTTCAAAGTGGATTGTGCAAATCGGTATCCTTTGTAGCCGGGATGTGTATCTGCAAAGAAAAATATAAGGAGAATGCCCCGGAATTTTTTATGTGTGGATCATAAAGTTCCGGAGCATTTTTATATTTGTAAGTATAAAGTTATAAAGTAGAATTTTGGATTAGAAAACGATTGATATTATTTATGCCATTCCCAGTTTCTGATTTCTTCCAGATCCTGTCCATATTCAGCGATGTACTGCTTGTGCTCAACCAGTTTGTCGTTCATCTTCTGAATCAGGAATGATCCCTTATTGCCAAGCTGTGGCAGATGCATGATTGCATCTTTTACAAGGTTGAAACGGTCGATCTGGTTCTGTACACGCATATCAAATGGAGTAGTGATCGTACCTTCTTCCTGATATCCATGAACAGAAATGTTGTGGTTGTGACGTTCGTATGTCAGCTCATGAATCAGTGTCGGATATCCGTGGAATGCAAAGATAACCGGTTTATCTTTTGTGAAGATTGCATCGTATTCTGCATCACTTAATCCGTGTGGATGTTTGTGGTCTGATTCCAGTTTGAACAGGTCAACTACATTGACAACGCGGATCTTGAGCTCTGGCATTTCATCACGAAGGATAGTAACAGCAGCCATAATTTCAAGAGTAGGAGTGTCACCGCAGCAAGCCATAACAACATCTGGTTCTTCACCGCAGTCATTACTTGCCCATTCCCAGATACCGATACCCTGTGTACAATGCTTTACGGCCTGTTCCATAGTCAGCCACTGGCAGCTTGGATGTTTAGACGCTACGATTGCATTGACATAGTTCTTACTCTTGATGCAGTGGTCGAAGCATGAGAGTAAGCAGTTTGTATCCGGTGGTAAATACATGCGGACAACGTCTGCCTTTTTATTGGCAATGTGATCCAGAAATCCTGGATCCTGATGTGTAAATCCGTTATGATCCTGTTGCCATACATTAGATGTCAGGATAAAGTTCAGCGAAGCAATCGGCTGTCTCCATGAAAGCTGGTTGCAGACCTTCAGCCATTTTGCATGCTGTGCTGCCATAGAGTCAACGATACGGATGAATGCTTCATAGCTTGCAAAGAATCCATGACGTCCTGTCAGAAGATATCCTTCCAGCCATCCTTCACACATATGTTCACTTAACATACCGTCCATGATACGTCCGTCTCTTGCAAGGCAGTCATCAGTGTCAAGCAAGTCTGCCTGCCAGTCACGTTTCTGCTCTTCAAATACTTTGTACAGACGGTTGGACATACTTTCATCTGGTCCGAAGATACGGAAGTTCTTACTGTCTTCATTTAATTTGAAGATGTCGCGGATGTATCCGCCAAGTTCGATCATATCCTGAGCTTTTGTCTTGCCAGGTTCTACTTCGATTCCGTATGAGCGGAAATCCGGAAGACGAAGGTCTTTCAGAAGAAGTCCGCCATTTGCATGCGGGTTTGCACCAAGACGGGCATCTCCCTTTGGAGCAAGTTCTGCAAGTTCCGGAATCAGATGTCCTTTTTCATCGAAGAGTTCTTCTGCATGGTAGCTTTCCAACCATTCTTTCAGAAGGTCAAGATGTTCTGGTGATTCCATAGAAAGCGGTACCTGATGTGCACGGAAAGATCCTTCAATCTGAAGTCCGTCAACAACCTTTGGTCCTGTCCATCCCTTTGGAGTACGAAGAACGATCATTGGCCAGAACGGACGGGTAGGATCATTGTTTTCACGGGCATTTTTCTGGATTGCTTTGATTTCTTCGATGCAGGCATCCATAGTCTCAGCCATTTTTCTGTGCATAGTCATCGGATCGTCACCTTCTACGAAGTAAGGTTTCCATCCGCAGCCCTTGAAGAAGTTTTCCACTTCCTCATGAGAAATACGTGAGAAAATGGTCGGGTTACTGATCTTGTATCCGTTCAGATGAAGGATTGGAAGAACAGCACCGTCTGTGATCGGGTTCAAGAATTTGTTGGACTGCCATGAAGTAGCAAGCGGCCCTGTTTCAGCTTCACCGTCACCGACAACAACTGTAGCGATAAGATCCGGGTTGTCCAGAACAGCACCAAAGCCGTGAGCAATTGAATATCCAAGTTCTCCACCCTCATTGATAGAACCTGGTGTTTCAGGAGCACAGTGACTCGGAACTCCGCATGGGAATGAGAACTGCTTGAACATTTTCTTCATGCCTTCCTCATCCTGGCTGATGTTTGGATAAACTTCACTATAGGAACCTTCCAGGTAAGTGTTGGCGATCAGGAAGTTTCCGCCATGTCCCGGACCGGAAAGAAGAATCATATCCAGATCATAACGTTTGATGACACGGTTGCAGTGTACATAGATGAAGTTTTGTCCAGGTACGGTTCCCCAGTGTCCGACGATTTTTTTCTTGATCTGATCCATGGTCAATGGCTTTTTCAGAAGCGGATTATCAAGAAGGTATAACTGACCGGCTGACAGGTAGTTGGCAGCACGCCAGTAGGCATTCATTTTGTTGAGCAGTTCATCAGATAATGGCTGCTTTTCAAGACATAATTTATTGTCTTCCATTTTAGTACCTCTCTCTTTCTCTAATTCATTTTTGTTATTTTTTTAACTGGGTTCATCATATCATGAGTAAAAGATAACGTAAAATAGCAATAATGAATTATATTCATATCAAAATGTTATGGATAGGAAGAGGGGGAGTTCCTTAATTTCGTAATAGGTGGTAGACATTGTGAAAAAATTGAAGTATAATTACGAATAGCTGTTTTTATGTAAGATTTTTGAATAAAGCGTTTAAAATGTAATGTTTTGACGGAGAAAAACAGTGTATATAATGTAGATTGACAGTTTTTTAGTGAGGGAGAATTTATTATGAAGACTACTCTGATTATTATGGCAGCAGGAATCGGTTCAAGATTTGGAACAGGAATCAAGCAGCTCGCCAAGATGTCTCCGAATGGGGAGATCATTATGGATTACTCTATTTATGATGCAAAAGAAGCTGGTTTTGACAAGGTTGTATTTATTATCAGAAAAGATATTGAAGAAGAATTCCGTTCTGTAATCGGAAATCGTATCGGAGATCAGATCGAGGTGGAATATGTATATCAGGATCTTGCAGATATTCCAGCTGGTTTTGAAGTTCCGGAGGGACGTACCAAACCTTGGGGAACCGGTCAGGCAGTCCTGTGTTGTAAAGATGTAGTAAAAGAACCGTTTGTGATCATCAATGCAGATGATTATTATGGAAAGGAAGCGTTTAAGCTTCTCCATGATTACTTGATTGCGCACGCAGAGACAGCAGATAAGATGCAGATGGGCATGGCTGGATTTATTCTGAAGAATACGGTCAGTGAGAATGGAACAGTTACCCGTGGCGTATGCGTGGTAGATGAAAATGGAATGCTTGAACAGATTCATGAGACAACTGGAATCAGTATCCAGGCTGACGGGGTTCACTGCGACAGCGAAGAGGTTCAGAAGTGGATCACACCAGATTCTAATGTATCTATGAATATGTGGGCTGGTTATCCGGATTTCATTCAGGTTCTGGATGAGAGATTTGCAGAATTTTTAAAAGATGAAGCAGGAGATCCTTTGAAAAAAGAATATCTTCTTCCAAATATTGTAGGAGATCTTTTAAAAGAAGGAAATGTGGATGTAAAGGTTCTGGAAACACACGATAAATGGATCGGTATTACTTATAAAGAAGATACAGAACTTGCACAGGCCGGATTCAAGAAGATGACAGAGGATGGCGTTTATCCGAAAAAACTGTGGAATTAAATGAATCCCGGAAGTAAAAAAACAGAAGAGGAAAGAAAAATATGAATGAATTAAAACAGTTAGAGGCACAGAGAGATGATGAGATCGAGATTGATCTTGGCGAGATCTTTCATTTGTTGTTGAATAAATTATGGGTGATTATTCTGTGCTTTATCGTAGGCGGAGTGATTGGGTTTAGTGGGACAAAACTCTTCCTTACTCCGAAATATTCAGCTTCATCAATGATTTATATTTTAACGAAGACAACCAGTGTGACATCTCTTGCAGATATCCAGATGGGATCGCAGCTTACAGCTGATTTTGAAATTCTTGCGACGAGCCGCCCAGTTATAGAAGAGGTGATTGAAAAGTTAAAATTGAAATATTCGTATGATGAGCTTGTGGCAATGATTCAGACAGATAATCAGTCTGATACACGAATTTTGCGCTTTACGGTAATTGATGAGAATGCAAAAGAGGCAAAGGCAATTGCAAATGAACTTGCAGAAGTGACAGCAGAACGAGTAGCGTATGTTATGTCTAGTGATAAACCTAAGATTGTGGAGGAAGCGGTGGTACCTAAAAAAGCTTCATCACCGAATACGATGAAAAATACAATAATGGGAGCGTTGGCGGTTGCATTTTTGGCTATAGGAATTATTGTGATTAAATATTTGGTTAACGATACAGTCCAAAATGAAGATGATATTAAAAAATATCTTGGACTTCATATGCTTGCAGCGATTCCGACAGAAAAGAGGGAATCGATTTGAAAGACAGGACAAGAAAGATTATTGTTGCGGTGTTGCTTGTGATAGCAGTCTGCTGTGCAGGTTATCTGATTTGGTATTACGCCACGGCGGCAAAGACGAAGCAGTCGTATGATGATGCAAAAAAGCTGGCAACGGAAAATGTGAAACCGTCAAAAACAGATAGTGATGACGGAGAGCAGACAAAGCCGGAGATACCGGTTGATTTTACTGTTCTTCAGGAAAAAAATCCGGACATTTACGCATGGATTAAGATTGATGGAACAACCGTTGATTATCCGGTTTGCCAGAATAATGAGGATGATAATTATTATCTATCTCATACCTGGGAACGGGTAGAAGCGGCGGATGGTGCTATTTTTACACAGGCATGCAACAGTAAGAATTTTACAGATTTCAATACGGTTATTTACGGACATCAGATGGGTGAGGGTGTAGATACCATGTTTCATACACTGGATCGTTATCTGGAAGAAGGATATATTGAAAAATATCCAAATGTGATCATTTATACACCAGATCATGTTCTGACTTACCGGATTTTTGCGGCAGTTATTTATGACGACCGTCATCTGATCAACTCTTTCAATTATGTAATGGATGACCAGAGACAGGCTTTCCTGGATTCACTTCAGGATTCCAGAGACCTGAGAAGCCGTTACAGTGATATCGAAAGCGTAGGAACAGAAGACCGGATCCTGTCGCTCAGTACCTGTGTGACGGGAGAATCAAACCATAGACTTCTTGTGGAGGCGGTTCTGACAAATGAAGAATAGAAATCTGGTAATCGTGATACTTGCAGTTATCTGCGCAGGGCTGTTGGCAGGTGTCGTTTATACGGTTACAAAAGGGAAAAGCGGTACGCAGAAAAAACAGGAGGCATCGGCAGAAGCGGGTGCAGACGAAACGGAATCACAGTCCGGAATCATCGAAGAAGACGGAAAGAAATACAAACTCAACCCGGATATCAAGACCGTTCTGTTCATGGGTGTTGACAAGGAAGAAAAAGCAGATCTTGGTAATAACCCGGGAGAAAACGGACAGAGCGACAGCCTGAATCTTCTGGTCCTTAATAAAGAAGAGAAGACGGCACAGATCATTCAGATTTCCAGAGATTCTATGGTGGGAATCGATATTTATGATGTGACAGGTAACAGGCTGATGACGGAAAATGGGCAGATCGCACTTCAGTACGCATATGGGGACGGGGCAGAAGAAAGCTGCCGTCTGACATCCGAGAAGGTATCAGAACTGATGTATGGCGTGAATGTGGATTCTTATTTTTCACTGACGCTGGAGGGGCTGGTTGCAGCAACCGATGCGGTTGGAGGAATTACTCTTACCGTGCCAGAAGATTATACAGCTGTTGATCCTGCATTTGAAAAAGGTGCAGAAGTTACTCTTAATGGGGAACTTGCTGAAAAATATGTCCGTAAAAGAGATATTGAAGTCCTTGACAGTAACAATCAGCGCATGGAACGTCAGTCACAGTTTATGGATGCTCTGATCGAGAAGATGCAGAATATTCAAAGCAAAACAGAGTATCTTTCTCTGTACCAGAAATTGGAGGATTACATGACAACAAATATGACTGCGGATGAGATGGAAGAGCTGGCAGATTATAAGATTGCAGAGGACACCGTGAAAGTTCCGGGTGAGATTATTGAGAAAGACGGACATGCGCAGTATCTGGTAGACAATAAAGAATTAAAAAAAATAATATTAAAAATGTTTTACAAAATAATGTAATTGTAGTATAGTATAGCTTGATATAGCGAATATCAAATAAACTATGTGAGGAGGTCAAAGAAAATGAAGTCAAGAATCTTAAAGACAGTTGGTCTTATTGCAGCTATGGTATCCTGCATCGGAATGACAGCATTTGCAGCACCAAGCCCGGCAGCTTCTACAGTTGTTACAGCTGTAAGCAGCGCGACAGATGCAGACGGTAATGCAGTGAATGTCTCTATCACATCTGAAATCTCGGCAGAATATACACAGGCAGTTGCAGACATTAAGACTGAAGCAAAACTGAAAGAAGTACTTGGGAGCGATTTTAATGCGAATATGACAGTTGCTGATGTTAAGGAAGTTACAGCGCCGGAAGGAGCTAAATTCCCACTTAAGATCACATTCGCAATGAAAGGCGTAACAGCTTCTTCTAAAGTTCAGATCCTGCATTACAATGGATCAGCTTGGGAGAAGATTGACACAACTGTTGCAGATGGAACAGTAACAGGTACATTTAGTTCACTGTCACCGGTTGCATTTGTTGTTGA
Source organism: Coprococcus sp. TM115-187 (assembly GCF_027679115.1). Taxonomy (NCBI): domain Bacteria; kingdom Bacillati; phylum Bacillota; class Clostridia; order Lachnospirales; family Lachnospiraceae; genus Coprococcus; species Coprococcus sp. TM115-187. Next base: position 2,080 of record NZ_JAQEKS010000007.1, on the reverse strand, counting down.
CAAGACAACTCTTACATCCGCTACAGGAACAGCTACTTCACCGGCTACAAGCGCAACAACTGTATCTGCAGTTGCAGTACTTGGACTTGCAGCAGTAGCAGCAGCATTTGGTCTTAAAAAGAAAGCTGTTAGATAATTTTAAAACATATGTTGAAAGCGCTTCTTTATGGCGGTAGTCACCGTGAGGGGCGTTTTCTTTTTGACAGGAGAAATACGTTTTGATGTTAGTAGATATTCATTGTCATATTCTTCCGGGAGTGGATGATGGAGCACCGGATATGGAGACTTCCAGAGCAATGATACGGGATGCCTATGAGCAGGGAGTACGTTATATCATTGCGACTCCGCATTACAGACCAGAGATGTTTGAGCCTTCCATGAAAAAGGTGATCCGGGTATACCATGAACTTCGCGATTATGCTGAAGAAGTTGGAATTGGACTGAGGCTTGGCTGTGAGTATTACCGGAATGAGCAGATGCTCCGGCATCTTGATAAGAAGCTTCGGCCGACGATGCTTGGAAGCAGATATGTTTTGACAGAGTTTTCAACTAATGACAGTTTTGTCACGGTCCGTAATTACATTTATGAGCTGATCACCAAGGGATATCGACCGATCGTTGCACATGTTGAAAGGTATTTTTGCTGTCAGGAACCGGAGAGAATCCAGGAACTGAAAAAACTTGGAGCACAGATTCAGATAAATGCAGATTCCGTATTGGGATATGAAGGACATACGATTAAAAAGTTCTGTGCCGGTCTGATGAAAGATGATCTTGTGGATTTTATAGGATCAGATGCACACAATCTGGAGGGGCGGAAGATGAACCTCGGGAAGTGTGCCGCTTACGTCAGAAAAAAGATGGGACAGGATTATGCGGAAGAGATTTTTATAGATAATCCAAGACGGATATGGAAGAGCAGATAAAGAGATTCAGATAGCCCCGCGTGGGGAAGAAAGCAGGTGTTTTGGTGAAAAAGGTTAATTTATCGATTGAAAAGAAAAGCTACGGGGTGCGTGAATCAATCCGGACATTGCGTACCAATCTGCAGTTTTGCGGAGATGATAAAAGAGTCATTCTTGTAACAAGCTGTGTGCCGGGAGAGGGGAAAAGCTCTGTTTCTGTTGCGCTGGCAGAATCAATTGCAGACATGGGAAAATCTGTTATTCTTGTTGATGCGGATATCAGGAATTCTGTTATGGCATCGAAACTTCAGATTACCGGCGCAGATAAAGGGCTGTCACACTTCCTCTCCGGACAGTGTGTGCTTGCAGATGTGATTATGGCGACAAATATTCCGAAATTTCATATTCTTCTTTCCGGACCGGAGGCTCCGAATCCGACAGAGCTTCTGGAATCCAAACGTTTTACCGGTATGCTGGAGTCCATGAAGAATGTCTATGATTATATTATCATTGACTGTCCGCCGCTTGGTCTTGTTATTGATGCGGCAATCATCGGACATCAGAGTGATGGCGCGATCATTGTTGTCGAAGCAGGTAAGACCAAATACCGTCTGGTGCAGAATGTAAAAGACCAGTTGGAGAATTCGGGAGTGTCCGTTCTTGGTGTTGTCCTGAACAAGGTAGAGCGCAAGAACCAGAAGGGATATTATAACAAATATTATGGCTCACAGAAGTATGAGGGCTATTATGGACACAATGAAGAAACAAAAAATGCATAAAAGTGAAAATAACACTTGCAATTGTTAAAAGTTTCTGTTAAAATAACTATTGTTGTGAGTCTGCAAGATTTGTAAGCGGACATTTCAGATCGTTAGGAGGTGCAATCATGGCTAAATGTGCTATTTGTGAAAAGGGTGCTCATTTCGGAAATAACGTAAGTCACTCTCATAGAAGATCATCTAAGATGTGGAAATCTAACGTAAAATCCGTTAGAGTTAAAACGGAAAACGGCGGAACACAGAAAATGTACGTATGTACAAGCTGCCTGAAATCCGGACGCGTTGAAAGAGCTTAATCTGAGCGGAATGATAAGAACCGAAGCTTTTAAGCTTCGGTTTTTTGCGTGTGCGCCTAGCGGCGCACGTTTCTAACGGGTTAAAGTCCCGAATCCACCC